>CAZLLV010000270.1:0-3380 GCA_964560325.1 uncultured Thermoanaerobaculia bacterium | reverse complement strand
AGCGCACCGAAAGCGGCGAGCAGCGCCATGAACGGCGTCGCGCCGGTCCGCCGGCAGAAGGCGCCGAGGCGTTCGGCGGTCGCTCCGTCGAGCGCCGCCTCGACGCGGGCGCCGCGGTAGCTCTGCTCGGCCGGGCGTGGGCGGTCGGCCGGCAGCTCGAGCACGGTCGGCGCCCCGGCCAGCCGCTCGCGCCACCACGCGAGCTGCTCCGCCAGCACCGAGGCCTCCTCCCCGTCCGGCCGGCCGAGCCGCCGCTGCCAGAGGGTCCAGTCGGCGGACTGGAGCGGCGGCGGCGGGAGCGGCGAGGGCTCCCCCGCGGCGAACGCCCGGTAGAGCGCCGACAGCTCCCGGTAGACGACCGCGAAGGAGGCGAGATCGACCGCTACGTGGTGCGCCACCACCAGCAAGACGTGCTCCGCCGGCCCGAGGCGGGCGAGGCGCCAGCGCACCGGCGGCTCAGCCCCGAGCGCGAATGGCTGCTCGCTCTCGGCGGCGATCCAGCGCGTGAGCGCGGCCTGCCGGGCCGCCTCCGGGACCGCCTCGAAGTCGGTCGTCGAGAGGATCCGCCCGGCGGGCGGCGGCGGGTCGATCGCCTGGCGCGCCTCGCCCTCGGCCGTCTCGACGATCCGGGTGCGGAGCGCCTCGTGCCGCGCGACGATCTCGGCGAGCGCCCGGTCGAGCAAGCCCGGGAAGAGCTCGCCTTCGAGCTGGACGGCCTGCGTGACGTGGTACGCGCTCCCCATCCGGCGCTCCTCCAGGCGGTACAGGAACCAGAGCCGGCGCTGCGCCGAGGAGAGCGGGAGCGGTGCAGCCCGCTCCTCGTCGCTCGCGCGGGTCACCGGCGGCGGCACCGCCCCGGCCGCCTCGCCGCGGGCGGCGGCGTCGATCCGGCGGGCGAGGGCGGCCACGGTCGGCGCCTCGAACACCGCCGCCAGCGGCAGCTCGACCTCGAAGGTCCGGCGTACGGCGGCGAGCAGCCGGGTGGCGAGGAGCGAGTGGCCGCCGAGCGCGAAGAAGTCGGCGTCGCGCCCCACTCGGCCGGGTCTGGCTCCACCCAGGGCCGCCCCCAGCACCGATTCCCAGACCGGCACCAGCAGCTCCTCGGTCGCCGTGAGCGGCCGGGCGGGATCGTCGCCGCCGTTCCAGCCCTCCGGTGCGGCGGGAGCGGGCAGCGCCCTGCGGTCGATCTTACCGTTCGGCGTGCGCGGGAGCGCCGGCAGGGCGACGATCGCCGACGGCACCATGTACGCCGGCAGGCGCCGGGCGAGCCGCTCGCGCAGGGCCGGGCCCTCGACGGAGACCTCGACCGCCGGCGCCGCACCGCCGGTGCCGACGTAGGCGATCAGCCGGGGATCGTCGGAACCGGCGACGACGGCCACCGCCTCCCGGACCCCGGGGACCTCGCAGAGCACCGTCTCGACCTCGCCCAGCTCGATCCGGAAGCCGCGGAGCTTCACCTGGTGATCGCGCCGGCCGAGGAAGTCGAGCCGGCCGTCCGGCAGGTGGCGCACGAGGTCCCCGGTCCGGTAGAGCCGGCTTCCGACCTCGTCGGCGAACCCCTCCGGAACAAACGCTGCTGCCGTCTCCGCCGGTCGCAGGCGGTAGCCTCGGGCGAGCCCGGCGCCGGCGAGGCAGAGCTCCCCCACCGCCCCGGGCGGCACCGGCCGCAGGTGCGCATCGAGCACGTAGGCCCGGGTGCCGGCGACCGGGCGTCCGATCGTCGGCTCCCGCCGCTCGCCCGGCACCACCGCTGCCCAGGTCGAGTAGGTGGTGTCCTCCGACGGGCCGTAGAGGTCGAGCACCCGCAGCTCGCCGGGCAGCGCCGCCCGTGCCGCCTCGGCGAGAGAGCGCGGAAGCGGCTCCCCCGCCAGCGCCAGCGTCCGCACCGACGGCGGTAAGGCGCCGAGGCGCACCAGCTCGGCGGCGGCCGACGGCACCGTGTTGACCAGCGTGATCCGCGGCGCGTCCGGGAAGCGGGCGGGGTCGGCGAGCGCCAGGGCGTCCCCGGCCAGGTGGACGGTGCCGCCGCAGAGGAGCGGCGCGAACAGCTCGAAGACCGAGAGGTCGAAGGCGATCGAGGTCGAGCCGAGCGTCCCGGCGAGCTCGTCGGGCCCGAAGGCGCTCCTGGCCCAGGCCAGGAAGGCGGCGGCGCTCCGGTGCTCGATCGCCACGCCCTTCGGCTTGCCCGTCGAGCCCGAGGTGAAGAGAACGTAGGCGAGGTTTCGGCCCCCCGCCCGGCCGTCGATCCGCAGGCCGTCGCCGGGGATGTCGAGGGCGTCGACCCGGACGCGGCGGCCGTCGCCGAGCGCCGCGGGGAGCCGGGCTTCGACGGCGGCGGAGGTGACGATCCAGGGCTCGTGGCCGGGCCCGTCCGACCCGCAGCCGGCGAGAACCGCCGCCAGCCGCGCCTCCGGGTACGACGGATCGAGGGCGACGTAGGCGCCGCCGGCGCGGAGCACGCCGAGGAGTGCCGCGACCAGCCAGGGCGAACGGTCGAGGGCGACGCCGACCGGCGCCTCCGGCCCGACGCCGAGCGCGCTCAGCCGCCGCGCCACCGCCTCCGCGCGACGGTCGAGCTCCCGATAGCTCCAGCGCGCCGAGCCGCCGGTGAGGGCGATCGCGTCCGGTGTCCGTGCGGCCTGCGCGGCGAAGCGGGCGTGGAGCGTCGCCGGCCGGTCCGCGGCGCCCGCGGCCGGGCCGCCGTCCCCCCACTCCCGGAGCGCCTGGTGGCGCTCGGCGGCGGCGAGGAGCGGCAGCTCCGACAGCCGCGTCGCCGGAGCTTCGACGGCGCCGCCGAGCACGGTCTCGACCTGGCGCAGCCAGCGCGCCACGGTGGTGGTGTCGAAGAGGTCGGCGGAGTGGTCGGCCTGGAGGACGAAGCCGGCCCCCTCTTCGCGCACGACCAGCGCCAGGTCGAGCTTGGCGGTCGTCCGCGGCACCTCGACCGTGCGCCAGGAGAGCCCGGCCGGCGGCGGCACCGGCACAGTCCGCGCTTCTAACCCCACGCCGACCTGTAAGAGGGGCGCGGGCGACAGGTCGCGCCCGGGCTCGCGCGCCTCGACCAGGCGCACGAACGGCAGGTCGGCCCCGGCGAACGCCGCCAGGGCGTCGGCGCGGATGCGGGACAGCAGGCGCTCGAACGCCGGATCGCCGCCCAGGTCGGCCCGCAGGACGAGCGTGTCGACGAAGAGGCCGATCAGCGGTCCGGTCTCGGGCCGGGAGCGGCCGGCGATCGGAGTGCCCAGGAGGAAGTCGCCGCCGCCGGTCAGCCGGGAGAGGTACGCTCCGAAGCCGGCGAGCAGCGTCATGAAGAGGCTCGCGCCCCCTTCGCGCGCGGTGCGGCGGAGGCCCTCCGAGAGCTCGGGCGCGAGCGCCCGCCG
>CAZLLV010000269.1:0-3563 GCA_964560325.1 uncultured Thermoanaerobaculia bacterium | reverse complement strand
CTGCTCCTCGCCGCCGCCCTGTCGGCGCCGGCGGCCGCGGCCGATCTGACCGGCCGGGTCGAGGTGGTCTCGAAAGGGCGCCCGGCACCGGGCGAGGCGGGCCGCGCCATCGTCTACTTCGAGCCCGACCGGCCGCCGTCCCGCGCCGGGCGGCGGAGCGCGCCGGAGATCCAGGAGATGATCACCCAGCGCAAGGAGTTCGCCCCCCGCGTGCTGGTGGTCGAGAAGGACGGCGCCGTCTCGTTCCCGAACCGCGACCCAATCCTCCACAACGTCTTCTCCGTCTCCGAGGCGGCGCGAATCGACCTCGGCCTCTACGGGCGCGGCAAGGCGGAGCGGGTGCGGTTCGACGAGGCCGGCGTGGTGCGCGTGTTCTGCAACGTCCACCACGACATGGTCGGCTACGTGGTGGTGGTCGACACGCCGCACCACGTCCGCCCCGACGCGCGCGGGAGCTTCCGGCTGAGCGGTCTGCCGCCGGGCCCGGGCACGCTCACGATCTGGCACGAGCAGGCCGAGCCCTGGTCCCGCCGGATCGACGTCCCCGCCTCCGGCACCCCGTCCCCGGTCGCCGTACGGCTCGAGATCACCAAGCCGCGCATCCCCCCTCACCTCGACAAATCCGGCCGCTCGTACGGAGCGAGGAAACGTGACCGCTACCGAGGCCACTGAGGCCCGTCCGCCGGCGCGCCCACGCGGCGCGGCGAAGAAGACGAGACGGCGCACCTCGCTGGCGCTCCGGATCGCGTTGCTCGCGAGCGTCCTGGTGCTCCTCGCGGTCGGGGCCGCGGTGGTCGTCACCGCAGTCCTCGGCAGCCGGGTCGCCGCGCAAGCCGCCGAGGACCAGCTCGACCTCGCCTACGAGGTGCAGGAGGCGTTTCGCGACCAGAGCTACCAGCGGCTCTGGCTCGCCGCCGACCTCTTCAAGCTCGACCCCTACCTCGGCGCGTATGTCGCCCAGGCGGCGGAGACCGCGGACACGGCGTCGATCCTCGATGTCCTCGCCCAGAACCAGGAGGAGCTCGGCTTCGACTTCGCCGCCGTGCTCACCCCGGACGGCCGGGTGCTCGCCCACACCGAGCGGCCGGACGCACCGGGGGAGGACCTGTCGGACCGTCCGCTGGTCGAGCGAGCGCTCACCGACTACTACGCCTCGGGCGTCTGGGCCGAGGGTGACCGGCTGTACGACGCCGTGGTGGTGAGCGTGGCGCGCGGGCTCGACCTGGCCGGCTACCTCCTGGTCGGTTCCCGGATCGACGACGCCCTCGCCCGCACCGTCGAAGAGGCGAGCGGCGGCCGGGTCGCCTACTTCGCGGGCCCCGGCGGCGATCTGCGCCTCGCCGGCACCACGCTCGAGACGCCGCGCGCGCAAGCGCTCGCCGACGCGCTCCGGGCCCGGCCGAGCGAGGTCTCGGCCGCGCTCGCGGTTCCAGCCGGCGACGACGGTCCGAGCGAGGCGCCGGCCGCCGGCAGCCTGACGGTCGATCTCGACGAGAGCCCCTGGCTCGCCCGCGTCTCTCCGCTCCTCGACGCCGCCGGCCAGCCGGTCGGCGCCGCCGTCACCCTCGCCTCGCTCGACGAGCAGCTCGCCACCTACCGGCAGCTCCAGTGGATCCTGACGATCGTCGGCGCGGCGGCGGTCCTCCTCGCCATCGCCTGCGCCTACCCGCTCGCCCGGCGCAGCCTGCGGCCGGTGCGCGAGCTGGCGGAGGCGGCGGAGGCGGCCCGGCAAGGGGACTACGACCGGCGGATCGCCGACTCGGGAGACGACGAGGTGGGGCGGCTCGGGCGGACGCTCGACGAGCTGCTCGCGAGCCTGCGGGAGAAGCGGGACATGGAGGCGTACATGAGCCACCTCTCCCTGTCGCTGCCCGGCGCCGGCGGCACGGACGGCGGTGACGGGGAGACCGGCGGCCTCGGGGTACCGGCCGCCGAAGAGGTGGTGTTGCTGGCGGTCGACCTGCGCCGGCACGCGCGCTCGCCGAAGGAGCCGGAGCGCTCGGTGGCGGAGATGCAGGGAGACCTCGACCGGATCGCCGCTCTGGTCTCGGCGGAGGGCGGGCGGCCGGAGGCGCTTCTCGGCCATCGGGCGCTGGTCAGCTTCGTCGGCCCGCGGGCGGCGCTGCGGGCGCTGTCGGTGGCGGTGCCGCTGGTCGACCAGGCGCGGCGCGGCGGGGCCGAGGACTGGCAGCTCCCGACCGTGGCCGTCGCCTCCGGCGCGGCCACGCGCGGCACCCTCCAGTGGGGCCGGGGCGCGCGGCGCGGGCTGGTCGGGCTGCCGGTGGCGCGGGTCGACAGCCTGCTCCGGGACGCTTCACCGGGCGAGATCGTGCTCACGTCGAGCGTGCGCGAAAGCCTGAGCGAGCTGTTCGGCGAGCGCGGCCTCGCGGCCACCGCGCGCTCCGGGCTGGTGTCGAGCCAGCGGCTCTACGCGGTCTCGCCCGAGGAGGTCTCGCGGCTCGACGACCTGGGTACGACGGCGCGGACGGTGCACCTGGGCGAGGAGGCGGCGCAGCGGCCGGTGTCGACCGCGACGGGGCCGATCCACGTGATGGACACGGAGGACGCGGAGCGGGTCGCGGCGGCGCGCGCCGAGCTACCGCCGGAGGAGGCGGCGGTGGCACGCCTCGGCCCGGGCTCGGTGCTCGGCGGGCGGTTCGAGATCGTGTCGGTGCTCGGGTCGGGCGGGATGGGGGTGGTCTTCCAGGCGCGCGACCGGGAGCTCGACGAGCTGGTGGCGCTCAAGGTGCTGCGGCGGGGGGCGGACGGGGAAGGGGACCGGCTCAAGGAGGAGCTGCGGCTGGCGCGGCGGATCACGCACCCGAACGTGTTGCGGACGTACGACTTCGGGGAGCTCGACGGGGTGCGGTTCGTGTCGATGGAGTCGGTGCGCGGGGTGACGCTGCGCACGCTCCTCGACCGGGCCGAGGAGCCGCTGCCGTTCCGGGCGGCGCTGCGGGTCGCACGGCAGGTGGCCGCGGGGCTCGCGGCGGCGCACGAGATCGGAGTGATCCACCGGGACGTGAAGCCGGAGAACGTGATCTTGGACGCGGCGGGGAACGCGAAGGTGATGGACTTCGGGATCGCCCGGACGGTGACGGAGACCTCGGCCTATACGAAGCGGGGCGAGGTGGTGGGCACGCCGCACTACCTGGCGCCGGAGCGGCTCAAGAACGAGCCGGCGGACGCGCGCGCGGACGTCTACTCGCTCGGCGTGATGCTCTACGAGGTCTTCGTCGGCCGCCCCCCGTTCCCCGGCGGCACCCTGCCCCAGATCGTCACCCAGCACCTCCACGAGGAGCCCCCGGCGCCCCGGACGATCCGCGAGGAGCTGCCGGAGGAGCTGGAACAGATCGTCCTCCGCTGCCTGGCGAAGGCACCGGAGGAGCGGTACGCGGACGCCGGGAAGCTGCTCGAGGCGCTGGGGCGCGTGCAGGGGTAGATCTCCCCTTGTCATCCTGAGCGCAGCGAAGGATCTGGGCGGGGGCGATGGCGGGGTCCGAGGTCGGCGAGGCGGGGTGCGAGGGGCTTTCGGTCGGGGCGGGGGGCTCCCGGCCGAGGGA
>CAZLLV010000268.1:0-2635 GCA_964560325.1 uncultured Thermoanaerobaculia bacterium | reverse complement strand
CGGGTGGACACCTCCAACGACCTGCTGGTGGTGGCGACCTCGAACGGCGTCTTCTACTCGAAGCGGAACCAGGGCTTCACGAAGTGGAAGCGGCTCGGCAGCGCCGACAGCCTGCCGACCGTCCCGGTCTTCGACCTCGAGTACGACGCCCAGGCGGACGTCCTCTCGGCCGGCACCCTCGGACGCGGCACCTGGCGTCTCGAGGGCCTCGGCACGACCGAGTAGTTCTCGGCTCGCCGTAGCGACACCACGGCCCGCTCGTCCCTCGGGACGGGCGGGCCGTTTTTCGTTCAGGGGGCGGGGAAGGGGCGGGAAGCCGCCGGTCAGGCGACGCTCTCGGCGGCGCCGCGGACGATCTCTTCGAGGCGGTCGAGACCGCCGCGGACGCGCTCGATCGGCGGGCCGAAGGAGAAGCGGACGTAGCTCGTGAAGCGGCAGGCGCGGGGGTTTCTGCGCTGGCCCGGGTTGACGTCGAAGAAGACGCCGGGGACGACCACCACCTTGTGCTCGAGGCAGTGGCGGAAGAAGGCCATGCCGTCCGCCAGGTCGCCGGACAGCTCTTCGAGGGAGGCGAAGGCGTAGAAGGCGCCTTCCGGCTCCCGGTCGAACCGGAACCCCAGCTCCCGGAGGCGGCTCACCATGAGGTCCCGCTTGGTCCGGAAGGCCGCCTGGAGGGCCTCGGCCTCGGAGAGCACCCGGTCGGGCTCGAGGAGCGGGATCGCGGCACGCTGGAGCGGCCGGGGCGAGCCGCCGTCGAGGAAGGAGCCGGCGCTCTCGACCCGCTCGATGATCGGGCGCGGCCCGACGATCCAGCCGACCCGCCAGCCCGGATAGCGCCAGTTCTTGGTCAGCCCGTCGAGCAGCACGATCGGATCGCGGTCGACGTCCTCGACGTAGCGCGCGGCGCTCACCGTCGGGCCCGGCTCGGTCGTGTCCCGCTTCCAGATGTAGTGGGAGTAGTGCTCGTCGAGCACCAGCGCGCAGGAGAGCTCGCGCGCCAGGCGAACCCAGGCGGCGAGCTCGTCGCCGGAGACCAGGTGGCCGGACGGGTTGCCCGGGTTCGACGCCAGGATGCCGCCCAGGCCGCGGCCGGCGATCTCCCGCCGCAGCGCGTCGACCGCGATGCGATAGCCCTGCCGGCGGCTGAGCAGAATCGGGATCGCGGTCGCGTGGCGGAAGGCGTCGAGCAGCTCCTCGTAGGCCGTGTAGTCGGGGAGGAAGTGGCCGAGGTTGATGTTGCCGAGCGAGGCGACGGCGCGGGTCAGCGCCGAGCGGCCGCCGGAGGCGATCGCCACGTTCTCCGCCGTGTAGCGCGAGCCCATGCCCCGCCGGTAGAGCCGGTTGTAGAGCTCCGCCACCGCCTCGCGCAGCTCCCAGACGCCGGCGACCGGTCCGTACTCGTGGTCGTCCAGCGCGATCGGGATGCCGTCGATCCGCGGCTCGCCCCCGGGCAGCACGCCGGTCTCCGGCGAGCCCTGCCCGAGGTTCCACCAGGACGGGTCGTGAGGATCGAACCCGAGCCGCGTCGCCTCCCGCGTCACGTACACCACGCCGGTATGAGGCACCTCGCGGAAGGCGTCGAGGCCGGACCATTCGCGCACCAGGGTCGGATGAGTCATCGCCGCTCCATCGAAGCAAGCCGGATGCCGCCCGACGGACACCGGGCGGCGGGGACGGAGCGGAGGTGCGGGCGGGGGTGGGGAGCGGGACAGGCCGTCGTCAGGCGGCGCTCGATCGCTGCTCTCCGCCCTCGGTCGCCGGCGGCTCGATCTCGACCGCCAGCTCGCCGTTCTCCACGCTCACCTTCAGCACCGAGCCGTCGGTCACCTCGCCGGCGATGATGGCGCGGCCGATGCGGCTTTCGAGCTCGTGCTGGAGGTAGCGCTTGAGCGGCCGGGCGCCGTAGACCGGGTCGAAGCCCTTGCGGGCGACCAGGGTCCGTGCCGGCTCGGAGAGCTCGATCCGGATGTTCCGGTCGGCGAGGCGCTTCCTCAGATCCTCGGTCTGGAGGTCGACGATCTGCTCGATCTCGCCGAGGGTGAGTGGCTTGAAGAGCACGATGTCGTCGACCCGGTTCAAGAACTCGGGCCGGAAGTGCGACCGCAGCTCCTGGGTCACCGCATCGCGCGCCCCGTCGGTGATCTCGCCGGTGTCGGTCACGCCTTCGAGGAGGTGGTGCGACCCGATGTTCGAGGTCATGATGATGACCGTGTTCTTGAAGTCGACCGTGCGGCCCTGCGAGTCCGTGATCCGGCCGTCGTCGAGCACCTGGAGGAGCACGTTGAACACGTCGTGGTGGGCCTTCTCGATTTCGTCGAACAGGATCACCGCGTACGGCCGCCGGCGCACCGTCTCGGTGAGCTGGCCGCCCTCCTCGTAGCCGACGTAGCCGGGCGGGGCGCCGATCAGCCGCGAGACGGCGTGGCGTTCCATGTACTCCGACATGTCGATGCGGACGACGTTGTCCTCCGAGTCGAAGAGCGCTTCGGCGAGAGTCTTTGCCAGCTCGGTCTTGCCGACCCCGGTCGGCCCCAGGAAGATGAACGAGCCGATCGGCCGGCGCGGGTCCTTGATGCCGGCGCGGGCGCGCAGCACCGCGTCCGCCACCAGGCGCACCGCCTCGTCCTGGCCGATC
>CAZLLV010000267.1:0-8222 GCA_964560325.1 uncultured Thermoanaerobaculia bacterium | reverse complement strand
TGTCCAAACCCACCGCCTGCTCCACCTTGCTATGCTCCTTCATGGCCAGCCTCCTTTCTGAGCCCTCGAGCTCGTACCAGATTGCAGACCCTCATACGGTACTGCGTGAGGGGGTTGGCCTTCTCATCCCATCTCCGGGTGCGCCCCCCGCGCCCCGGGCCTCCGTTCGGTGGTGGTTGGGGTGGGGGAATCCGCGATCGTCGTCCCCTCAGCTTGCGGTCGCAGAAGAGCCCCTCTGGACCACCACGGATCGGTGAAGGATCCCGGCCCCGAGATCCCCCACCGACCTTCGCCCACCAACCCCGCCGGGTCTTCCCGTGGCAGACCGTTTGCGTGAAAGTCATTTCATGAGCATCGAGATCGAACGCATCGACGACACCCGCTGGCGGATCCCGAGACATGGGGGGATGCGGGTGGACGGGATCGTTTACGCCTCGGGGCCGATGATGGAGGAGATCCGGCAGGATCAGAGCCTCCAGCAGGTGGCGAACGTCGCGCACCTGCCCGGGATCGTGAAGGCGTCGATCGCCATGCCCGACATCCACTGGGGGTACGGCTTTCCGATCGGCGGGGTCGCGGCGATGGACGCGGAGGACGGTGTGGTCTCGCCGGGTGGCGTCGGCTACGACATCAACTGCGGCGTGCGCCTGCTGCGCACCGGTATCGAGCGGAAGGATCTCCAGCCCCGCCTGCGCGAGGTCGTGAAGCACTTCTTCGACGCGATCCCGACCGGCGTCGGCGCCTCGCGGCGGGACCTGCGGTTGTCGAAGGAGAGGCTCTGGGAGGTGCTCGAGAGGGGTGCCGCCTGGGCGGTGGAGGCGGGGTTCGGGGAGGCGGACGACCTGGCGACGCTCGAGGAGGGGGGCTGCTTGCCGGGGGCGGCGCCGGAGGACGTCACGGAGAGGGCCTTCGAACGGGGCTCGAACCAGCTCGGCACGCTCGGCTCGGGCAACCACTTCGCCGAGATCCTCTACGTCGCCGAGGTCTTCGACCGCGCCGCCGCCGACGCCTTCGGTCTGACCGAGGACCAGGTGACCGTGCTCATCCACTCCGGATCGCGCGGGCTCGGCCACCAGGTCTGCACCGATCACCTGAAGGTCATGGTCAAGGCGGCGGCGAAGTACGGCATCGACCTGCCGGACAAGCAGCTCTGCTGCGCGCCGATCCGCTCGCCGGAGGGGCAGCGCTACCTCGGCGCCATGGCCGCGGCCGCCAACTACGCCTTCGCCAACCGGCAGGTGATGACCCACTGGGCGCGCGAGAGCCTGGCGAACGGCCTGGGGATCTCGACCGACGAGGCGGCGGTCGGCGTGGTCTACGACGTGTGCCACAACATCGCGAAGTTCGAGACCTTCGAGGTCGACGGGAAGGAGCGGCGGCTCTGCGTCCACCGGAAGGGCGCGACCCGCGCCTACCCGCCGGGGCACGAGGGAACGCCGGAGCCGTACCGGGCGGTGGGGCAGCCGGTGCTGATCCCGGGCGACATGGGGCGCTACTCGTACGTGATGGCGGGGAGCGAGGCGGCGTACCGGGAGACCTTCGGCTCGTCGTGCCACGGCGCCGGCCGGCGGATGAGCCGGCACCAGGCGAAGAAGAACGCCCGCGGCCGGTCGCTGGAGCGGGAGCTGGAGGAGCGCGGGGTGGTGGTGATGGCCGCCGGCCGGGCGACCGTGGCGGAGGAGATGCCGGAGGCGTACAAGGACGTGAAGGACGTGATCGAGGTGATCCACCGCGCGGGGATCAGCCGCAAGGTGGCTCAGCTCCGCCCGATGGGGGTGGTCAAAGGGTAGAGGGGGCGGCGGAAGGGACCCGGCGAGGGGACGGCGCGAGCGTCTCGGATCACCATGGCTCTGGCTCGCGCCTGCGCTTCACCCCGCGGCGGGGAGCTGGTGCTTTCCGACTCGGCCGGGAGCGCGCGGGGCTCAGAGCCCCCGTCGCCGGGTCCCTTCCGCCGCCCTTCGACGTTGGCAGCACGCGGGTCGGGAGGGGGCGTCCCCTGCCCCCGCGAGGGGGAAGGGGAGGGAGGGGTTTGGGGGCGATGCGCCGGTAGGGCGGTAGCTCTACCGGCGGATGAACAGCTGCGTGAGCCAGTAGGTGTCGCCGCGGCGGGCGACGCCGATGCCGGCGTGGGTGAAGCGGCCGTCGAGGAGGTTGTCGCGGTGGGCGGAGTTGTTCAGGAACCCGCGGTGGGCGGAGCTGGCGGGGTTGTCGGAGCCTTCGACCACGGCCAGGTTCTCCCCCGCCACCAGCACGTGCACGCCCGCCGCGTGGAGCCGGTCGGAGAAGCCCATCCCCGCCGGATCGACGTGGGCGAAGAATCCCTCGTCGCGCATCCGCCGGCTGTACGCGCGGGCGACGTTCGCCAGCGTCTCGTCGTACATCAGTTCGCCGGCCCCCTCCTCCCCACGCGCCTGGTTGACGAGCTGGAACGAAAAGTACTCGACCTCCGTCTCGTCCACGCGGGGCGTCCCCGGGTCGGTCGGGCTGCTCGCCGAGCCGCCGCACGAACCGAGCAGCCACACGAACACCGCCATGGCGGAGAGGACGAAGCGTCCCCGGACCTCGATCTGATGCATAGAGGATTGTAGACTAGCCGATAACCGAATGGAATGGAACCCCCCCTCCGGTCCGGCTCAGTCGTCCTGCGCGAAGAAGGGCAGGCGCTTGGAGAAGTCGACCGGCATCTCCTGCCGGATGCGGTCGAGCAGCTCCGGGGTGATCTCGGCGATGCCTTCGCGGCGGGCGTAGTCCTCGACCCGCTTCGTCACCACCCCGCGCACGAACGACGGGATGCGCTCGATCCGCGCCCGGGCGGGGTCGCTCCAGGCGAGCTCGGTCGCGGGTGCGGCGCCGTAGCTCGCCTCCGCCGGCGGTAGCACCACCGGGCGCTCGCCGGTCGGCTGGTAGGCGCACGAGTCGTCCTGGGCCATCGGGTCGCCGCTCTCGGCGTAGGCGCGCGCGCGGCAGCCGCCGCACACCACCCGGTACTCGCAGCGCCCGCACTTGCCGCCCAGCTCCCCCTCGCGCAGCGTCCGGAAGAGGTCGGAGCCGGTCCACACCTCGCGGAAGCTCGACGTGCGCAGGTCGCCCGCCACCGCCGGGTTGTACGGGCAGGGGGTGACCTTCCCCTCGGGCGTGATGCGGCAGTACTGGACGCCGCACGGGCAGCGGGTCGCGTAGTGGAGGAGGGGGGAGTCGGCGTCCTGCTCGTGGACCAGGCGCATGATCGCCGGCTGGCACTTCGAGCGCACCATCATCCGGCCGCGGAGCTCCTTCTGGAGGCCGACCAGCTCCTCGAGCACCGCCTCGTTCTCTTCCGGCGGCAGGCCGCGCATCCCCGAGCCGCGCCCGGTCTCGACCAGGAAGTAGAGGTTGAAGCAGACCGCGCCCGCCTCCGCCGCCCAGAGGGCGAGCTCGCGCACCTCGTGCCGGTTGCCGCGGGTGAGGCTCGCCTGCACCACGAAGTCGAGCCGAGCCGCCCGCAGGCGCTCGATCGCGGCGAGGGTGTCGGCGAGCGCCCCCTCGCCGTGGCGGAAGCGGTCGTGGTAGCGCTCGGAGAGCGAGTCGACCGAGATGGCGACGCCGGTGACGCCGGCCTCCTGGAGCGAGGCGATCCGCGCCTCGGTCAGCCCGGTGCCGTTAGTGCCGACGACGACCGTGGCGCCGGAGCGCGAGGCGTGGGCGGCGATCGCCTCCAGGTCGTCGCGCAGGAGCGGCTCGCCGCCGGAGAGGACGAAGAGCGGCGCCGGGGCGAGCTCGAGGATCTCGTCCGCGATTCGCCGGCACTCGTCGGTCGACAGCTCGCCGCCGGCGCCGTGCCACGGCCCGGCGGCGATGTAGCAGTGGGCGCAGGCGAGGTTGCAGCGCTGGGTCAGGTTCCAGGCGACGACGTGCGGCACCGCGGCGATGGCGCCCCGCGCGGTCGGGGCGCCGTCCGGCCGGGCACCCGTACCGGGGGCGGCGTCCGCCGGGCGGACGAAGTCGTCGTACACGCGAGGTGTCGGCATTCGAAGTCCCGATCTTAGCTCGGTCGGTGTAAACAAAAACGGCGCGCCGTGCCACTGCCAGGTAGAAGCAACGGAACGACCGGCCGCGGTGCCGTGGCCGGCCTCTACCGAAAGGAGAACGATGATGTCGACCCTCCAGTACGTGGATGGCGCCACAAGAACCTCGCCGCTGCAGACGACACCCGGAACCGTGACCGAGAACGGCAGCCTCGAGATCGAGGTGCCTCGCGGGGGACGCGTGCGACTCACGCTGGCCGAAATGAAGGGGCTCGCGGGGGTGGGCGCGCACCTGTCGCCCGATCCCGAGGCGTCGGGGGAGGACGGCCCGGCGCCGGAGCTCTTCCTTCGCGCCGGGACGCTCGCCAGGCCGGCGGATGAGCTGATGCTCCACGTCGCCTCGCGCTTCGATCCGACGAACGGCTCGCGGCACGGCTACCGCGTCGACTTCGGACCCCGGAGGGGCCTCGTCTCGGTCACGATCGAAGTCGGCCCGCGAGACGTGCGCGTGTCGTGGACGCGCAGGTCCGAGAACCCGGCCGGCAAGCGGGCGCGTTACACGCTCCGGACGGTGCTCCCCGTGGGCGGGGCCGCCGGCTTCCTGGGGGGCTCCACCGATCGTCTCTACCTCCGCCGCGACGGGTTGCTCCACGGACGGAGCGACCGAGACGGCGCCGGTTACGATTCGCTGCAGACGACCACCGAGATCTGGGCCGACAC
The DNA here is from genome assembly GCA_964560325.1 of uncultured Thermoanaerobaculia bacterium. Lineage (GTDB taxonomy): Bacteria > Acidobacteriota > Thermoanaerobaculia > Multivoradales > DATKCC01 > CAZLLV01. The sequence continues at coordinate 3,498 of CAZLLV010000267.1, read as the reverse complement.
GACCGGAGGGGGTGAAGGAGGGGAGGAGGCCTACAGCGGGGGCAGCGGCAACGGGGGCGCCGGCGGGGACCCATAGGAGCGCCGGGGCCTCACCGCCACCGCCAGTCGCCTTCGAGCACGAACGGCGCCCAGTAGTAGGGCGACCGCCAGGCGGGCTCCCGCCGGACGTCGAGCTGGGCCGCGCGTAGCGCCGCGGCCGGCCCGGCGCCGGCGAGGAGCTCGCGGTAGAAGGCGCTCATCAGCTCGGCGGTGGCGGCGTCGTCGACGCTCCAGAGGCTCGCGACCAGTCGTGAGCCGCCGGCGTGGAAGAAGCCGTGCGCGAGGCCGACCAGGCCCTCGCCGCGGATCTCCTCGCCGAGCGCGGTGCGGCAGGCGCTCAGCACCACGAGATCGCACGGCAGGTCGAGCTCGTACAGACGGTCGGCGGACAGCTCGCCGCTTCGTGCCTCTCCGCCGGCGCCCAGGCGGGAGAAGACCAGTCGCGACCGACCCGAGCCCGAAGCGTCGATCTCGCCGTGGGTCGCGACGTGCAGGATGCGGTAGCTCCCGGGCAGGCCGCCGGTGAGGAGATCCGCGGTGGCGTCGAAGCCGAAGGCTGCGAACGCCTCGGACGGCGGCACGAGCGCGAGAATGGCCTCCGCCTCGTTCCGCGTCCGCGCGAGCCGGGGCAGTGGGTCGCCTTCGTCCCGCCGGCGTCCCGGTGCGGTCGCTCCGCCGCCCGGCGCGCGCGGATCGTCGGGCCCGAACACCGGGTCGGCGATCACCGCGACCGTGCCGGTGGCCGGCGGCCGGTGAAGGTCACGCTCCCGCACGGCGGCGAGCAGCGAGGCCGAGGGCAGGTACGACAGCTCGTGCCGGGCGATCAGCGGCTCGCGCTCGCCGGACGGGGCGGCTCCGGGCGCGGGGGGTAGCGGCAGCGCCGCGAACGGCAGGTACTGGAGCGCGCCGTGGGCGACGATCACGAGGCGCGGCGGCGGACCCGGTCGCTCCGCCAGTCGCTCCGCCCACGGGGCCAGCAAGAGAGCGCTCGCCTGCCCGAGCACCCTCTCCGTCCGCCGGAGCCCCTGGCGGGCCGGGGGCGACGCGAGGAGCCGGTGCGCTTCGAGCGCCAGCGCCTCGAGCTCCTCGCGCGCGGGCAGGACGAAGCTCTCGACGCCCTGCCGGTCCACGGTCCAGGCGAACGAACGGCTCGCGCCGAGGTGGTAGGCGACCAGCACCGTCCGGTCGTCGAGGAGCCCGGCGATCGCGGCCGCATCGAGCGGGCGGCCGAGCCGCCGACCTCCTCCGGCTCCGGCCGCCGCGTCGAGCAGCGAGCGGGCGCGGGAGCGCTCGTGGACCTCGAGCGCCCGCGCGTCGAACCCGCGCTCCGGCTCGCGCGCGTGCCGCTCCATCAGCAGGTCGACGAGCTCCTCGAAGTAGTTCTGTTTCGAGGCGAGGAACGAGGCGCGGAGGGTGCCCCCCGGCGGCGCCGCCGCCCGCAGGCTCTCGACGATCGCCACCGCCTCGTCGAGCGACGCCGCGGCCTCCGCCAGCCGCCCCTCGGCGCGGTCGGAACGGGCCAGCCACGAGAGCGCCGCCGCCCGGCCGTCGTCGTCCCCCGCGCGCGCCAGGAGCGGCAGCGCCCGCCGGACGCTCCGCCGCGCCCGGTCGTGGTCGCCCTGGCGCGCCGCCCACTCGGCGAGGTCGAGGTGGATCTGCCCCTCCTCCCGCGGCTCGCCGAGCTCGTGGAACAGCGCGAGGCTCGCTTCCAGGGCGTCGTGGCTCTCGCGCCATCGCTCCTGCCATGCGAGGGTGCCGCCGATGCCGCCCAGCGCCACCGCACGGCCGAACGCGTGCCCGAGGCCGTCGAACGAGGCGAGAGCGTGCCGGTAGTGGGCGAGCGCCCGGTCGAGCGCCGCGTCGCGGAGCTCGTCCGAGCGCAGGGCTGCCGGGGTCGCGGCCTGCCGCCGCTCGACGTGAGCGAGGCCGAGGAGGGCATCCGCCGCCAGTCGCGTTCGCCCGGCCTCCTCCGCGAGCGCTCGCGCCCGCGCGAAGTCCCGTTCCGCCTCCCGCAGCCGCCCGAGGTGGAGGTAGACCCACGCGCGGTTGTGGAGCGGTGCCGCCGAAGAAGCGCGGGCGCCGAGCTCGTGCCAGCGCGCGATCGCGCGGTCGCAGTGCGCGAGCGCCGTCTCCGGCTCGCGGAGCCGGAAGTGGACGAGAGCGAGCTGGTTGAGGAGCTTCGCCTCCTCGATCCGGTCCCCCGCGGCGCGCCGCCGATCGAGGGCCGTCCGGTAGCTCCCGAGCGCACTCGCCAGATCGCCGCGCTCGGCCTGGAGGTCACCCAGGTGGTGATGGACCTCGCCCTCGAGCGCCGGCTCCCCGGCGGCCCGCAGCGAGGCGGCGGAAGCCCTCCACGCGGCGAGCGCCGGTGCTCCGTCCGCGGCCCGGAGGCGCTCGACCCGTCCGATCTCGTAGAGGGCGACGCCGCGGCCCCACGGATCGTCGAGCCGGCTCCACAGGTCGAGCGCCTCGTCCAGGGCGGCGAGCGCCGCGTCGGCGGAGGCCGGCCCGCCGCGCCGGAGGGTCTCCCCCCGCGCGCGCGCCGCGAACGCCGCCGCCCGCAGCCGATCGGTCTCCCCCGCCGGGCGCCGGGCCACGACCCGGAGCCGGTAGCGGCCCGCCGAGTCGATGCCGCCGAACGGCCGCACCTCGACCGTGTGCCGCCCGCCGGTCGCCGCCACCGCGCCCAGGCGCTCGGCGCCCGTGCCGTTGGTCGGGCTGTCGGCGGTACGAGGGAGGACGGACCGCCCGTCCGGCCCCAGGAGATCGACCTCCACGTCGACGCCGAGCTGGTCGACGGCCACCTCCAGGTAGTCGCCGGCGGCGAGGTCGGCGACGTGGCGATGGATCTCGCCGACCCGGAGGGGCCGCTCCGGCTCGCCTTCGCCGTCGGCTGCGGGGAGCGCCCACTCCGAGGCGGTCGGCTCGGGGTGCTCCGCCGGCCGTGGATCGGCCCTCGCTCGGGCCGGTTCGGCGGGCGGCCGCTCCGGCGCGGGTGCGCAGCCGGAGGCGAGGAGGAGGACGGCCAGCGAGCCGGCCACCACTGGACCGGAGGGGCCCCTCATCGCACCGGCGGCACCTCCCGCCTCCGGACCTCGCGCTCGTAGACCGCGATCGGCTCCGCGCCGTCCGGAGCGCCCTCCGGCCAGAGGCGGACGGAGAAGCGCCCTCCGAGAACGTAGTCGGCGGGCACGCCCAGGCTCACCGTGTGGTACTCCGGGTCCCGGACCAGCCCGTCGCCCGACCAGAGCGGCGTCCCGTCCGGGTCCACGATCTCGGCCCGGAAGCGCTCCGCCTCGGTCCGCTCCGGCAGGTGGAGCAGCCAGGTGACGAACGGCGTCTCCGTGCCGAGGGTCACGGTCCCCTCCGCCGGCCGCCCGTTGCGCGTGACGGTCTGCGGATAGAGGTCGACGACCGCCGCCCCGGGCCGGGGCGACGAGAGCTCGGCGAGCCGCGCCT
>CAZLLV010000266.1:0-5657 GCA_964560325.1 uncultured Thermoanaerobaculia bacterium | reverse complement strand
TCCTCGGGGCCTTCCTGGGCGTCGCCTCGGCCATGTCGGCGACCGTCCAGGGGCGGCGGCGCGAGCTGGCGCTCCTCTCCGCCCTCGGCTCCGAGCGCCGCTGGATCGGGCGCTTCTTGCTCGCCGAGGCCAGCCTCCTCGGCCTCGCGGGCGGCCTGCTCGGCGGCCTCGGCGGTCTCGCCGCCGGCCGCGCCCTCGGCACGCTCCTGTTCGACCTGCCGGTCGCCTGGTCGCCGGTGCTGCTGCCGTTCGCGGCGGGGCTCGGGCTCGCGGTGGCGGTGGCCGGCACGCTCCGGCCGCTGGTCGGCGTGCTGCGCGAGCCGCCGGCCCTCGTTCTAGGCGGCTCGCTCGGCGGCGGCGCTCTCACGGGTGGCTTCAGGCCCCGGAGGAGCCGGGCGTGATCGGACGGCTCCTCTACGGCAGCCTGCGGCGGCGCTTCCAGCCGCTGGCGGCGATCGCGCTGGCGGCGACGGTGGCGGCCGGCACCCTCGCCGCCGCAGCCGGCCTCGGCTCGCGCCTCGCGGAGGGCGCCTCCGCCGGTCTCCACGCCTCCGGCCCGAACCTGCTGGTCCGGCCGCAGGTGGGTGGGCCGGAGCGGCTGCCGGCCGAGGAGGTGGAGCGTGTGCTCGGCACTCCCGGTGTGCTGGCCGCGGCGGGGGTGGCGGTCGAGCCGGCCGCGGCCGATCTGGTCGCCGGGCCGGACGGGGCGCCGCGGGTGGTCCTGACCACGCCGGGGCAGGGGAGCCTGCCGGTCCTCGCCGCGTCGGAGGCGCTCTTCGCCCTGCGCCCACAGTGGGAGATCGATCCGGCGGCGGCCTCCTCCGGCTTCGCCCCGGGCGGCGCCTTCGTCGGACGCCGGGTCCCGGCGCCGGCGGGCGACGCTTCGTCCCTTCCCGGACTTCCGGTGCGCGGCACCGTCACCACCGGCGACGAGCCGGACCACGGCGTGATCGTCCCGCTCGCGGACCTCGTTCGCACCGTCCGGCAAGACATGCCACGCGGAGTCGATCGGATCGAGGTACGCGCCGAGGCCGGGCGCCTGGAGGAGACGGCGCGGGCGATCGAGGCGCGGGTGGCGGGCGCCGAGGCGCGGCCGCTCGCCCGGGTGACCGCCACCGAGGCGGCGATGGCGAAGAAGCTCCAGCTCCTGATGATCGGTGTCGGAGCGGTCTGCCTGCTCCTCGCGCTCGCGACCGTCGGTTCGGCGACTCTGGCGCTCCTCGAAGAGCGGCGCCAGGAGATGGCGCTCTTCCTCGCGCTCGGCTACACCGGCCGCTGGGTGCAGGGGCTCCTCACCGCGGAGCTGGCGATCGTCGGGCTCGTCTCGGTGGTCGCCGGGGCGCTCCTCGGGGAGGCCGCCGCTTCCGCCCTGGCGCGCGTGCTCCTCGGCGACGTCGGCACGGGTCCCCTGTTCCGCCCGAGCCTTGCCGGCCTCGCCGCCGGTTGCCTCGCCGTCGCCGCCGTGGTGGCGCTCGCCGCCGCCCTCGTCCGCTCCCGCGTGGAGCGGCTCGACCCCGCTCCGGTGCTCCAGGGAAGGTAGGAGCTCGTGAATGAATCGCTGATCGAAGTCCACGAGCTGACCCGCGCCTTCGGCCACGTCCGCGCTCTCGACGGCGTCACTCTCGCGGTCGAGGAGGGCGAGTGGGTGGTGGTGATGGGGCCGTCCGGCTCCGGCAAGACGACGCTCCTCAACGTGCTCGCCGGGCTCGACCGGCCGACGGAGGGCCGGGTCGCGATCGCCGGCACCGAGGTCGCCGGCCTCTCCCACCGCGAGCTCGCCCGCTTCCGGCGTGAGACGGTCGGCCTGGTCTTCCAGGAGTTCCATCTGATTCCGTACCTGACGGCGCTCGAGAACGTCATGCTCGCGCAGTACGTCCACAGCCTGACCGACCGGGACGAGGCGCGCGAAGCGCTGGCGCGGGTCGGGCTCGGCGAGCGCGTGGAGCACCTGCCGAGCCAGCTCTCCGGCGGCGAAAAGCAGCGCCTCTGCGTGGCGCGCGCGCTCGTCAACCATCCGCGGCTGCTGCTCGCCGACGAGCCGACCGGCAACCTCGACGAGGCGAACGAGCGGCAGGTGCTCGAGATCTTCGGCGACCTCCACCGGCGGAGGCAGACGCTGGTCGTCGTGACCCACAACCCGGAGATCGCGAAGCTCGCCGACCGCGTGGTCGAGCTGGAGCACGGCCGGTTGGTGCGCGACCGCCGCGTCCCGGCGGAGGACCGGGCCGCGGGCGCACGCCGGGCGCTGCAGGTGGCGCGTTGATGGTAGCCGCGCCCGGCTACGTGAGAGAGAGGTCGGCGAAGCGGGGGATCCCCAGCGGCGACGGCTTGAAGCCGGTCAGCCGCTGGGAGTAGACGTAGATCGTCGGCCCGTACATGAGCGGCAGGAGCGGCACCTCTCGCCGTACCGGATCGAGCACCCCGTTCTTGTTCGATTCGCTCGGGTCCCGGCGATAGCGCGCGAGCGCCTCGCGCACCTCCTCGTTCTTCCAGCGCGCGAGATTGCCTTCGATCACGATCCGCCGCCCCGGTCCGGGCACGGCGTCGGGGGAGAGCAGGGCGTGCAGAAAATCGGCCGGATCGACGGTGTCCGCCACCCAGCCGGAGAGCGCCAGGTCGTAGTCCCCCCGGCCGACCTCGCGGAAGTAGTCCTTGATAGTGCCGGTCTGGCGGACTTCGAGCTCGATGCCGAGCCCGCGCAGGCGCTCGGCGAGCAGATCGGTGACCGCGCGCGGGTTCGGCAGGTAGGGGCGCGGCCCGTAGATCAGCAGCAGCGACAGGCGCTCGGGGCGGGCGTCGCCCACCTGGCCGAGCAGCAGGTTCGCCTTCTTGACGTCGTGCTGGATGCCGTCGCGCCAGGAGCCGAGCATCGGCGGCAGCAGACCGGTGGCGGTGAAGGCGACCGGGTTCTGGTGCGACGCGCGGGCGATCTCCGCCCGGTCGATGGCGAACGCGAGCGCCCGGCGGACGCGCACGTCGGAGACCGCCGGCCGCTCGGTGTTGAAGTAGAGGATGGCGGTGCCGCTGCCCGGCTCGAGCCACTTGCGCATGCCCTTGAGCTGCGCGATCTGCTCGCGCGAGAGCACGTTCGAGAACTCGACCTCCCCGGCGTTGATCGCTTCGAGCAGCGCGGTCGGCTCGCCGTCGTCGTCGGGCGAGTACGAGACGAAGAGGATCTCCTCGATCTCCGGCGCCTTCCGGTGCTCCGGGTTGACGACCAGGCGGAAGCGCTCGGGAGTGGAGTCGGAAGCGATCCGGTAGGGGCCGGTGCCGAGGAGCTCCCCGCCCTTCTCGAGCCCGACCTCGAAGTAGCGGTGGGTGAGCGTGTGGGCGAAGCGCGACGGCGCCTCGGAGAAACGGAAGACCACCCGGCCGTCGACCGCCGCGATCTCCTTCAGGGCCGCCAGCCGATTGGCCCGCGACAAGGACTCGGCGAGGATTTCGGCGGTCAGCGGGGTGCCGTCGGAGAAGCGAACGCCGTCGCGCACCGGCGCCGTGAGCACCCGTCCGGCGACCTCGGCCGACAGGCGTTCGGCGAACAGCACCGGCACGGCCGGCTGGTCCGGCCGCTCGGGCGGCGCGAACGGGGTCTCGAACACCTGCTCGACGATCGTCGAGCCGACGAAGTCGCGTCCGCCCCGGGGGTCCAGCTCGTGCACCGGGGCGAGGAGCCCCACACGCAAGGTCTTGCTCGCTTCGTCCATTCGGTTCTCTCCCCTGACGGGCGGGCGTTCGGGGCCCACCCGTCCTTCACGCCCTTGGATCGCTCGGATCGGGTTCTCTGCCGCCCACTATAGTGCCCGGCCCGGGCGAAGGGAGACAGGGAATCGTGGCAGAGGGCTAAAACAGGGTCTCGTCGAGGTCGGGCGGGGGCGGGGGCTCTTCTTCCGCTTCCGGAGCGTCCGACGGCCGTTCGGTCGGCGCTTCGATCGGTAGCTCGAGGAAGAACGTCGCGCCCTCGCCGAGCTTGCTCTCAGCCCGGAGCACGCCTTCGTGCGCCTCTACGATGCCGCGGGCGATCGCGAGCCCCAGCCCGGCGCCGCCGCGGGCGGTGTGGCGCGACTGCCAGAACGGCTGGAAAAGGTGGGGGAGGTCGTCCTCGGCGATGCCGGGACCGGTGTCCGCCACGTAGAGGCGGAGGTGGCCGTTGCCCGTCGCGACGGCGCCGACGTGGATCGTGCCGCCGGCGGGGGTGACCCGGATCGCGTTGCCGACCAGGTTCGAGAGCACCTGGAGCAGGCGCCAGCGGTCGCCGTGCAGCGTCGCCCGCTCCTCTTCGAGCTCCGGGCGGATCTCGAGCTCCCGCTCCCGCGCCTGCGGCAGGAAGGTCTCGTAGATCTCGTCGAGCAGGTCGGCGACCGGCAGCGGCGCGCGCTCGACCGACAGCCGCCCGCCCTCGATCCGCGCCACGTCGAGCAGATCCTCGAGCAGCCGGTTCATCTGCTTCGCCGACCGGTCCATCGCGTCGAGGGTGCGGGAAACGGTCGGCTCGGGGTCCTTCAACAGCTCCTGGAGCAGCGCCAGGCTGGTGGCGAAGGCGTTGAGCGGGTTGCGCAGGTCGTGGGAGACCACGGCGAGCATCGAGTCGCGCGCTTCGACCGCCTCTTCGAGCGCCTCGGTCGCTTCGCGCGCCTGGACCTCGGCCCGGTAGACGCGGCGGGCGTAGCGGATGGCGCGGGCGAGACGCTCGGGCGAGAGCGAGCTCTTGGTCACGTAGTCGGTCGCGCCCGCCTTCATCAGGCTGACCGCCAGATCCTCGTCGCCGCGCCCGGTGAGCGCCACGAAGGGCGTCGAGATGCCCCGCTCCTCGGCCGCCCGGAGCACGCCGATGCCGTCGAGGTCCGGAAGCTGGTAGTCGAGCAGGACGCATTCGTAGGTGCCTCGGCGCAGCCGCTCGAGCCCCTCCTCGCCGGTCTTCGCCTCGTCGAGCTCGATCGGCAGGTCGGCCGCACGCAGGGCGCGCTTGACCGCCATGCGGTCGAGCTCGTCGTCGTCGATCAGCAGGATGCGAAGCCGGTTTCGGGTCATCGGGGTCGGTCTCGGAGGGGTGTTCAGGGCAGCTCGACGAGGGTCCAGTACTTGTTGAGCGTCGCCATCGCCTCGACGAAGTTGAAGAAGGTGACCGGCTTCAGGATGTAGCCGGCGACGTTCAGGTTGTAGGCGTCTATCCGGTCGCGCTCGTCGTCCGAGGTCGTCAGCACGACCACGGGGAGGTGGCGCAGGTTGTCCCGGCCGCGGATCTCGCGCAGCAGCTCGATGCCGCTCATCCGCGGCATGTTGAGGTCGAGCAGCACCAGCAGGTGGTGGACCGGCACGTTGCCGGCTTCCAGCATCTCCAGGGCCTCGACTCCGTCGCGGGCGATCCAGAGCGGATTCGTGATCCGGTTCTTCTCGAACGCACGCCGGATGTTCATCACGTCGACCTGGTCGTCCTCGACCAGGAGGATGTTGATCTTGTCCGGGTTCGACCTTTCGCTCATCTGCCTGCCCCTCCTGGTGATTCGTCCGGCGGCTCGTTCGGCCAGGTGAACCAGAAACGAGCCCCTGCGCCCTCGTCGGACTCGAGCCCCACCTCGCCGCCGCGGCTGCCGACGATCTTCTTGACCAGCGCGAGGCCGATGCCGGTGCCCTCGACCTCGTCGCGCGGCTGGAGCGTC
>CAZLLV010000265.1:0-3740 GCA_964560325.1 uncultured Thermoanaerobaculia bacterium | reverse complement strand
GACGGCGTCAGGGCAGGACGACGCGGCGACCGCCGACGATCGTCGCGACCGCCTTGCCGCGGAGCTTCCAGCCGTCGAACGGCGTGTTTCGCGACTTCGAGCGGAAGCGCGTCTTGTCGACCGTGACCTCGGCGTCCGGGTCGAAGAGGGTGACGTCCGCCGGGGCGCCTTCGGCGAGGCTGCCGCCCGGGACGCCGAGCACCTTCGCCGGCGCGGTCGAGAGCAGCTCGACGAGGCGCGGCAGCTCCAGCAGACCGGCGTGGACCAGCCGGTCGAGGCAGAGCGAGAGCGTCGTCTCGAGCCCCAGGATGCCGAACGGGGCGACGCTGAACTCGACGTCCTTCTCGTCCGGGTGGTGCGGCGCGTGATCGGAGGCGATGCAGTCGATGGTGCCGTCGAGAAGCCCCTCGACGAGCGCCTGCCGGTCGGCCTCCGAGCGCAGCGGCGGCTTCATCTTGAAGTCGGTCGAGAAGCCGGAGTCCGCGACGCTCTGGTCGGTCAGGAAGAGGTGGTGCGGCGAGACCTCGCAGGTCACGCGAACGCCGCGCGCGCGCGCCTCGCGCACCAGGTCGACGCTCCGCGCGGTCGACATGTGCTGCAGGTGGTAGCGCCCGTCCGTGTCGCCGGCGAGCATCAGGTCGCGCGCGATCAGCGTGTCCTCCGCCGAAGCCGGGATGCCCGGCAGGCCGAGCCGCGTCGACCACTCCCCTTCGTGCATCACGCCGTCGCCGGTGAGCTTCAGGTCCTCGGCGTGCTGGAGCAACGGGATGTCGAAGTGCCGGGCGTAGAGGAAAGCGCGGCGCAGCAGCTCCGGGTGTGCGACCGGCAGCCCGTCGTCCGAGATCGCCACCGCCCCGGCGCGCACCATCTCGCCGACCTCGGCGAGCTCCTCCCCCGCCATCCCCTTGCTCACGGTGCCGACCGGGTAGACGCGGGCGAAGCCGGCGCGCTCGGCCTGGCGCAGGATCAGCTCGGTGACCGAGGCGTTGTCGTTGACCGGGCTCGTGTTCGCCATGCAGGCGACGGCGGTGAACCCGCCCGCCGCGGCGGCCATCGTGCCGGTGCGCACCGTCTCCTTGTAGTCGTGGCCGGGCTCGCGCAGGTGGACGTGGATGTCGATCAGCCCGGGGCAGACGACGAGGCCGGCGGCGTCGACCTCCTCGGCGCCCTCCGGCACGTCCAGGTCGTCACCGATCCCGGCCACCACGCCGTCCTCGATCCAGAGATCGGCCGTCCGGTCGAGATCCTGGCTCGGGTCGATCACCCGGCCGCCCCGCACCACGAGCGCGCTACTCACCCCGCACCCCCGAGAGCAGGTAGAGAACCGCCATCCGCACGGCGACGCCGTTCGCCACCTGCTGCAGGATCACCGAGTACGGGCCGTCGGCGACCTCGCTCGAGATCTCGACCCCTCGGTTCATCGGGCCCGGGTGCATCACGATCGCGTCCTCCTGGGCGAGCTTCATCCGCTCGGCGGTCAGCCCGAAGAGCTGGAAGTACTCGCGAACCGAGGGGATGAGCATCCGCCCCTGCCGCTCGAGCTGGATGCGGAGCATCATGATGACGTCCGCGCCCGTGATCGCCTCCTCCAGCGTATGGACCGCCCGCACGCCGAGCGCGTCCATCGCGACCGGCATCATGGTGCGCGGCCCGGCGACCGTGACCTCCGCCCCGAGCTTGGTCAGCAGGTGGATGTTCGAGCGCACCACCCGGCTGTGCTCGATGTCGCCGACGATCGCCACCTTCAGCCCCTCGATCCGCCCCTTGCGCTGACGGATGGTGAAAGCGTCGAGGAGCGCCTGGGTCGGGTGCTCGTGGGCGCCGTCGCCGGCGTTGATCACCCCCGCCGCCAGGCGCCGGGCGAGCATGTGGGGCGCGCCCGGGTAGGCGTGCCGGATGACGATCAGGTCGGGCGCCATCGCCTGGAGGTTGAGCGCCGTGTCGACCAGGCTCTCGCCTTTGCTGAGCGCCGAGGTCGAGGCCGAGAAGTTGAGGCCGTCGGCCGACAGCCGCTTCTCGGCGATCTCGAAGCTCGACCGGGTGCGCGTCGAGGACTCGAAGAAGAGGTTGACGACCGTCTTGCCGCGCAGCGTCGGCACCTTCTTGATCGGCCGGTCGGCGACCTCGCGGAACGACTCGGCGGTGTCGAGGATCAGGCGGATCTCGTCGGCGGACAGCTCGGCGATGCCCAACAGGTCCTTGCGCGTCCAGCGGACGCTCTCGCCGGCGCCCGCCATCTCAGCCGGCCTCCCCGACCTGGTCGCGGTGCAACAGGCGCACGTCCTCGGCGCCGTCGATCTCTTGGAAGCGCACCTCGACCACCTCGTCGTCGCGGGTCTCGATCGCCCGGCCCACGAAGTCGGCCTGGATCGGCAGCTCCCGGTGTCCCCGGTCGACCACCACCGCCAGCCGCACCGCCCTCGGGCGGCCGAAGTCGACCAGGGCGTCGAGCGCCGCGCGGATCGTCCGGCCGGTGTAGAGCACGTCGTCGCACAGCACCACCACCCGATCGTCGATCGGCACCTCGAACGAGGTCTGCTTGACGATCGGCTGCGGCGCGATGGTCGAGAGGTCGTCGCGGTAGAGGGTGATGTCGAGGATGCCGGAGGCGACCTCCACACTCTCCATGGCGGCGATCTCCGCGCGCAGGCGCTCGGCGAACGGCACGCCGCGCGTACGGATGCCGACCAGCATCAGGTCGGCGGTACCGCCGCCGTGCTCGACCAGCTCGCCCGCGATGCGGCGGACGACGCGTCGAAGCTGCTTTTCGTCGAGGACGGTTTTCGGCTGGCGACTCGCAGGCAAGAGGGGCTCCAGAATCCGCGGCATGGTACGTCCGGGTTCGGCCCTTGTCAATCGAGGTCCAGCGATCTCGGGGGTGGGCGGCCGCCCCGCCCCCGAGATCGGTCCACTAGCTCAGTAGCACTCGCAGAAACCGCCGGAGCAGACACCGACTGCGCCGCAGTCAGAGTGGCTCTGGCAATGCTCTGCCGGGTCGCAGATGCAGTCCACGCACTGACTGTGGCTCTCTCCCGACTCGCACACGTTGTCGGCATCGCACGGCGAGCAGCTTCCGCTGGAGCAGCCTGTATCGCAGATATCGTCACTGCCGCAGTTCAGGACGGCCCCCGAGCTGTCGACGGCGTATACGGTGCAGCTCTTGGCGTAGCAGTAGCTCGAATTGCAGTTGAGGTGAGCCCCGGAGCCCGAAGACGTGCCAGTGGTCTCGGTGATCACCGTCGCCGAACCGCAGTAGTTCGACCGGCTGTGGTGAACAATGTATTTCGCAGCTCCCGGGACGGCGCTCCAGGTGCAGCCCAGGCCCACCTTGTAGCCAGCCTGGTAGTAGGCGTTTCCGGTTACGTTCATCGTGCAACTCTGCGCGGCGGCGGGCGCGGACGTCGTGAGCAGGACCGCCAGGAGCACGGCCAAGACACAGACGACTCTGATTGCAGGTCGAAGGACGGTGGTGCGTTCGGTGTCGTAGGTCATCTCTGGGCTCCATTTCTCTAACGTGGGTGAAAGGGGTTGCTCGACCGTGAAGCGTCCCGAGGAAAAGTCGCTCGAAGCGGATCCGGTCGCGAATACACTCCGTTGTTTAAAATACACTGCTTGACGGAAATCCCATAGCGAAGGCTTGGCCGATCGCTCGGCTCGGTCGCTGGTACCATTCACTGGCGAGTGACAGGTGATGACGACCCGACCACAGCCCCCCCCGTCCCCCCGCCGCCGCCAGGTGC
>CAZLLV010000264.1:0-3810 GCA_964560325.1 uncultured Thermoanaerobaculia bacterium | reverse complement strand
CGGCCAGGCCGCCGCCGATCTCTCGGACGACCGGGTGACCGCCCTGCGCTCGATTCCGGGCGTCGAGCGCGTCGGGCAGGTGGCGTACGCGAGCGGCTCGCTCGCGGGCCCGGCGGAAGCGGAGGGGGGGCGGGAGCCGCGGCAGATCGAGGTGACCCTGCGGGGTGTCGAGCCGGGCGGCGGTCTCTTGTCGGGGAGCGCCAAGCAGCTCGCGGTGGGGGAGGACGGGGTGCCCGGGGCGGTGCTCGGCGCGGAGCTCCTGCGCACGCTCGAAGCGGCGGAGGGGGACGTGCTCCGGCTGGTGGTCCTCGGCTTCGACGAAGGCCGCCCGCGTTTCCGGTACGCGAGCGTCCGCGTCGGCGGTACGTTCGAGACCGGGTTCGCGGAGTTCGACCGGAGCTGGGTGGCGATGGAGCGGCACCGGCTGCGGACTCTGACGGGGGCGGACGGCGCGACCGACCTGGTGGAGATCGCGGTCGAGGACCCGAACGAGGCGGGGCGGATCGTGGAGGCGGCGGAGGAGGTGCTGGCGGAGGATTACATGGTGACGGACGCGCGGGAGCTGAACGATCCGCTCTTCGCGGCGCTCGCCATGCAGCAGCGGATCCTCTTCCTGGTGCTGGGCCTGATCGTGCTGGTGTCGACGTTCAACACGGCGTCGACGCTGATCGTGCTGGTGCGCGAGCGCACGCGGGACATCGGGGTGCTGGCGACGCTCGGGGTGCCGCCGCGGGGGTTGCGGACGATCTTCCTCCTCTACGGCGGGTTGCTGGGAGCCGCCGGCACGGCGATCGGCGTCGCCCTCGGCGCGGCGGTTTCGTGGACGATGACGGAGTTCGAGCTGATCCGCTTCAGTCCGGAGGTGGCGGCGATCTATTTCCTCTCCTCGGTCCCCTTCCGCCTAGAAGCCGACGACCTCCTCGCCATCGTCGCCTTCACCCTCACCATCACCCTGGTCGCCTGCATCCTCCCCGCCTACCTCGCCGCCCGCGTCGACCCGGCAAAGGCGCTACGGTACGAATAACCGCAACCACACCCGAGCCGAGGGATCTCCACGATCGCTTGGCGTGCGAATCCTCGACCATCCATCCGGAGGCGCGGTTCTCCACCTCCGGTAAGCGTGCGAAGACCCACACGCCGAAAAGGACGGGGCGGGGGAAGGGCCGGAGCCAGGGGTCCCGAACCGGGTCGCTCGGCGGACGCGCCCGCCTTGCTGCGCCCGGGAAGACAGACGCCGACCGAAGCCACCGCCGGTCGAAGTGCAAGTAGGAACCGACCGCCCGGAACAGCCCGACCAGGGTCGCGGCGGTAGCAGTGCACCGAACGCCCCTGCCCAGCCACCGGCACCCCACCCACCACCCCCGCCGAATGCGGGCTCGGCAGCCGACGCCCGGGCGGGAGCCCCTGGCTCCGGCCCGGCGGGGGAGAAGCCACCCCCCCCTACAAAATCCGCCGCAACGCCTCCTCCAACGTCCGCCCCCACCGCTCCCAGTTCTTCGGATACCCGAACGAAACCTCCTCGAACGCCACCCCGTCCGTCTCGAGCGTCCGCGGAATGTGCAAGTGCCCGAACACCACCGTCCGTGCGTTGAACCGCCGGTGCCAATCCTCCGTCCGCCGCGTCCCGCACCAGACCTTGAACCGCGGCACCGCCGGCAGCACCGCGTGCTCCCGCTTCAGCGGCCAATGACTGACCAGGACCGTCTCCTCCCCCGCCGCCGTCGCCGCCTCCAACCGCGCCTCCGTCCACCGCACCCGCTCCGCGCACCACGCCTGCCGCGACGGCCACGGATCGGGCCGGAGCAGCACCTCGTCCGCGCACAGCACGTCCGTCTCCATCGCCCACTCGACCGCGTTCGCCGGGTCCACGTCGTCGGGCACGAACGTGTAGTCGTAGAGCAGGAAGAGCGGCGCGATCCGGATCGGCCGGTCGTCCGTTCCGTGGGCGCCGGGGAAGATCGGGTACGGGTCCTCCGGCGTCGTCACCCCGTGCTCGCGGCAGATCTCGACCAGCCGCCGGTAGAGGGGCTCGCCGGCGAGGCGCGGCTTGCCGGTCAGGCTCGTCGGGCGGGTCCAGAGGTCGTGGTTGCCCGGCACCCAGAGCAGGTGGGCGAAGCGGGGACCGAGCGTCTCGAGCGCCAGCTCGAGCTGCTCCTCGCCCTCGCCCACGTCGCCGGCCAGGATCAGCCAATCGTCCGGCCGGGGCCGGAGCGCTTCGAGGGCGCGCCGGTTGCGCGCGTAGCCGAGGTGGAGGTCGGCGACCGCCCAGAGCTTCACTTGGGTGTCTTCAAGAAGCCGAGGCCCCGGCGCCCCGGCGGTCGATCGTCCCGGCGCGGGCCAGGCGTTGGAGGTGGGCCTCGATCTGGCGCTCGGCGAGCGGCCAGACCTGGCGCGGCGCGTCGTCGTAGACGGTCGGCAGCATGTCGGCCGGCCTGCGGGCGCCGGCCTTCCACGCCGCGAGGACCTTTCCCTCCCGCCAGAGCCGGTGCTCGATCAGCTCCCGCAGCTTCGCCGCGCCGCCCAGGATCGCCGGACCGTGGCCGGGGAAGATCGTGCGCGGGTCGAGCGCCGCGAGCCGTTCGAGCGACGCGAGGTAGCGGTCCATGTCGCCGTCCGGTGGGTCGACCACGATGGTCGAGACCGCCGAGAGCATGTCGCCGGCGAGGAGCGAGCCGAACCGCGGCTCGTGGAAGCAGAGGTGCCCCGGCGCGTGGCCCGGGGTGTGGAGCGCGGTCAGGACGAGCGGCTCGCCGGGGCCGGTGAGCTCGATCCGCTCGCCGTCTTCGAGGATCCGGTCGACTCGGATGCCGCCGGACGGGTGGCGGGCGAGCCGGTCGGCGGTCTCGGCGTGGGCGGCGACCGGCACGCCGAAGCGCTCCGCCAACCGGCGCACGGCGCCGACGTGGTCGCCGTGGTGGTGGGTGAGGAAGATCGAGGTCAGCCGCAGCGACCGATCCGACGCCCCATCCGACATCAGAGCGGCCGCCCGGATCGCCGCCTCCAGCCGCTCGATCTCCGCCGGGAAGGGCGTGCCGGGGTCGACCAGCACCGCCTCGCCCCCCTCCGGCGGCCCGACGAGGTAGGCGTTGGTGTGGGTCGCAGGGGGCAGGGTGGGGGTGGGGAGCGGCATCATGACGATCCCGGGCCGGAAGTCGATACGCCGGTAGGGACCGAGGTTGGCGTCCTCGGGGGAGCGCAGGCGGGCGAGGGCGCGGGTCGCCTCGTCGGGCCGCTCATCGCTCTGGGACAGGCTCGCCAGGGTGCGCAGGAGATAGAGGATCGGCGGCGCGGCGATCGCTTCGCCCCGGCGCCAGAGGTCGATCGCCTCCGCCGGCCGCACCCAGCCGGCCTCCGCCGCCTCGTCGGGGACCGCCGGCTCGGGGGCGTCCGCCGCGGCCGGGTGCTCGAGCAGGAAGTAGCGGTTGTCGAAGCGCAGCGGCGCGAAGGGCGGGGTGAGCCAGCGGCCGGCGAAGACGAGGCGCGAGGCGTCGAGCGTCACGCCGAGCTCGCCCATCGCCTGGCCGAAGCTCCGCCGGCCCGCGAGCACGTCGCGCCGGGCGGTCTCGAAGCGCTCGCTCCGGCCGGCGATTCCCTCGGCCGTCGGCAGCAGGCCGGTCTCTTCGAACAGCTCGCGGAGCGCCGCCACCACCAGGCCCGGCTCGTCGTCCGGCGCGAGGTCGAGCCCCTCGGTCAGGCTCTCGGGCATGGCGCCGGTGACCGCGTCGGCGGCGAGACCCCGCGGCGAGCCCCGCAGCCAGGCGAGTCCTCCGGCCTCGGGTCCTCCGGCCTCGGGTCCTCCGGCTCCGGCGT
>CAZLLV010000263.1:0-9485 GCA_964560325.1 uncultured Thermoanaerobaculia bacterium | reverse complement strand
ATCCGCCCCCCGTGCCCGCCCACGGGCCGCCGGGCGCCGCCCGCCCGGTGGTAGCCTCCCGGGTATGAGCACCTTCGAGGCCACCAATCGGTTCTTCGACGAGGCCGCCCGCCGCCTCGATCTCCCCGCCCCCGTCGAGCGGCTGCTCCTCACCCCCCTACGCGAGCTCCAGGTCCAGGTCGCCTTCGAGCGTGACGACGGCTCGGTCGCCACCCTGATCGGCTACCGGGTGCAGCACGACCACGCCCGCGGACCGATGAAGGGCGGGCTGCGCTACCACCCGCATGTCGACCTCGACGAGGTGCGCTCGCTCGCCTCGCTGATGACCTGGAAGACGGCGGTGGTCGACCTTCCGTACGGTGGGGCCAAGGGCGGCGTCTCCTGCGACCCGGCCGACTTCTCCCGCGGCGAGCTCCAGCGCCTGACCCGCGTCTTCGTCGACCAGATCCACGAGGTGATCGGTCCGGACCGGGACATCCCGGCCCCCGACGTCAATACCGACTCCCAGGTGATGGCGTGGATCATGGACCAGTACTCGAAGTACCACGGCCACTCGCCGGCGGTCGTCACCGGTAAGCCGGTCGAGCTCTACGGCTCGCCCGGCCGCGACGCCGCGACCGGGCGCGGCGTGATGATCGTCTGCCGCGAGGCGCTGGAGGAGGCGGGGCGGTCGATCGAGGGCGCGAGCTTCGTGATCCAGGGCTTCGGCAACGTCGGTTCCTGGGCCGCGCGGCTTCTCCACGAGGCGGGCGGAAGGGTGATCGCCGTCTCCGACGTGAAGGGCGGCGTGCGGAGCCCGGACGGCCTCGACGTGCCGGCGCTCTTCGAGCACGCCCGGGAGAGCGGCAGCGTGGTCGGCTTCCCCGGCACCGACCGGATCACCAACGAAGAGCTGCTGACGCTCGAGTGCGACGTGCTGATCCCGGCGGCGCTGGGCGACGTCTTCGAGCCTGAGCACGCCCGGGAGGCGCGGGCGGGGATGATCGTGGAAGGGGCCAACGGCCCGATCCGTCCGGAGGCCGACGCGGTCTTCCGCGAGCGCGGCATCCGGGTGGTGCCCGACATCCTCGCCAACGCCGGCGGCGTGACCGTCTCGTACTTCGAGTGGGTGCAGAACATCCAGCAGTTCCAGTGGACCGAGGAGCGGGTCAATCAGGAGCTCGAGCGCAAGATGGTGAGCGCCTACCGGAAGCTCCGCGCGATTCAGGACCGGGAGGGCGTGCCGCTGCGCACCGCCGCCTTCATGCTCGCCATCCGCCGCGTCGCCGAGGCGACCTGCCTGCGCGGCACGCGGCTGAAGCTCGGCCCCTGGGGGGCGGCGTCGTGAGGTGGCGAGCGCGAGGCGCGCCGTGGCTCGCCGCCGGCGCGGCGGTGCTCGCCCTGGCCTGCCTGGCGCAAGAAGGGAGCGGGCAGGGCCGCGAAGCGGAACGCGCGGTCACCGCGCCGTCGCCCGACTTCGGCTCGGCGTTCTGGGACCACTGGGGCGACGGCCGGGCCGAGCTCGCCGGCTACGACCTGGTGACGCCGCGCTACGGCGCCGAGCGACAGGGCACGGCGGTCGCGATCTTCGTCACCGAGCCGTTCTCGGAGGCGGTCCGGGTGAAGGCGGACGAAGCGGGCGAAGGCACGTTCCAGGCGCTCAAGCTCAACCTGATGCAGGACTTCCCGACCGGCGTCTACGACTACCACCTGATGACCAGCGCTTTCGTGTCGCTCGAACCCGTCCGCGACGAATCCGGGGAGCCCGGTTTGCCGGCGGGCGGACCGGTGAAGGTGTCGTTCTCGGCGCAGGAGTGGTGCGGGCACGTCTACCAGCAGGCGCTCTTCCGGCGCAGCGGGGTGGAACAGACTCTCCACAGCTACTTCGAGGGAGAGGCCGACGGCGAGTGGACGCTGCCGGGCCGGCCGGAGGGGGTCTCGGAGGATGCGCTCCTCCTCTGGGCGCGCGGCCTGGCCTACCCGGCGGTGGCGGCCGGCGAGTCGGCGACCGTGCCGCTCCTGACCGGTCTCGAGCGGGCGCGGCTGGCGCACGTGGACGCGCGGTGGGAGGAGGCGGAGCTGTCGCGGAGCCGCGGGACGCGTGAGCTGACGGTGCCGGCGGGGACGTTCGAGGCGGCGGAGGCGCGGGCGGTGATCCGCGGTCCCGACGGCGAGAGGTCGTGGATCTTCCACGTGGAGACCGCGCCGCCCCACCGGATCCTCGCCTGGGAGACCTCCGAAGGGGAGCGGGCGGAGCTGCGCGGCAGCGATCGCCTGGCCTACTGGAAGCTCAACGGCCCGGGCGGGGAGGCGCACCTCGAGCGGCTGGGGCTCCGGCCCCGGGCGGACGGGATGCCGTAGAGGGGAACTCGGCTCGCCCGCCTGGTCAGTCGGCGAGCATCTGTGCGTGGATCTCCCGCGCCGCCACCAAGCCGGTTTCGTAGGCACCGGCGAAGGAGCCGTTGAAGGCGGCCCGCGAGCAGGCCTCGCCGGCGAAGAAGACGCGGGGCACGCCCTCGCCATCCTCACCGTCCCCCACCGGGGTGGCGAGGATCTGGCGCTCGGCCCAGGCGCCCGGCACCGGCACCGAGTAGGCGCCGAGGGTGTACGGCTCCAGGCTCCAGCGCGTGACGTGGATCTCGTCTTCGCGGAGCGCGCGGCGCACCGCCTCGTCGCCGTAGAGCTCGGACAGGGCGCGGACGGCGGCGTCGATGGCCGGATCGTCGCAGCCGCTTTCGCTCCGCCGGCCGGAGGTTTGCTCCTCGTCCTGGCACTGGGCCTCGAATAGCCGTGCCCAATCGCCGCCGAAGAAGCCGATCGCGATGTCGGCGCCGAGCGGCTCGATCACGAACGCCATCACCCGGCGCTCCTGCTCCGCGATGTCGAGCCCCGCACGCGCCGCCAGCTCCCGCTCGGCCGGGCTCACCGCGTGCTCGGCCAGCACCTAGGAGTTGGGCGTGGCCCCGGCGAAGACGTCTTCCCGGAACGGGAGGATGACCTTCTGCATGTGCCCCATTCGGAGTCGCTCGATCGCTTCGCGCTTCCATGCGGGCAGCGGCGGCTCGAACGCGATCTTGCCGGCCTGGAGGACGCCGACCGAGACGGTGACGACCGAGGTGGCACCGCGATACCGGCGGCCGGCGGCCTCGACGGTGACGCCCCCGTCGGCGTACTCGATCCGGGTCACCGGCGAGCCGAGGCAGACCGGCACCCCCTCGCCGTACGCCTCGACGAACGCCCCCATGCCTCGATCGACCAGGTCGTCCTCACCGGCCAGAAAGCCGGCGGCGTCGACGGCGGAGCTCTCGTCGAGCTCGGCCGAGGTCTCGAGCGGTCCGGCGGTGGCGACGACGAGCGGCACGGCGCGCGCGAGGCGCTCGTCTGGCGGCACGTAGTCGGCAGCGACGTCGCTGGTGACGACGAGGGCGCGGGTGACGTCGGTGCAGAAGGCGTCCGGGTCGGTGGCGCCGGTCTCGATCGAGCGGGCCTCGTCGCAGAGGTGGGCGGAGGCGTCCGGGCCGGTCTCGCGGTCGAGGCGGGTGCAGAGCTCGGCGGCGGTCAGCTCGTCGTCGGCCACCTCCCGGCCGGCTGCGCAGACCTCTTCGGCGATCGCGGTCTCGTGCTCGATCCGGGCGGCGGCCGCGGCGAGCGCCTCCTCGTACGATTCGTACGCTTCGTAGAAGAGCTCGAGGTCGTCCGGCGTGGCCCAGCGGCCGTCGGCGTAGAAGGGGGCGTCGAGTTCGCTGCGGACGCGCTCGAAGCCGAGGAGGTCGACGGCGGCGGTCAGGGGGTTGGTGGGGACGCCGTGGAGCCAGGCGCCGCCGTAGTCGATCGGCACGGGCGCTTCGCCTCGAGCACCGGCGGCGACCTGGCCGGTCCAGCCGCGGCCGCCGATGCGGTCGGTCGCTTCGAGGACGAGGACGGAGCGCCCGAGGCGGTCGAGCTCCTTGGCGGCGGTGAGGCCGGCGAGCCCGGCGCCGACGACGATCGTGTCGTAGCCGTCGGTGCGGGAACAGTCGGCGCCGCCGAGAGCGTGTTGGACCGGCGCGGCGGAGGGCGCGAGAGAGGTGGCGTCCGGAGCGCCGGTATGGGCGCAGGCGGCGAGGAGTAGGGCGGCGAGCAGGGGTGCCGCGAGGGAGGCGAAGGAGCGCTGTCGCATGGGTGGCGCAGAGCCTACGGCAGGTCGGGCGAGGTTGGGAAGGTGCTCCGAGACGCGGGGGCTCGGTGGGTGCCGAGGCGAAAGGAGAGAGTGGTTAATCGCTGTCGTGCTGTCGCCTGAGTGGAACACATGAATGGGTTCAGAATGGAGCCGACGATCGGATTTGAACCGATGACCTGCCGCTTACGAGGCGGCTGCTCTACCACTGAGCTACGTCGGCCCGAGGTCCCGCTGTGGTGGGGGAGGGGGCGTTCTCCCCGCGAAGGGTCGCGAGTCTAACGGATCGCTCCCGCGTGGGGCAACGGCACGGTGAACCTTGCCGGCGCTGGGTCTTCCGGCCGCCTCCGTACGATACGCTCGCCGGCGCATGAGCCCACGAACGCAGCGATCCGGGGGGCGAGGTCGGGGCCACCGGCGCGCGTCCCGGTGGTGGCTGGTCGGGGTGGTGGTGGCGATCGCGGCGATCTTCTGGATCACGCTGCGGCCGGACGCACCGGCGTTCCCGACCGGCACGAACTGGAAGCCGCTCGACCACCACGGCAAGGCGCTCCAGGCGTTGCAGCGCGAGGACGCGAACCGGCGGGCGATCGTCTACTACCTGGCGAGCGACGTACTGGGCAACATCGTGCTCTTCACGCCGCTCGGCGTGGTGCTCGCCGGGGCGCTCGCGGGGCGGCGCGACCGGTCGGGCCGCGCCTCGAATCCGGCGATCGTCCGGCTGTCGGGCGCGGCCGGGCTCGGCGTTCTGCTGTCGGTCGCGATCGAGATCGTCCAGCTCCAGATCCCCGGCCGGGCGACCGACGTGGACGACGTGATCTTCAACACCCTCGGGACACTGGTCGGCGCCTCCGCCCTCCTCGTCGGCGAGCGCGTGGTCGCTGCCCGGCGCTGACGGCCGATGGCCCGCACCGCGCGCCTGCCGCGCACCGTCGTCGCGCTCGGCGCGGTCTCGTTCCTGACCGACCTGTCGAGCGAGATGATCTATCCGCTCCTGCCGGTCTTCCTCTCCGCCACCCTCGGCGCCTCGGCCGTCGCGCTCGGGGTGATCGAAGGGGCGGCGGAGTCGATGGCGGCGTTCCTCAAGCTGGTGAGCGGGTGGTGGTCGGACCGGCTGGCGCGCCGGAAGCCCCTGGTGGTCGCCGGATACGCGCTAGCCTCGGTCGTGCGGCCGCTTGTCGGTCTCGCCACCACGGCGGGCCAGGTGCTGGCGATCCGGGTCACCGATCGGGTCGGCAAGGGGCTGCGCGCCTCGCCGCGCGACGCGCTGATCACCGACGCGGTCGACCTGCGGGTCCGGGGGCGCGCCTTCGGCTTTCACCGCGCGGCCGACCACGCCGGCGCGCTCCTCGGGCCGCTGGTCGCCTTCGCGCTGCTGGCCTGGGGGCTCGAGATGCGCTCGGTCTTCCTCTGGGCGGCGGTGCCGGGGGCGCTCGCGGTGGCGACTCTGGTCTTCGCCGTGAGGGAGTCGCCGCGCGCGCCGGCGACCGTGCCGGATCGGGCGGACGCGGCGGAGAGGTCGGCTTCCGAGGGGCTGGAGCCCGTCACGCCGCTGCCGCGGCGCTTCTGGAGCTTCCTCGCCATCCTCTTCCTCTTCACCCTCGGCAACGCGACCGACGCCTTTCTGCTGCTCCGGGCGATCGACCTCGGCGTGCCGGTCGCCCTGGTGCCGGTCCTCTGGGCGCTCCTCCACCTGGTGAAGGCGGTGTCCTCGACACCGGGCGGCGCGCTCTCCGACCGTCTGGGCCGCAAGCCGCTGATCGTCGGCGGCTGGCTCTTCTACGCCGCGGTCTACACCGGCTTCGCCGCCGCCGGGCACGCCTGGCAGGTCTGGGCGCTGTTCGCCGCCTACGGGATCTACTACGGGTTGGCCGAGGGGGCGGAGCGCGCGCTGGTCGCCGACCTGGTGGCCGAGTCGCGCCGCGGGGCCGCGTTCGGCTGGTACCACTTGGGCATCGGCGTCGGCGCGCTGCCGGCGTCGGTCCTCTTCGGCTGGCTCTGGACGGCCTGGAGCCCGTCCGTGGCCTTCGGCACCGGAGCGGCGCTCGCGGGCGCGGCGGCGGTGCTCCTTTCCCTCCACCCCGCCGCCGGGAGAGAATGGCCGAAGATCGCGGGACCGTGAAGTCGTCGCGTCGAGTCGGAGGAGTCGAGTGGATCGTAAGATCGGTATTTACGTCGATGTAGAGAACATCACGATGAACGGCGGGCGGGGGATGCAGTACGACGTGCTGCGCCAGTTCGCCACCCGTGGCGGCGGCGACGCCGTGCGGATGAACGCCTACGTGCGCTTCGACGAGGAGCGGGCGAAGACGAACGATCCCACCTACGAGCGGGTGCTCGAGTTCCACTCGCGCATCCGGGACTCGGGCTTCAAGGTGGTGGAGAAGCCGATCCGCTGGTACAAGGATCAGCAGGGGCAGCGCTACGGCAAGGCGAACGCCGATCTCGACATGGCGGTCGACATGCTGCTCCAGTCGGAGCGGCTCGACCGGGTGGTGCTGGTGTCGGGCGACGGCGATTTCGTGAAGGTGGTCGAGGCGCTCCAGAACCGGGGGCTGCGGCTGGAGGCGCTCGGCTTCGACAACGTGTCGAAGGCGCTCCAGACCCAGGCCGACCTCTACCTCTCCGGCTACCTGGTTCCGGGGCTGCTGCCGGAGGTCCAGCCGAACGGCGACGAGCGCAAGCCGTGGGGGGAGGAGGGGTCGCGGGTGCGCGGCACCTGCCACTGGTTCGATCCGAACAAGGGTTACGGGTTTCTGCGTTTTCTGGCGCGCATCAACGACCGGCTCTGGACGCTCGATTCGCGCGATCCGGATTCGCCGTACCGCACGGCGTTCCTGCACGCTTCGGCGCTCGATCGGGAGGGGCTGGAGCAGGAGCTGCCGAACCGGGAGCTGGTGTTCGAGTTCACGCTGCGGAGCGGGGAGAAGGGGTTCGTGGCGGAGGACCCGATCGTCGTGAACGAGTTCTGACGGCGATCCGGAGGCGAGAGATGCGTGAGCACGTGAGTCGGCGGCGGGTGGAGTGGGCGGATACGGACATGGCGGGGATCGTCCATTTTTCGCGGTTCTTCGTCTTCATGGAGACGGCGGAGCACGAGATGCGGCGGGTGCTGGGGTTCGCGCTGGAGGGCGATCCGGCGCTCGGCTGGCCGCGGGTGTCGGCGAGCTGCGAGTACCGGCGGCCGTTGCGGTTCGGGGACGAGGTGGAGGTGGGGGTGCGGGTGGTGGAGCGGGGGCGGAGCTCGTTGACGTTCGGGTTCGTGTTCCGGCGGGGTGGGGAGGTGGTGGCGGAGGGGCGGATGACTTGTGTGTGCTGTCGGCTGGAGCCGGAGTTGCGGGCGGTGGCGATTCCGGCGGGGGTGGTGAGGGCTTTGGAGGGGTTCGAGGAAGGGTAGGCGTTCTGGGCGGAGCCGGGCCGAGGCTCCCGGCTTCGGGACGCCGCGCGCGGGTTCGATCTCCGGAGCGTAGGCGCGCGGCTCGGCAGCGGCTCGGCGCGTGGTGCTCGGTGGTTCCCGACGCGTCAGGGAGCGGCCTCACCGCAGACGCCCTTCGCCGGGAGCCTCGTCCCGGCTCCTTCCGGCCAGCGGGGGAGGTGAGGAAGGCGATGCCCTTTCTTCCGCAGACGCCCTTCGCCGGGAGCTCCAACCGGCTCCGTCGAGCCCATTGGGAAACGCAGGGCCGTCACTCTTTCTGAGCCTCGTGGTGTCTCTTCAGTTCGCGCGTCTACTGGTGGACGCGATGGAACGGGAAGGGGCCGATGGCGAGGTCGGAGGTACAGCGCAGGCGGGGCTGGGCGGCGATCTGGCTGCCGGTGGGGGAGTTGTTGGCGGGGTTGGCGGCGCTGGTGACGATCTGGGTGTTCGTGGAGGGGTGGGGGGCGGAGGGGGTGCCGGAGCTGCCGGAGGAGCCGGTGGCGGTGGAGGGCGAGGGCGTGGTGATCTGCGAGGTGGTGGTGCGGGGGCCGGGGCGGGATCCGGAGGGGGAGGAGATCGTCCTCTGCAACGAGGGCGCGGTAGCGGTCGATCTCGGGGGGTGGGTGCTCGAGGACAACGCCGGCCGCTACACGATCCCGCGCGGCACGCTCCTCGGCGCGGGGGATCGGTGGTCGGTCGAGGGCGTCACCTTCAACCCACGTGGCGACCGGCGCGGTCTCCACCTGAACGACACCGGCGACTTCGTCTACCTCCGTGGTCCGGACGGCTCGACCGTCGACACCTGCTCTTGGCCGCCGAAGACGCCGACTGGGCGCTGCGCCAAGCTCTGGTACTGAGGCGGACCGGCTCTACCGCCCTAGCACCTCGCGCACACCGGCGGGAAGTCGTCCTCGGCGGACCACATGGACCTTGCCTCCCGTTCGACACCAGTAGGCAAACCGTCCGCCTAACACACGTCTCCTGAGGGAGTTACAGAGAGCCCCGAATCCGGTAGTGTCTACGCCGCTTCGGCGCGGAGCTGGGCGGAGGAGACCGCCTTGGGTGGCGTAAGTCCCAGTGATTTCAGGATCTTACGCTGCCGCTCGGTGAGCTTGGTGACGACCTGGAAATCTCCATCTTTTGTCCGGAGATCGACGCGGTGGATCTGGTCGATCTCGTCGCGCACGCGCTCCCAGCCTTCTCCCGTCTCGGTCTCGACGAGCCGCACGAGCAGCAGGGCCAGCCAGCACAGCAGCACGTGGGCTTCGATCCTCTCCGGCAGGCGGTGGTAAAGGGGACGCAGGTCGAGGGTGCTCTTGAGGGTGCGGAAGCTGCGCTTGACCTCGGCGAGTTGCTTGTAGCCCAGGGCCACGTCCTCGGCCGAGAGGCTCGGATCGGTGGTCGAGAGCAGGTACTTGCCGTCCAGACGCTCCTCGGCGCGGATGCGGGCGCGGTCGATGCGCAACTCACCGTTCTTCAGCTCCCGGACGTAGGGTCCGAGGCTGGGATGGGTCTTGAAACCGCAGACCCGCCGGCTGTGCTGGGCCTTCGAGCCCCGCCGAGCGTTGAGGAATTCGATCTCGGCCTCCAGGCGCTCGAGGAGGCGTTCGCGCTCGGCCCGGTCGCGCTCCGCCTGTTTGGGGTTGCGCACCAGGACGAAGCGGCGCGTCTCGCTGCCGTTCTCGAGGGTGATCTCCTTGACCTCCAGGTTCTCGCGCACCCGCTGGTAGCGGCCGGCGCGCGACAGCGCCTCCTGGGCCTGCTTCGAGCCGCCCCGCAGCTTCTCGCCGACGATCACCTGACCGCCGCCGCGTTGGAGCGCGAGGCGCTGGTTCTCCCCCGCCATGCCCCGGTCCACGACCCAGACCACCCGGGAGAGCTTCCATCCGGCCAGGTCCCGCTGGACCTGCTCGACGAGCGAGGCATCGTTGCGGT
>CAZLLV010000262.1:0-4464 GCA_964560325.1 uncultured Thermoanaerobaculia bacterium | reverse complement strand
CGGCCGGCGACGGCGGTTTCGCCGCCGGCGCGCTCGCGGGCGACGGGGGGGGCTTCGAGGACCGCGAGGGCCGCGGCGAGGACCGCCTCGGGGGGCGGATCGCCGGCCTCCGCTCCGTCGCCCGCCGCCGCGGCGACGGGCGGCAGCGCCGCGAGGCGGTCCCGGACCGCGGAGGGCAGCTCCACCTCCGCGGCTGCGACGTCGGTCCCCTCCGCCGCCGCGTCCTCCGCAGGTGCGGGCAGCGCCGCGAGCCGCTCTTGCCAGTAGGCGCGGCCGTCGGCGCCGTCCTCGGTCTCCAGGAGGTCGTTCTGCCACTCCGACACGTCGACGTACTGCGCCGGCGCCTCCTCCTCGTCGTCTGCGCCCGCGGCGGGCCGTGCTCCGAGCCGGCGTCCGAGCTCGGCGAGCAGGAGGCCGAGCGAAGCCTCGTCCGCCGCCAGCGGGTGAGCGGAGACCAGGAGCCGGTGGACCGGCACCCCGTCCTCCTCCGGCAGAGTCGCCAGGGCGAGGGCGACGAGGCCCCCGCGCCGCGGGTCGAGCGGCACCGACGCCAGCGCGCGCCGCACGTCCTCCAGGGACTCCGCGATCGCTCCGGCGGCGGCGGTCCCGCGCAGATCGGCGACCTCGAGCCGCGGCGCCCCTCCCACGCCGGCTCCGACTCCGTCCGGCTCGATCACCTGGAGCGGGCTCTCCATGCCGCTCAGGATCTCGAACCGGGTGCGCAGGATCTCGTGGTCCCGCGCCACGTCGCGCAGGGCCGCGCGCAGGCGCTCCGGGTCGAGGCCGCCGGTCAGGCGCAGCTCCGCCGTCGCGCGGTGCGCGCCCGCGGCTCCGTCGACGGCCCAGGCCCGGCGCTGCTGTGGAGAGAGTCGGAATCCTTCGATGACGTCATCGGGGCCCATCGGTCCTCCAGGATCTTCGGGGGTGGAACGGACTGCTTTCGATGCCACTCGCGCTCAGCCCGCCACCGACGGATCGGTGTACAGCTCGGCCATCGCGACGACGATGCGCCGCTGCCCTTCGAACGGCTCCCGGCCGTGGGAGATCAGGAAGTTGTCGAGCAACAGCACGTCGCCGGCCTGCCAGTCGAAGCCGACCGATTCCTCGCGGTAGACGCGGCGGATGCTCTCGGCGATCTCGTCCGGGATCGGCGAGCCGTCGCCGTAGAAGGCGTTGCGCGGCAGCTCGTCGGGGGCGAACTGGGCGCGCAGCGCATCCCGAACCTCCGGCTCGAGGTTGGAGCTGTGGAAAATGTGCGCGTGGTTGAACCAGAGCAGGTCGCCGGTCCGCGGATGGGTCGCCGTCACCTGGCGCACCGAGCGGGTGCGCAGACGGCCGCCGCCGAGCCACTCGATCTGCGCCCCGGCGCGCCGGCAGTAGTCCTCGACCGCGGCGGGATCCTCGGTCTGGAACGCCTGCTGCCACGGCAGATCGACTCCGTGGCCGTAGTTGCGCACGTACATCACCTTCTTCTCCAGGAACGGCTCGCGGATCGCCGGGTCGAGCCGCTCGAGCAGCCCGCGATCGCGGGTCAGGGGCGTGCGTCCGCCCGAGGTGGAGGGCCGGTCGCAGTAGAAGAAGAGCTTCGACGGCCAGTTGTGGGAGTACGACATCTCATGGTGGAGCGGGATCCACTGGTCGGCCGGGAACTCGGTCGAGGTGTAGACCTTCGACCCCACTTCGTGCCGCGGCGCCGCCCGCTCGGTGTAGTCCAGGAGGTCGGGTGTGACCGAGCGCGCCACCTCCTGGAACCGCTCGACCGTCGGCACGTCGAACCCGCGCCAGAGGATGGCGCCGTGCTCGAGCAGCCGCTCCTCGATCCACGGCCGGTGGCCGGCGGCCCAGGCGGCGAGGTCGACGCCTTCGAGCCCCGGGCGAACCACCAGCGGAAAGCCGTCGAGCTCGGGGAGGTACCCGGTCTCGACCAGGTCGTCGCCGGAACGGCGGATCGCCTTGCGCGCGTCGCCACGCCGGAAAATCGGGGTCGGCCGGCGGCTCATCGCGCCTCCTCGGCGGCCGCTGCCACCGGCTGCGCGGCATCGACGCCCGCCGCGACGCTCTCCCACGAGGTCGGCTCGGCCATGCTCACCACCACCTTGCGAGGGCCGGTGAACGGCTCCCGGCCGTGGGCGACCAGCATGTTGTCGAGCAGCAGGACGTCGCCGGCTCGCCAGTCGAAGCGGACGGTCTCGTGGCGGTAGGCGTCCTGGAGGGCGGCGGTGACCTCCGGCTCGAAGCCGGTGCCGTCCCCCCAGTAGGTGTTGTTGGGCAGGTCGCGCTCGGCGAACGTCGCGGTGAGCTGCTCGCGCACGTCGGGCTCCAGGCTGGAGACGTGGAAGAAGGCGGCGTGGTTGAACCAGGTGAGCTCGCCGGAGACCGGGTGCCGGGCGAGCGCGGGGCGCCGCTGGCTGGTGCGCAGCCGCCCGCCGTCCAGCCACTCGATCTCGATCTCGTTGGCGCGGCCGTACTCCTCGACCGCCTCCCGGTCGTCGGTCTGGAAGGCGGTCTGCCAGGACAGGCCGAGGCCGGCGCCGAAGTTGCGGACGTAGAGGTACCCCTGCTCGGCGAACCTGCGCACGACCGCCGGGTCGAGCCGGGCCAGGACACGGCGCGAATCGGCGATCGGCGTCGCCCCCTGCGTCGCCGGCTCGACCAGGCAGCAGAAGGCGATCTTGCGCGGGAAGACCCGGTTGTAGGACTGCTCGTTGTGGAGAAAGATCTCCCGCTCCGGCGGATGGTCGGTCGACGTGTAGATGTTGCCGGCCACCTGGCTGCGCGGCGACGAGCGCTCGGTGTACGACAGGGGCGAGCCGGCGGCGGCCTCGACGAGGGTCTCGAAGCGCTCGACCGAGTCGACGCCGAATCCGCGCAGGAGGAGGGCGCCGTGCTCGACCAGCCGCTGGTCGAGCCACGGCCGGTGCTCGCGCGCCCACGACACCGGGTCGAACCCGGAGGCCGCGGCGGCCGGGGCGGGCTCCAGGACCAGCGGAAAGGCACGATCCGCCGTGGCGTCGAGCGGTGCGGAACGCACCAGCTCGTGGCCCGCGACCCGCACCGTCCGGCGCCCTGCGCCGGCTCCTCGGCCGAAGCTCGGTCTCTTACTCGTCATCGTCGTCTCCATCTCGGGGCTTCGCGTCTCGCTCGGGAGACACCACCCCTCGGGTCACTCGCCGCCGCCGGGGGCGGCGCGTTCTCTCGCTTCGGAGCTCGTCCCAACGCTTCTCGCGTCCGCCCCGTTCCCCCGACGGGCCACGGATGGCGAGCTCCGTGATCGGCCGGTCCGGCTCGTCGAGGGCGCTCTCGAGCAGTGCCCTCCAGCGCTCGTGGAGCCGCCGGACCGTTCCCTCGTCGAAGAGGTCGGTGCGGAAGGTCCAGGCCGCCGCCAGCTCGCCGCCGTCCCGCCGGCTCACCCAGAGTGTGAGCGGGAGCCGCGTGACCCCGTAGTCGAGCTCCAGGGGACGGACACTCACCCCGGGGAGATCCGGCAGCGCGCCGAGAGCGTCCTGCACGCCGAACGCGATGCCGAGCGGTGAGCCCCCCTCGCCACGCCGTCCGAGACGCAGCTCGCCGACCAGGCGGTCGAACGGAAGATCCTGGTGGTCGAAGGCGCCGAGCACCTCCTGGCGGCCGCGCTCCAGCAGCACACGAAACGTCGGGTCGTCCGCAAAGCTCGCCCGCAGTGCCAGCATGTTGGTGAAGCAGCCGATCAGCTCTTCGATCTCCACCCGGTCACGACCTGCCGCGGCCGTTCCGACGACCACCTCGACCCCTCCAGTCGTACGGTGCAGCGCGCTCTGGAAACCGGACAAGAGCAGCATGAACAGGGTGACCCCCTGCCGGCGGGCGAAGTCGCCGAGCCGGTCCGCGAGGCCGGAGTCGATCTCCCAGACCCGCCGCGCTCCCCGGCCGGAGTCGCCCGCCGGCTCCCGGTCGGCCCCCAGGCGGGTCGCGAGCGGGTGCTTCGCAGGCGCCCCCGCGGAGTCCGTGGCGGCGGCGCCCAGACGGCGCCGCCAGAAGGCGAGCTGCTCGTCGAGCGCCGCACCCTCGAGCCGCCGCCGCTGCCAGGACGCCCAGTCGGCGTACTGCACCGGCAGCTCCGGAAGCGCTCCGGCGGGCCCGCCGGAGACCCGCTCCCGATAGCCGGCGGCCAGCTCGCGGATCATCACCGCGATCGACGGAGCGTCGGCGATCGCGTGATGGAGGGTGAGCAGCAGGAGGTGGCGCGCCGGGGGACCGGCCGCCGTCGCGATCAGGCGGAGCCTCACCAGCGGGCCGCGCTCGAGATCGAACGGCCGCAGAGCCTCGGCGAGGGCCAAGCGGTGCGCCTCCGGCTCGCGCGCGCTCTCCGGCAGGCGGGCGAGATCGACCAGCGGCAGGGGGGTTGCGACCGGATCGTGGATCGTCTGCAGGAGCGCCTCGCCGGGTCCCGGCGAGAGCGTGGTGCGGAGCGCCTCGTGGCGTGCC
>CAZLLV010000261.1:0-3018 GCA_964560325.1 uncultured Thermoanaerobaculia bacterium | reverse complement strand
GCCGAGCCCCGCGGAGGTCGGTTCGCCCTGAACCAACACCCGTGCCGGCGAAACGGGTGAGCCCCGGCCGTCTCCCGGCCCCTAGACGGTCTAATCCGAGGTCCACGAGCTGCCCCCTCGGAGCGAGACGTAGAGCGGGGGGAGGAGACAGGGAGGCGGCACCTCGACTCGCGGCGGTGCCTCGGTTTCCGGGTCCCGGACGTTGTCCCTCTGGGCCTTCCGGTGCGGATCGGTGAGGGCGGCGCGGGCGTGGCGGACCATCACCGCCGCCGCCAGCAGGCGGTCGATCACCGGTTCCTTGCCCTCGTCCGCGGCGATGCGGCCGGCGAGCGCGCGCAGGACGTGGTCGAGCTCCTCGACGGAAGTGGCGATCAGGTCGGTCTCGGTCTCGGACATGGTCTCTCTCCTTGGGTGACTGGGTGTGACGTCTGGAATCCGCTCCCTACGAACGCGGCCGGCGCCGGAATGGGTGAGGCGGGTTCCTCCTCAGCGGACGCCCACGAGCACGAAACCGGCCCAGTGGTGGGGCGAGCGCCATCGCTCGTCGGCCGCCATCCCGGCCTGGGCCCGGCGCAGGGCCTCGGCCGGCGGCAGGCCCTCCTCGAGCAGTCCCCCGTAGAAGCGATCCATCAGCTCCGCCGTGGACGCGTCCTCCAGGTCCCACAGGGAGAGCAGGACGCTGGCTGCCCCGGCCTCGAGGAGGGCCTGGGTGAGCCCCACCAGTCCCTCACCGCGAACCTCGTGCCCCAGGGCCGTGCGGCACGCGGAGAGCACCACCAGTTCCGCCGGCAGCGCCAGATCGGCGAGCTCGTGGGCGCGGAGGAAGCCGTCCAGGGGGCGACCCTGGCGGTCCACCAGGGAGAGCACCACGCCGGAGAGCTCCGGGTGCTCGTCGTGGACGAAGCCGTGGGTGGCCAAGTGGACGTAGCGGAAGCCGGCGAGGGCACCCCCCGACACCGCGTCCTTGCTGGCGGCGAAGCCGAGGAGACCTCGCCCCTCGCCGGGCGGGACCCGCGCGAGGATCCGCTCGGCCTCCCGGCGGGTACCGGGCAAGCGGGGAATGCGCGCGAGCCCGGTGGCGGCGGCGGACCAGGTGAGCTCCTCCGTCATGGGCGCCTCCTCCCGCCGCGGGGCGGCGCCCGAGAGGCGGAGATCGTCGCTCCCGAACACCGGGTCGGCCACCACCACGACGGTGCCCGAGCTCCCGGAATCGCGGGCCCGGCGCTCGGCGAGGCCGATCGCGGCCGAGGCGGACGGCAGGTGCATCACCTGGAAGCCGGCGGCGAGCGCCGGCGTGTCGGCGCCGCAGGGCCTGTCGCCGTCGATCCACCGCGGATCGGGGAGGGCTGCGAACGGCAGGTACCGGAGGGCTCCGTCGGGGACTACCAGCAGCCGCCCGCCCGCGAGCCTCGGGGCGACCGGTGCCAGGAGCCGCCGGGAGAGTGTGCACAGGATCTCCCGTACCGCGATGGCGGCCTCCGGGGTCCGGCTGCCGGCGAGGAGGTGGTGGGCGCGGCGGGCGAGGGCCTCGAGCTCCGCCTCCGGCGGCAGCTCGAACCCCTCCACGCCCTCGGGACCCATCAACCATAGGAAGCTCCTCTCCTCGCCCAGGGCGAGCTCCAGGAGCCGCGTGTCCGGACCGGTGAGGCGCTTGCGGATGGCGTCGGCACCGACGGGCTCGATCCGGAGCGGCTCCCCGCCGCCGGCCCGCCCGCCGCGCCCGTGCCGGTGCTCCTCGAGCTCGGCGAGGAGCGAGCGGACCTCCCGCTCCGCAACCTCGATCGCCTCCCGGTCGGCTCCCGCCTCGATCAGGTCGAAGCGCCGGCCCTCGGCCCTGCCGATCCGCGCCCGCAGCTCGGTCCCGGAGCCGGCTGCCGCCTCGCGCCCCGGCGCCCCGGGTGCGGCGAGGGCGTCCAAGAGCGCCCGCGCCCGTGCCCGCTCCGACACCTCGACCGCCCGCTCGGCCCACCCCTGCCCCGGGCGCCGGCGGTGCAGCTCCATCGCCAGGTCGACGGCGAAGCGGTAGTGGTCCTGGACGGTGGCGAACCACGACCGGGACAGGGCTGGACCGGCGATCTCACCTCGCAACGACTCCACCAGCGCCAGGCCGGCGGCCGAGTGCTCCAGCGCCGCTTCCAGCTCGCCACGCCGGCGTGCCACCCGCGCCAGGCCGAGCCGCGTCTCGGCCTCGACGGCCGGGTCGCCGGTCCCCCGGGTGTGCTCGAAGGCCTGCCTGTAGGCCTCCTCGGCCGCCCCAGGATCTCCCGTCGCCAGGTGCAGCCAGCCGAGGTGGTGGAGCAGGCGGGCCTCCATCCAGGGATCGCCGAGGGCGCGGGCCGCCGCCAGGGCGCGGCGGTAGTGGTCGAGGGCCGCGGCGAGGTCCCCCAGCCGGCGGTGGAGCCGGCCCAGGGCGCTGGTGGCGACCGCTTCGGTCCGCCGATCGCCCGCACGCCCGGCGATCTCCAGGGAGAGACGAAAGAGCTCGCGGGAGCGCTCCGGATCGTCCCGGGCCAGGGCGAGGTCGCCGAGGGCGAGGAGGGTCCGCGCCCGCTCTCTCTCCCGTCCCGCCTGGCGGAACAGGCGTTCCGCCTCCTCCAGGTGATCCCGGCCGCGCTCGGGCTCGCCCGCCTCGGTCTCGAGCCGGCCCAGGTTGTGGAGCACCCGCGCCCGGGCTCCGGGATCGGGGACCGCCTTCAGGAGGGCGAGCGCCTGCCGGTAGGCGGTGAGGGCCGGTTCCGTCCGCCCCAGATCCTCCAGGGCGTCCCCGCGGTTGGCGTGAGCGATGGCCACCTCCCGGGGGTCGCCGCCGGCCTCGAGGGCGTCCGCCGCGGCCTCGAACAGCGCCACGGCGCGCTCCGGTCGCCGGTCCTGGAGGGCCGCCTTGCCCGCCAGGCTGAGGGCCAGCCCGCTCCGGCGCCCGCGGCCGAGGGCGGCGAGCTCGGCCGCCGCCTCGGCGTGCAAGCGCTCCGCCCGGAGCCGGTCGCCGGCCGCCGCTTTCGCCTGGGCGAGACGGTCCAG
>CAZLLV010000260.1:0-15745 GCA_964560325.1 uncultured Thermoanaerobaculia bacterium | reverse complement strand
CCGCGCCGCCGGCGAGCTGCCGCAGCCGCTCGGCGTCCGGCGCCGTCAGCGCGACCGTCGCGGCCGCCCGCCGCACCGCCTCGCCCTCGTAGCGCGCCAGCCGCCGCGCCTCCCGCGCGAGCCAGCGCCCGGCCCAGGGATGGAGCCCGGCCGTCGCCCGCCAGAGGTCGCTCTCGACGTTCTGCGCGCGCAGCACCACGGGCACGCCGGCCGCGAACGCCGGCTCGGCCGGGGGGAAGGCCTGGAGCTGCTCGGCGTGGACCGCGTCGAAGCTCTCGGCGGCGAGCCGGCGCGCCACCTCCGCGCGGACTTCCGGCAGCGCGTGGCGGGCGATCGAGTAGGGGGCGCCGCCGACGAGCGATCCGAGGGCGGCGAGCGGCGCGGGCCGGGGCGTCGCCGGCACGAGATGGGCTCGGCAGAAGGGCGCCAGCTCGGCTTCGATCTGCGCGACCTCGGCCTCCGGCATCGCCGGCGCGACCGGCGCGACGAGGACGATCTCTGCCCCGGCGCCGGCGAGCGCCTCGAGGGTCAGGAGCGCGACCAGCCGCCCACCGTCGACGGGCGGGGCCGGCGGCTTGGTGGTGATCCAGAGGAGGCGCATGGCGTGCGGCGGCCGTCGTACGAGAGGCAGCGGTCTAAGATCGGCGGGCCGTGCAGGGAGGATACGTCAACCGCGCCGGGGCCGTGGGGCCCGAGGCAGAGCCGCGCTTCGCGCGCCGTCACTGGCTCCTTCTCGTCCTCGCCTTCGCCGGGCTCCACTACCTGGCGCTCTGGGTGTCGGTGCGGACCGGCAACTTCGATCCGAACCCGAACCACGACCACGTGCGGGTGATGCGCGACGTCCTCGCGGACGGTCACCCCAAAGTCGCCATCTGGCCGCCCGGCTACGGTTACTACCTGGCGTTCAAGTGGCGGGTCACGGCGGCTCTGGGTCTGCCGTACTGGAGCGCCAAGCTGTTCGTCGACGTGGTGCCGGTGGTGCTCTCCGGCGTCTTCTCGGTCCTCCTCGGCCTGCGCCTGACCCGGACCCGGCTCGCCGCGATCGCCTCGGGCCTCGCGATGGTCGGTGCGCCGATCTTCGCGCTGGCGACCGCCGAGGGACTGGCGGTGGTGCTCTTCCAGCCCCTCTTCCTCGCCGCCCTCCTACTGTTGGTCGGCGCGCTTCGGGCGGCCGGCGGGAAGAGGCCGTGGTGGACGCTCGGGCTCTTCGCGGGCGCCGGCACGCTCGTCGGCGTCGCCTGCCTGGTACGGGCGAACCCGCAGTTCCTGCTCGTCGCCCTCGCTCCGGTCGGCTGGTGGTGGCTGCGCCGGAGCGGCGTTCGGCGCCCCGGCCGCCTCGCCGCCGCCGGGCTCCTGCTGGCGCTCGCCGCCCAGGCCCTGGTCCTCCTCCCGTGGTCGCTCCTCCAGCGCCGGCTCGGCGAGAGCGGCGCGATGGCGGCGCCGGTCGTCTACTACGCCTTCTTCGACGGCATCCGGCGCCACGACGGCTTCGAGGTGAGCGAGGCACTCCGGAACGACCCCGACCCGCCGCCACGATCGTTCGAGGGGGTGGTCGAGTTCCACCGCGAGTGGCTGGCGCGCGATCCGGCGGCGCTCGCCCGCCTCTACGCGGCCAAGGCGGTGCGCACCTGGTACCTCTCCGACAGCGGCCGGTGGGACCGCTCGATCGCCCTCGTCCACGCGCCCCTCTGGCTGTTCGCGGCCGTCGGG
Source organism: uncultured Thermoanaerobaculia bacterium (assembly GCA_964560325.1). Lineage (GTDB taxonomy): Bacteria > Acidobacteriota > Thermoanaerobaculia > Multivoradales > DATKCC01 > CAZLLV01. Next base: position 14,035 of record CAZLLV010000260.1, on the reverse strand, counting down.
CTCGCGCTCTGGCTCCGGAGGTCCCCGGGCGATCCGGCGCTCTGGCTGGTTGTCGTCACGATCGTCTATTTCTGGGGCGTCTCCGCGGCGGTCTCCGGCCTGGCGCGCTACATGGCCCCGGTCCAGGGCCTGCTGGGGCTCCTGGCCGGGGTGGCGGTGGCGGCTCTGGCAGAGCTCGTGCGACGAGGTCAGTCCAACCACGGCACGGGCTGAGTCCGTGAGGACCTCTCCCCCCGCGTCCGAGCCGACCGGGAGCTCCGTTTGCGTCGGACGCTCCGCTCGGCCGATAATTTCGGGATCGCGAGGTTTCGGTCGAGAGAGAGGAGCGGGTCCTGGGCAAGCGAGCGGCGGTGTTGATCGGGGTGAACCGGACCGGCGGCCTGCCGGAGCTGCGGGCGGTCGACGGGGCGGTGCGGGCGATGACGCGCTGGGCGGCGGGGCAGGGGTTCGACCCGATCGAGACGATCACGGACGAGGGGGGCGAGGAGGTCTACGCCCGCCGGATCACCAGGACGATCGGCGGGATCGTCGAGCGCGGCGACGTGGAGCAGCTCCTGGTCTACTTCTCCGGCCACGGCGTGAACCTCGGCTACAGCGAGTACTGGCTCCTGAGCGGCGCGCCCGGCGATCCGAACGAGGCGGTCAACGTGGTCGGGAGCGAACGCCTGGCGCGCTACGGCCCGGTCCCGCACGTCGTCTTCGTCTCGGACGCCTGCCGGACCGCCGCCGTCGGCATCGGCGCGCAGGCGGTCACCGGCAGCCAGATCTTTCCCAACCTCCCCGCCGGCGGGCGATCGAAGCCGGTCGACGTCTTCTACGCCGCCTCGCTCGGCAGCCCGGCGCTCGAGGTTGCCGACCCGGGCGAGTCGAGCGGCCGCTACACGGCGATCTACACCGACGCGCTGGTCGACCTGCTGAGCGGTGGGGACCCGGAGCTGCTCCGGGGGCTCGCCGGCGAGCCGGGCGTCGGCGTGGTCCATCCGCGGCCGCTCCGGGACCGGCTGCCGGCGGCCGTCCTCGCGCGGCTCCGCGACCGCGGGCTCGACCTCGAGCGCTCGCAGGACCCGGACGCCAGCATCACCTCCGATCCCGACGCCTGGCTGGCGCGGCTCGACCTGCCGCTCGCCGGCCGGGGCGGTGCCGACGAAGCCGAGCTCGCCACCCGTTCAGGAGCGGCCGCCGAGGAGGAGGTCTTCGAGCCGGAGGCGTTGCGAGGGCTCTCGCGGGAGGCGATCGGCACTGTGCTGGCACCCGGACCGCGAGCCCCGGGGCCCGTCCTCCACTCGATCGAAGCGCGCCGGCTGCGCGCGCCGGCCCACCGCGGCACGCTCGGCCGGCCGTCGTTCTCCCGCGGCGACTTCGCGGCGGCGGTCACCCGCTCGAGCGCGCCGTACGGCCCCGACCACATGGAGACCGACTGCGGCTTCAAGCTGCGCGGCGCTCCCGTCGCCGGCGCCTTCGCGCGGCGAGTCCCGACGGAGCTGCTGGGAGACGGGCTGGTGCGGGTCGGTAGACCGGGGGCGCCGCCGGAGGAGCCGGATACGGTCCTCGTCCGGCTCGCCGACGGCCGCGCGGCGCTCCTGCCCGCGATCCCCGGCTTTCTCGCCACCCTCACCTTCGAGGCGGGCGAGCTGGCCGACGTGGCTTACGAGCCGTCGGCGGCCACCGAGCGCTGGCACGACTACCGCTCCCACGCCGACGAGCTGCGCGAGCTGCGCTCGCTCGTCGCCCAGTCGATTCGCCACGGTGTCTTCCGTCTCGAAGGCGACGAGGCGCTCTCCCTGGCCGGGCGCATCCGCTACGCTGAGAGCATCGACCCGGCGCTCGCGGTCTACGCCGCGCATGCCTTCCACGGGCTGCACCGGGAGGACTTGGTCGAGCGGGTGGTGCGGTACCTGCGGGCCGACCTCGGCTTCCTGCCGTACGACGTGGCCCTCCTCGCCGGCGAGCTGCGCGGCGAGTCCGGGACCGGCGGCTCCGAGGTGTTGCCGGTCGTGCCGCTTCTCGCCCAGGGGTGGGCGCTCCTCGGCGCGTTCGGAGCGCGGCTCCCGCGCGGCCTCGAAGACCTGCGCCGGCACCTCGTGCCGTCGCTCTGGACGCTGTTCGACGAACGGGGAGGCGACCTGCTCCTCGACTTTCTGCACGACCGGAGGTGACGCGATGAGGAACTTGGTCCTGGTCCACGGACGCTCCCAGCAGAACAAGGACGCGGCGGCACTGAAGGAGGAGTGGCTTGCGTCGCTCCGGGCCGGGCTCGCCAAGACCCGGCTCGAGATGCCGATCCCGGACGAGCGGGTGCGCTTCCCGTTCTACGGCGACACGCTCTGGCAGATGGTCCAGGGCCGTCCCGAGGGGGAGGTGGCGGACGTGATCGTGCGGGGCGAGGGCGCCGACGAGGAGGAGCGGGCGTTCGTCGAGCGCGTGCTCCGCGAGGTGCAGGCCGAGGCCGGCATCTCCGACGCGCAGGTGCAGGAGGTTCTGGGGGACGAGGTGGTCGAGCGGGGGCCGCTCAACTGGGAGTGGACGCAGGGGGTGCTCCGCGCGATCGATCGCTTCGTGCCGTTCGGGAGCGGCACCAGCATCGCCCTCGCCACCCGCGACGTGTACCAGTACCTGACGAGGGCCGGCGTGCGCGACCGGATCGAGAGCGGGGTGCTGGCGGCGATGGAGCCGGGCGTGCCGTCGGTGGTGGTGAGCCACTCCCTGGGAACTCTGGTGGCCTACAACCTGCTCCGGCGCGAAGGAACGAATCGAGGATGGGAGGTGCCGCTCTTCGTCACCCTCGGCTCACCGCTCGGCATCGCCGAGATCAAGCGGCGTCTCGCCCCGATCGGCCACCCGGCGTGCGCGGCGCGCTGGAAGAACGCCATGGACGAGCGCGACGTGGTCGCCCTCTACCCGCTGACCGAGCGCCACTTCCCGGTCGATCCGGCGATCGAGAACAAGACCGACGTCCGGAACCACACCCGGAATCGCCACGGCATCGCCGGATACCTGGAGGACCCCGAGGTCGCCCGCTGGATCCACGAGGCGCTGACCGCCTGAGGGCCGGCGGGGGGTGCCTCTCACCGCCCGAAGCGGCGCTGGCGCTGGTGGTGGGAGCGCAGGGCGCGCAGGAAGTCGATGCGCCGGAAGGCCGGCCAGTGGGTGTCGCAGAAGTAGAACTCGGAGTAGGCGCTCTGCCAGAGGAGGAAGCCGGAGAGGCGCACCTCGCCCGATGTGCGGACGATGAGGTCGGGCTCGGGCAGGCCCGAGGTGTAGAGGTACGACTCGATCGCCTCGTCGTCGAGCTCCGCGATCGCCTTCTCGAGCCCGCCCTCCTCGCCCCGCCGATCCTCGAGAAAGCTGCGGAAGGCGTCGGTGATCTCCTCGCGGCCGCCGTAGGCCATCGCGATGTTCAGGTGGAAGCGGCCGTAGCCGGCGGTCGCCTCCTCGACCGCGCGGATCGCCTCCTGCAGGCTCGCGGGCAGGAGCGACAGCTTGCCGATGTAGCGCACCCGCACGCCGTTCTCGTGCACCTCCGATTGCAGGGCGAGCTCGCGGGTCTTGCTCTCGAAGAGGTCGAGCAGCGTTTCGACCTCGGTCGTGTCGCGGTGGAAGTTGTCGAGCGAGAAGCTCCAGACGGTCACCACCGGGATGTCCGCTTCGTAGCACCAGGAGAGCACCTGCTGGAGCTTGTCGGCCCCGCGCGCGTGCCCCCAGGAGACGTGGGCGCTGCCGGAGGCGCGGGCGTAGCGCCGGTTGCCGTCCATGATGATCCCGATGTGCCGCGGCAGCTTCCAGTGCTTCATCGCGACTTCGAGCCGCTTCTCGTACAGCTTGTAGAACGGCCACTGGACGAGTGAGAGGGCGGCCGATCCGAGGTGGCGGAGGAGGCCCGCGCCGGCGCGCGTCGGGGAGGAGGAGCGGGCGGTCGATGGATCGGCGGTCGTCATGCTTCGGCATCATAGCGCCGACGCCGCCGGCGATCGTGGCGAAAATCGGGCGATCCGCGGCCGAAGCGATGGTGAGCCGGCCGGCGATCGATTCGCGATCCCTCAGCCGACGAGGGCGCAGAACGTCGCGGCGTCGATGTTCGCTCCGCAGACGATCAGCGCGACCCGCCGGCCGGCGAGCTCTTCGCGGAGCGGCCCGAGGAGCGCCGCGGTGGCGGCGGCGCCGGCCGGCTCGACCGCGAGCTTCGCCTCCCGGAAGAGGAGGCGCATGGCGTCGCGCAGCGCGTCGTCGCTGACCTTGACCAGCCCGTGGAGGAAGCGGCGGCAGAGGGCGAAGGAGTAGGGCGCCGCGTGGGGCGCGCCGAGGCTGTCGGCGATCGTCGCCACCCGGTCGATCGCCTGCGGCGAGCCGGCGGCGAAGCTGCGGTGCATCGTGTCCGCCCCTTCGGGCTCGACGCCGTAGATCCGGCAGCCGGGCTGAGCGAGCGCCAGCGCGTTGGCGACCCCGGCGGCCAGCCCGCCGCCGCCGATCGGCACGATGGCGGCGTCGAGGTCCCCGTCCTCGAGAGCCACCTGCGCGGCGAGCTCCAGCCCGACGCCGGCGGTACCGAGGGCGGTCCGGCGCCCCTCGAACGGGTGCACGAACGTACGACCCTCTTCGCGCTCGATCCGCTCGACCTCGGCGAAGGCGGCGTGCACGTCGTCGACCAGCACCACCTCGGCGCCGTAGGCGCGGCAGCCCTCGACCCGCGCCGGGCTGGCGCTCTTCGGCATCACCACCTTGGCGGTCGAGCCGAGGATGCGGGCGGCGAACCCGACCGCCATCGCGTGGTTGCCGGCCGAGACCGCCGTCACGCCGCGCGCGAGGGCGTCGGGCGGGAGGTCGAGCATGTTGAGGAGCGCGCCGCGCGGCTTGAAGGTGCCGGCGTGCTGGAAGAGCTCGAGCTTGAGGAAGACCCGGGTGCCGGGGGCGACCGCGGCTTCGATCTCCCGCCCCCGCCACTCCCAGACCGGCGTCTCGCGCACCCGGTCGCCGAGGCGGGCGCGGGCGTCGCGGATCTCGTCGAGGCCGGGGAAGTCCGGCAAGTCCGGCGCGCTCGGCGGCGCGGTCTTCGAAGGCTCGCTCATGGCGCCGGAATCTAGCAGCATGCAACCCGGCCGCCCGGCGTCCGTATCTGACTCCGCCCGCCTCGGGGCCCGCCATCGACATCGCATGAAGATCCGCACGCAGCTCGTCCTCGCCTTTTTCGTGCTCGCGATCCTGCCGCTCTCCGGCATCGTCCTCTACTCGTACGCCTCGTCGCTCGACGCGGTGCGGGCGGCGGTCGAGGAGGACGGCCGGGCGCTCGCCGTCGAGATGGACGAGCGCCTCGTCTCGATACGCAGCGACCTCTCCTTGCGCTTCGCGAACCTCGCGGCGGTGCCGTTCGCCTCGCTCCTCGCCGAAGGCCAAGCCGGCGGCGCCGAGCCGCTCGCCGACCGGCTGGCGAGCGTGATGGGCGACGCGGCCCCGCTCCTCGAGTCGCTCGAGTACGTGCCGGCGCCCCCGGCGCCCCCGGCGCCGCCCGCTCCTCCCGCCCCGGGCGGGCTCGACGGCGGGCCGCCGCGATCGGGCATCGGGGCACCCGGCGCGGTCGTGATCGACGTGCCGCGCATCCTGGCGGAGGGTTCGGCTCGCGCGGCCCGCGGCCTGGAGGGCCGAGCGGCCGGCGACCCGCCGTCGGAGGTCTGGGCGGGCGCGGCCGTCGGCCTCGCCTTCGAGGTGCTGGGCGAGGTGGCCGCCGGTCTGGAGGCCGAGGAGCGCCGCCTCGCGGCGGAGATCGACGCCGCCGCGTTCGCCGCCCGGAGCGAGGAGCTGAACGCCGACGAGCGCGCGGCGCTCGAACGCTCGATCGCGGCGAGCGCGCGGGCGAAGCGGCGGGTCGCGGAGCGCCTCGAAGGCGCGATCGAGGCCAAGCGCCGGCTCACCGACGCCGAGCTCTCCGAGATCGAAAGCCGCCGCCGGGAGCAGCGCCTGCTGCTGGGCGAAGAGTTCCAGGTGCCGGTCGAGGAGGACGGCGAGGTCGTGGGCCACGTGCGGGCGTGCGTCGCGAGCCGCGGCGTGCTCGAGGAGATCTTGCGGGCGAGCGTCCGCGGGGAGGGCGAGGTGCCGTTCGCCATCGACCGCGAGGGGAAGCTCTACACCGCCGACGGCGAGGGTCTGGCGGTGGTCGAGGAGCTGGGGATCGAGGCGGACGGCGACGGCGGTTGGCGGGCCACCGGTCCGGCGGCCGACGAGTGGGTGGTCGCGACCACGCGCGAGCCGGGCGGCGGCCTGACCTTCGGCATCGCCCGGCCGATCCGCCAGTCGCTCGCCGAGGTCCGGCGCACCGCCGCCCGCAACTTCGGCTACGGCCTCGGCCTGATCGCCCTCGGGCTGGTCGGCATCCAGCCGCTGTCGCGGCGGATGACGCGGCAGCTCGAAACCGTCACCCGCGGCGCGGAGCGGATCGCCCGGGGCGACCTCCAGACCCGCCTGCCGGTCGAGTCGAGCTCGGAGCTTGGCGAGCTCGCTTCCGCCTTCAACCGGATGGCGGCCGACCTCTCGGTCCACCAGGAGAGATTGGTGCGCGAGGAGAGCCGGCGCAACGAGCACGAGCTCCAGGAGCGCCTGCTGCTCGCCGAGTACCGCCGCAAGAGCGACGAGCTGGAGGAGGCCCGGCGCTTCCAGCTCTCCCTGCTGCCGAAAGAGATGCCCGACCACCCCGGGATCGAGCTGGCGGTCGCCATGACCACCGCCACCGAGGTGGGCGGCGACTTCTACGACTTCCGCCGGGGCGACGACGGCTCGTTGACCGTGGCCGTGGGGGACGCGACCGGACACGGCGCCCGCGCCGGCACCATGGTGACGGTGATCAAGAGCCTGTTCTCGGCCTGGCCCGGCTTCTCGGGCGAAGGCGGTCCGGCGCGCTTCCTGACCGACGCGAACCGTGCCATCCAGCGGATGGACCTGCGGGTGGCGTGCGGGCGGATGGCGATGGCGATGGTGCTCGCCCGCTTCGACGGCCGCCGCCTCACCCTCGCCTCGGCCGGCATGCCGCCCGCGCTCGTCCATCGCGCCGCCACCGGCCGGGTCGACGAGGTGATGCTCTGCGGCATGCCGCTCGGCGGCCTCGACAGCGCCTACCGCGAGCGCGAGGTGCTCCTGGCGCCCGGCGACACGGTGCTGCTCCTCTCGGACGGCCTCTGCGAGCTGCCGGACGCCGCCGGCGATCCGCTCGGCTACGCCGCCGTCTGCGAAGCCTTCGAGGAGGCCGTCGGCCGCGGCCACGACGACCTCCGCCAGGTGATCGCCGATCTCGAAGCGGCGGCGGCGCGCTGGGCTCCGGACAGTCGCAAGGCGGACGACCGGACCTACGCGGTGATCCGGGTCCGCGCCTGATCCCGGCCCGAACGCACTCCCGCTCCGGCGCTCGGGGCTCAGGGTGGGGCGGAGGCCCCGGCCGCCGGGTCGATCTCCACCGCCAGCGCGCCGCCGGTGAGGACGGCGAAGCCGTCCGCCAGGACGACGGTGCCGCGGGTGCGCAGCGTCAGGTCGCCGCCTCCCGCGACGGTGTAGGCCGGGCCGGCGGTGATCCGGTCGCACGCTTCGTGGATCTCGACGCCGGTGACCGTGTCGTCGGAGAGGACGATCTCGGTCTCCGCGACGCAGGGGGGCGCCACGAAGCGCTCGTCGGCGCCCAGGTCGTAGCCATCGCCCGCCGGGCGAAGATCACCTTCGAAGTCGGTCGGCGGGGCGTCGGTCGGCGTGCCGGCGTCGATCGCGGGGGCTCCCGCCTTCAGGTGGTAGTCGCCCGCCGGCAGGGTCGGGTCGACGAACAGCGCCGCCTCGGTCGCCACGAACGAGTGCGCGTCCTGGCCGTAGGTCGCCTGCCAGGTGGCGAGGTCGAAGATCGTGTCGCCGCCGTCGGGGGTGAAGCGGTCGATCCAGGCGTTGTGGTCGCTCGTCAGCCCGACGTGGCTGCCGGTCGCGACCTCCACGTCGAGGCCGCCGCGGAACGGGTGCCGCGACAGCACGATGTTGTTGCGCAGCGTGTTGCCGGAGCTGCCGTCCCGGATCGTGATCCCCCAGCGGCCGTCTTCGGCCATGACGATCGTGTTGTTGACCACGAGGTTCCCGGTCGAGGGAGCGCCGCCGTCGATCCGGTAGAGGGTGATGCCGCTCGCGTGGTTGCCGAGGATCAGGTTGTTGCGGATCGTCGAGTCCTGGACGCCGTCGCAGTTGATGCCGGCGCCACCGGCCACGCCGTTGTCCCAGATCACGTTCTCCTCGACCAGCGCGTCCGAGATCACCCCGTCGCCACCGGCCGACAGGTCGCCGTTCATGTGGATGCCGGCGCCGCGGTTGCCGTACGACAGGTTCCCGCGCACGACCGGCCGGTCGCCGCTGTTCGAGACGTAGATCCCGTGCTCGTCGATCGCGCCGGCGGTCTCGTTGTCCTCGACAGCCAAGTCGTCGACGAAGCCGGTGAAGATGCCGCGGTCGAAGTTGTCGAAGGTCCGGTTCCCGCGGATCGTCACGTGGCTCCCGAGGACGGCGCGGATGCCGTTCCTGGGCATCCCCTCGACCGTGAAGCCGGCGACCTCGACGAAGCTCGCGCCCTCCAGGTTGATGCCGTCGGTCGTCACGGGGTTCGGCGTGACGACGCGGGCGCCCGGCTCGGCGAGGAAGCGGATCCACGCCACGGCGGTGCCGGAGGTCCGTAGATCGAAGCCGGCGTAATCGCCCGCCGCCACGAGCACCGTGTCGCCGGCGGCCACGGTGTCCGCCGCCTTCTGGAGCGTCGCCCACGGATCGCCCGCGCTGCCTGCGCCGTCGTCGTCGCCGGCTGGGGAGACGTGGAAGGTCGCGGCGTGCGCAGCCGAAGCGGCGGCGGGGAGTCCGGCGAGGAGGAGCGCGAGGGCGAGGAGGGCGCGGCGCGGAGTCATCGACGGGAGTCTATGAGATCGGCGCGATCCGCGATCGTCACGCGCGCCGATACCGCCTCGTGGTAGATTCTGCACACAACCCCTACGAGCGAGGAGGCGAGCATGAGCGAGCCCGTGGCGACCCCCGGTGCGGTCGATGCGTCCGCTTCGACCACCCCGACCCGGCCGGCCCCCGTCCGCACGCCGGTCCATCTCTGGATCGTCGGCATCCTGGCCCTGCTGTGGAACGGATACGGCGCCTTCGACTACCTGGCGACGGTCTTTCGGTGGGAGCCGTACATGAGCAACTTCCCGCAAGACCAGCTCGACTACTTCTACAGCTTCCCCGGCTGGATGTACGTGATCTGGGCCGTCGGGACCCTCGGCGGTTTGCTCGGCGCCGTGGGGTTGCTGCTCCGTCAGCGCTGGGCGGTCTGGATGCTCGGCCTGTCGCTCGGCGCCGCGGTGCTGAGCATGGCCTTGTCGTTTTTCATGGCGGATCCGCCCGAGAGCCTGGGAGGCCCCGCGGCCATCATCTTCCCGATCGTGATCATCGCGATCGCTCTCGCTCTCTTCCTCTACGCCCGGAAGATGGCCGCGCGCGGGGTCCTGCGGTAGCTACTCTTCCACCTCCAGCGCGAAGACCGGGCAGCTCCGGCAGGCGTCGACGAGCCTCTCCGGCTCGATCGGCGCCTGCCCGGCCGTCGCCGTGAAGGTGACGATCTGGCGGTCGTCGAGCTCGAACACCTCCGGCGCCTCCTTGACGCACGCCCCGGTGCCGATACACAGGTCCCGCAGGATCCGCACCCGGCGCCCGGCGACCGTCGCCTCCTCCACGCGCTCGTCCGTCATGCCGCGAAGCTACCACCCCTGACATACGTCACCCCGAAGAGGTGACCGCCGGCACTGGGAGGCCTCCCGGTGCCGGTGCCAGAGTTCGTCCATGAGGAGGCGAGGCATGGACGAGGAGACGAACCGCGACAAGCCGCCCGAGCGGCCGTCGCTCGACGCGCTGCGAATCGACCGAGGCGCCGAGGACCGGCGGCCGCCGCGGGCGCTCGCGCGCCACGCGCCCTGGCTCGCCGCGCTCCTGATCGTGGCGGCCGCGGCGGCCGTCTGGCTGTGGCCGGGGCGGTCGGCTTCGGGCGGCGCGGAGGCTCCCGAGGCGGCCGCGGCGCCGGTCGAGCCGGTGGCAGGGACCGCCCGCGACCGCACCGTCCTCGACGCCTCCGGCTACGTCACCGCCCGGCGCCAGGCGACCGTGTCGTCGAAAGTCACCGGCAAGATCGTCGAGGTGATGGTGGAGGAGGGGATGGCGGTCGAGGAGGGGCAGGTGCTCGCCCGCCTCGACGACTCGATGCAGCGCGCGGCCGTGGCGCTCGCCGAGGCGAACGTCGAAGCCTCCCGCCGCGCTCTCGCCGAGACCGAGGCGCGGCTCGCCAAGGCGCGGCTCGACCGGGAGCGGGCCGACCGGCTGGTGCGCCAGGCGGTCGTGGCCCAGGCCGACCTCGACACCGCGGCGACCGAGCTCGACGCCCTCGCCGCCCGCCTCGCCCTCGAGCGCGGCCGGGTCGAGGTCGCCGAGCGCGAGCTGGCGCTCCAGCGGGTGGCGCTCGCCGACACCGTCATCCGCGCGCCGTTCGCCGGCGTGGCAGTGTCGAAGAACGCGCAGCCGGGCGAGATGATCTCGCCGGTCTCGGCGGGCGGCGGCTTCACCCGCACCGGCGTCTGCACCCTGGTCGACATGGCCTCGCTCGAGATCGAGGTCGACGTGGGGGAGAGCTACATCCAGCGGGTCTACCCCGGCCAGCGGGTGGAGGCGACCCTCGACGCCTATCCCGAGGCACCGCTCCCCGGGCGCGTGATCATCACCATCCCGGCGGCCGACCGCGAGAAGGCGACGGTCAAGGTACGGATCGGATTCGACCGGCTGGACGGAAGGGTGCTGCCCGACATGGGCGTGAAAGTCGCCTTCCTCGGCGACGACGCAGAGGAAGCGGGAACGACCGAAGAGACCGGAGGAGAGCGATGAGCATCGAGACGATCCAGACCACGAACGAGGAGCCGTTGATCCGAATCGACGGCGTGACCAAGAGCTACCGGCGGGGCAAGGAGACGGTGGAGGTGCTGCGCGACCTCACGCTCGAGGTGCCGCGGGGCGACTTCCTGGCGTTGATGGGGCCGTCCGGCACCGGCAAGACGACGCTCCTCAATCTGCTCGGGGGGCTCGACCGCCCCGATCGACCCCACGGTGGGACGGTCGAGGTCGACGGCGAGCGGATCGACGCGCTCTCCGGCAGCGGCCTCGCCGCCTGGCGGGCGCGCCACGTCGGCTTCGTCTTCCAGTTCTACAACCTGATCCCGGTGCTCTCGGCGGAGCGCAACGTCGAGCTCCCGCTGCTGCTGACCCACCTCTCGCGCACCGAGCGCAAGAAGCACGTGGCGGCGGCGCTCGCCGTGGTCGGCCTCTCCGACCGCGCGAAGCACCGGCCGCGCGAGCTCTCGGGCGGCCAGGAGCAGCGGGTCGGCATCGCGCGGGCGATCGTCTCCGATCCGACCTTCCTGCTGTGCGACGAGCCGACCGGCGACCTCGACCGGAAGACCGGCACCGAGATCCTGGAGCTCCTCGCCGCCCTCAACCGGGAGCACGGCAAGACGATCGTGATGGTCACCCACGACCCGCGCGCGGCGTCGTACGCCCGGCGCACCCTGGTGCTCGAAGAGGGCGGGTTGCGGGCGATGGAGGCGGCGGCGTGAAATACCTCCACCTGATCCGCAAGAACCTGGGCCGCAAGAAGCTGCGGACCCTCTTCACCGTGCTCTCGATCCTGATCGCCTTCGTGCTCTTCGCGCTGCTCGCGGCGCTCCGGGTGGCCTTCGAGGGCGGCGTCGAGCTCGCCGGCGCCGACCGGCTGATCACGATCCACAAGGTGTCGCTCATCCAGCCGCTGCCGCAGAGCTACGAGGCCGACGTGGAGGCGCTCGACGGGGTGGTCGGGGCCGCCCACGCGACCTGGTTCGGCGGCGTGTACCGGGACCCGAAGAACTTCTTCGGCCAGATGGCGGTCGACCCGGAGGAGTGGCTCGACATGTACCCGGAGTACGTGCTGGAGCCGGAGGAGCGGGCGGCCTGGCTCGGCGACCGGACCGGCGCGATCGCCGGCCGCGGCCTCGCCGACCGCTTCGACTGGGAGGTCGGCGACCGCGTGCCGCTCCAGGCGACGATCTGGACCCAGAAGGACGGCTCGCGCACCTGGGACTTCGTGCTCTCCGGCATCTACGAGGGCGCCGAGGAGGGGACCGACACGACCCAGATGTTCTTCCGCCACGACTACTTCGACGAGGCGCGGGCGTTCGGCTCCGGCACCGTCGGCTGGTACGTCGTGCGGGTGGCCGATCCGCAGCAGGCGGGCGCCGTAGCCGGGGAGGTCGACGCGCTGTTCCAGAACTCGCCGGCCGAGACCAAGACCGCGACCGAGAAGGCGTTCGTGCAGGCGTTCGCCAACCAGATCGGCGACGTCGGCTCGATCGTGACCGCGATCCTCGCCGCCGTCTTCTTCACCATGCTGCTGGTGGCGGGCAACACGATGGCCCAGGCGGTGCGGGAGCGCACCGGGGAGCTCGCGGTCTTGAAGACGATCGGCTTCACCGACGGCAAGGTGCTCACCCTGGTGCTCGCCGAGGCACTCGCCATCAGCCTCCTGGGTGGCGGCGTGGGGCTGCTCCTGGGCGCCGGGATCGTCTCCGGCCTGGACGTGGGCGAGTTTCTGCCCGCCTTCTACCTGCGCGGCGTCGACCTCGCGGTCGGCGTCTTGCTCGTCGTCCTCGTCGGCGTCGCCGCCGGCATCCTGCCGGCCCTCCAGGCCCGGCGCCTCGAAGTCGTCCACGCCCTCCGGAGGACCTGAACCATGGCGATCTCACCATTCGGTTTCGTGCGGCAGGTGGCCGCGGTCACCTCGACCTCCTTGAAGAGCTTGCCCGCCCGCTGGGGCTCGGCGGCGACCGCCGTCGTCGGCGTGGCCGGCGTGGTCGCGGTGCTGGTGGCGGTGCTGTCGATCGCCGAAGGCTTCCGGGCGACCCTCCAGGGCTCGGGCGAGGACGACGTGGCGGTGGTGATGCGCGGCGGCAGCCAGGGCGAGATGAACAGCATCCTCATGCGCCCGGACGTCGACGCCGTCGCGGACGCGCCGGGGATCCTGCGGACGCCGGAGGGGCGGGCGCTGTCGGCCGAGCTGTTCGTGATCGTCGACCTGCCGAAGCGCTCGACCGGCACCGACGCGAACGTGCCGCTCCGGGGCGTGCAGGAAGCGGCCTTCGTGGTGCGCGAGAACCTCGAGATCGTCGAGGGGCGCGCGTTCACGCCGGGGCGCGCCGAGGTGATCGTCGGCTCCGGGGCGGCGCTCGAGTTCGCCGGGCTCGACGTGGGGAACACGTTGCGCTGGGGGGACACGGAGTGGACGGTGGTCGGTCGCTTCGACGCGGGCGGCACGGTCGCCGACTCGGAGATCTGGACCGACGTGGGGGTGCTCGCGCCGGCCTACCGGCGGGGCTCGAGCTACCAGGCGGTCTACGCCCGGCTCGAGTCGCCGGAGGCGTTCGAGCCGTTCCGGGCGGCGCTCGAGGGCGATCCGCGGCTCGACGTATCGGTGCAGCGGGAGAGCGAGTACTACGCCGAGCAGTCGGAGGCGCTCGCGGCGTTCATCTCGGTGGCGGGGAACCTGATCGCGCTGTTGATGGGTGTTGGGGCGGCGTTCGGGGCGCTCAACACGATGTACACGGCGGTGGCGGCGCGTAGCCGGGAGATCGCGACGCTGCGGGCGCTCGGCTACCGGGCGATGCCGGTGGTGCTGTCGGTGCTGGGGGAGTCGCTGGCGCTGGCGCTCCTGGGTGGGGCGGTGGGCGGGGCGCTCGCATACCTGGCGTTCGACGGCTTCCACGCGGCGACGCTCAACTGGCAGTCGTTCAGCCAGGTGGCGTTCGCTTTCAAGGTGACGCTTGGGCTGGTGGTGGCGGGGATGGTGTATGCGCTGGTGATCGGGCTGGTGGGTGGGTTGCTGCCGGCGGTGCGGGCGGCGCGGTTGCCGGTGGCTACGGCGTTGCGGGAGGGGTAGGGAGTCGGGCGAGGGTGAGGGTTCGGGGCGGGGCCGGGGGCG
>CAZLLV010000259.1:0-5726 GCA_964560325.1 uncultured Thermoanaerobaculia bacterium | reverse complement strand
CGGCCATGTCGACCTGCGCTTCGAGGTGGGCACGGCGGTGGCGCAGGCCGGGCCGCTCGCCGCCTCGGCCGACACCTTCCGGATCGAGCTCGCGGGCGGCGGAGCCCACGGCGCCCGGCCGCACGAGGCGGCCGACCCGGTGGTCGCCGGGTCGGCCCTGGTCGGCGCCCTCCAGACGATCGTCTCCCGCCGCCTCGCCCCCGGCACCCCGGCGGTGGTCACCGTCGGCACCTTCCACGCCGGCACCGCGCCCAACATCATCCCGACCCGAGCCGAGCTGTCGGGGACGCTACGGGCGCTCGATCCGGAGGTGCGCGCGACGCTCCACCGCGAGGTCGAGTCGATCGCCCGCGCCGTCGGCGAGCTTCACGGCGTCGAGGTCGAGGTCGAGATCCGGGAGGGCGCGCCGCCGCTCGTCAACTCGGAGGAGGCCGCCGGCTGGGCCCGGCGCGCGGTCGCCGAGGTCTTCGGCGAGCAGGCGCTCCGCCCGCTGCCGGTCCTCAACCTGGCGGGGGAGGACTTCGCCGAGTACCTCGAACGGATCCCCGGGTGCTTCCTGCGCATCGGCGCGCGGCGGCCGGGCGCGCCGGTCGTCTCCGCCCACTCGCCCCGCTTCCTGCCGGACGACGGCGCGGTCGCCGCCGGCGCCGCGCTGCTCGCCCGTTGCGCGCGGATCGCGTCGGACGCGCTGCGGGCGGGGTAGAATCGGCGCGATGTTCGGCCCCTGGGACCGCTCTTCGACCGCCCCCGGCGCCTCGCACCGGGAGCGGCCCGAGCTGGTCGAGCTGCCGAGCCCGGAGGACGAGGGGGACCTGCTGCTGCTGCGCAGCGTGCTCGACGCGGCCGGCATCCCGTACTTCGTCAAGGGCGACCTCTTCGGCTCCCTCACGGTCGGGCCGCGCATCGACCACTACAATCGCAAGACGATCTTCGTCCATCCGGAGCACGCCGAGGAGGCGGGCGAGCTGGTGGCGGAGTTCCAGAGCAAGACCGCGCGGCCCGTCTCGGACGAGGCGGAGGCGCTGCGCGGGCGCGACGTGGTGCGGATGGTCTGCGAGTTTCTGTTCTTCGGCTGGTTCATGCCGGGCCGCCGCTCCCGCCCGAGGCCGCAGCCCCGACTGCGGCTGATCCGGGGCGAGAGCGGGGACGAGCCGCCCCCGTCTCAGGCCACCTGATCGAGCAGCCCGGAGACCGCCTGGACCAGCTCGGGGCGCAAGGCCCGTCGCCGCGCCGCCTGCTCGACCAGCAGGAGCACCGTGGTGCTCTCGCGCGACAGGTCGGCTCCGGCGAGCACACGCGGCGTCTCGCTCGCGATCCGCTCCATCGCCCGCTCGTAGACCTCGCCGTCGGCGCGCGCCGAGAGCGCCGCGAGGTCGAGGTGGGCGCGGACCGCTTCGTTGCGGCGGCCGGTGGCGAGGAAGCCGTCACGGGCCTCCTCCAGCCGGCTGCGGGCCTCCTCCTCGAGCCCGAGCGCGGCGGCGATCCGCCCTTCGATCCAGGTGAGCCGGAGGCGCAGTGCCGGCGGCACGGCGGCGGTCGCCTCCGCCCGGCGGCCCTGGCCGGTCGCCAGGCTGCGCGCCTGGGCGATCTCGTTCCAAGCCTCCTCGGCCCGGTCGGCGGCGACCAGGTGGTGCGCCAGGTCGGCGGCGAGGCCGGCGAGCTCGAGGGGCGGCGCGATGCCGCGCAGCAGGGCGACGGCCTCGCGCAGGAGGGCGACCGCCCGGAGGTGCTCGCCCGCGTTCCCGGACGCACGGGCCTTGCGCGCCAGGACCTCGCCGAGGCGACGCGAGTCGCCCGTGCTGCGGTAGATCGAGCCGGCGCGGTCGAGGCGGTCGAGGGTGGTTGCGAAGTCGTCGGTGGCGGCGGCGCAGAGAGCGACCACCTCCGCCTCCTCGAGCGGATCGCCCGAGCCCCGCATCAGGTGGCCGAGCGCGAGCCGGAACGCCTCGCGGGCGGCGGGGGGAGAGCTCTCGGTCCAGAGGTCGCCCAGGTAGGCCCACGCACGCGCCTCGAGGTCGGCGACCAGGCCCGCGCCGTAGCGCCGCACGTCGAGCCGGCTGCAGACGGCGAGCGCCAGCCGGGCGAGCTCCAGGCTCGACTCGGGCTGCTCGGCGCGCACGTCGCGGCAGGCGGCGAGCAGGCGCTCGGCGAGGGGATAGCTCGCGAACCGGTCCTCGGTCTGGATCGAGGCTTCGCGGAG
The DNA here is from genome assembly GCA_964560325.1 of uncultured Thermoanaerobaculia bacterium. Lineage (GTDB taxonomy): Bacteria > Acidobacteriota > Thermoanaerobaculia > Multivoradales > DATKCC01 > CAZLLV01. Next base: position 3,526 of record CAZLLV010000259.1, on the reverse strand, counting down.
CCCCGGCGAGAGGCTCATGAGCGCCTCGTAGAGACCGGCCGCATCCGCCTCCTCGCGGGCGGCCGCCTGCTCCCGGGCGAAAATCCGGTCGATCACGCGGGCGAGCGGTTCGCCGTAGCGGTCGTCGCAGGTCTCGGGCTCCGGCGTGGTGATGCAGCAGGACGACAGGTCCAGCTCTTCGCCGGCCAGGCCGCAGGCGTCGAATCTCTCTTCGTCGTGTTCGGTGAGGGCGTCGCCTGCACCGTAGAGCTCGAGCTCGCATGCTCGAAATTTCATACCTCGATACCTCCCTGCGATTGAAAATCAGACTTCGAGATCGATCGGAACCGGCCGCGAAACCACGCTTGCGCAATCCCTGCAACTATAGTTACCGCGAGATGGCTTTCTGTGACATTCAGTTTCGTCTATACATCTCTCGCGCTACGTCCCGTGACGGTTTGCTTGAAGAAAGCGCCGCGGATATCGTTCCTCGGTCCACGGCCCGTCGCTCGTCTGGCGTCGCCGGGGAATTCGAGAGTTACGCAAATTCCTCGCCATGAGCCGTCCCGCCGTCCTCCTCGTCGATCCGATCGCCTCCCGACGCAAGCCGCTCGCGCACGGCTTATCGCGTTTTGGCTATGAAGTGGTTCCGACGGCGGGGCGCGACGAGGGGCTGCGCTTCGCCCGCGGGCTCGGCCCGAGCGTGATCGTCGCGGACGCCGCGGTCGCCGGATTCGGCGACGGATCGATCCTGCCGGAAGTGCGCGGCGCGACCGGAGCCGTGACACGGCTGCTGGTGATGGGGGAGGCGGACGAAGCGCCGCAAGATCTACCAGACGAAGTCCTCTTTCTGCCCGGCGTCGGGAGCCTGGAGGTCTCCGAGCTGGTACGGCGCATCCGGCTGGTGCTGGTCGGCTGGGAGCTGCGGGTCGAGGCCGACGCCCGCCTCGGGAGCCTGGTGGGGGACCTCTCCCTGACGCCGATCCTGGAGCTGGTCCGCGGCCTGGGCCGCGCCCTCGCGTCCGGCCGGCTGCTGCTCGAGGGCTCCGAAGTGGTGCTCGAGCGGGGCGAGGTGATCGCGGCGTCGGACGGCCCCGTGACCGGCGTCAAGGCGTTCTGCCGCGTCGGCATGCGGCGAGAGGGTCCGTTCCGGCTGGTCCTCGGCCGCCCCGGCGTGCAGCGGGAGATCGACCAGGACCTGAAGAGCCTGATCATCCGCGCGATCGAGGACCGGGTGAGCGATCCGCCGAACCCGCGCGCGCGGGTCGAGACGGTGGTCGGACCGAGCCTCTTCCGGCGCCGCTTCGGCGAGCTCGAGCAGGAGGTGCTGACCGCGGCGCAGGGCGGGGTCCGGGTGGGCGAGCTCCTCGACCGGCTTCCGGCCACCGACGGCGAGATCGTGCGCGCCCTCGACGAGCTGCTGAGGCACGAGGTGGTGGTGCTGCGCGATCCGGAGACCGGCGTGCGGGTGGTCACCGACTCGACCGGCGACCTGCCCGACCGGCTGGCGCGGGAGCACGGCATCCACGTCGTGCCCCTGACCGTGCGCTTCGGCGACCGGGTCTTTCGCGACGGCGTCGACATCCGGCCGAAGGAGTTCTACGAGCTGCTGGAGAGCGACCCGGTGCACCCGGAGAGCAAGCCGCCGGCTCCGGCCGAGCTCCTCCAGATCTATCGCGACCTGGCGCCCGAGCGGGACGTCGTCTCGATCCACCTGTCGAGCTCCCTGTCGGAGACCTACGACAACGCGCGCCGGGGCGCCCAGGCGGGCACCCAGGAGATCGCGCGCCTGCGCGCCGAGCGCCACGGTGCCGGCGAGGAGCCGGCGCTCGAGGTGGTCGACAGCCGGCAGGTGAGCCTCGGCCTCGGCCTCCTCGCCCTGTTCGCGGCGCGCATGGCGCAGCGCAAGCTCGGCGCCGCCGAGATCGCCCGCCGAATCGCCGGCATGGGCGACCGCGTGCACGTGCTCTTCGTCGTGGACACGCTCGAGTATCTGGCCCGCGGCGGCCGGATCGGCAAGGCGCGGGCGTGGGTCGGCTCGCTCCTCGGCATCAAGCCGATCCTGGGCGTCGTCGGTGGCGAGGTGGTGCCGGTCGACAAGGTGCGCGGCGGGCGGGCGGCGCACCCACGGATGCTCGAGCTCTTCCAGGCGCGGCTGGCCGCGGGCCGGCCGGTGGTCGGCGCCGTCGCCCACGCCAACGCGCCGGTCTGGGCCGACCGCCTGCGCGAGCTGCTGGAGGCCGAGCTCGACGTCTCCGAGCTGATGGTGGGGGAGATGGGGCCGGTGGTCGGCACCCACGCCGGCCCGGGCACGGTCGGCGCGGCCCTCTTCCAGTCCGCGGACGACGAAGAGGCCGCCCTGATCGCGCCGCTGGAGTAGGTCCCGAGCGACCGCTATCATCGGCCGAGAGTCACGCGATGTCGGAATTCTTCCTCGATGCACGCGGGGTCGCGGCGCTGGTGACGGCGGGCGCCGTCGTCGTCGGCGGGATCGTCGGCCTCCGCCGCTACCGCCACAGCCTTCGGATCAAAGCCGGTGAGCTGCTCCTCGCCATGGAAGTGGAGTTCCGCCATGTCTTCCCGACCTGCCTGGAGATCGAGGTCTCGGCGAGCTACGACGAGCGCTTCCGCCCGCTCCTGAAAGCGGTCGCCCGCGAGGAGAGGCCGTCCGCCGAGGACCTCGAGAGGCTGAAGGCGCTCGACCGGTGCTTGCGCTTCTTCTACCTCTGCACCGTCCTCCACACGGACCTGAAGATCGAGCAGGCGATCCTCGCCCGTTCGTACTACTGGTATGCGCGCCTCCTGATCGACTCCGAGCGGCGCCCGGAGCTCGCCACTTACGTACACCAGAACTACAGGCGTCTCTCCGCGTGGCTGCACGAGTACCTGCCGTGCTTTGAAGCGTACCGGGACTCGGGGAGGTGGGACACCCGCCTGCGCGACCGCCGGTGGAGCCTCGACGAGAGCTCGGACGCGGGCGACGGGCCCTCCGGAGTCGACGGGCTGGTCTGGAGGCCGCTTCGGAACGACGAGACCGGGCGCTCCCTGGTCGAGGCGCTGGCACCCGATCTGGGCGAGCACTTCCGCGCCGCGATGCACGACTGGTGGACGGGCCGCGAGCGACCCTATTCGCTGGAGGACTGGCACGTTTTCGGCGCCACCGACGCCGCCTCGGGCCAGGCGGCCGGGATCTTCGGCTTCTACCGACACCCGGGCGACGAGGCCGGCCGCTACTGGCTCGGCTGGCTCGGCGTCGTGCCTTCCATGCGGCGGCGCGGCCGCGCATCGGCGATGGTGCGGATCGTGGAACGGGAGATCGGGAAGCTGGGCGCCGGCTCGCTCTGGGTCTACGCCGATTCCACCGACGCCGCCGCCGCCGCGTTCTACCGGAGCAACGGCTTCGAAGAGGCCGGCCGCTTCGAGGACCTCGGCCTGCCGCAGGCCGCCGCGAACGCAGGGAGCCGGGTCTTCCGGAAGCGGCTCGAGCGACGGTAAGCCCCCGGCCCCCCCGGCCGAGGGCCGGCGGTCAGGCGCGCCGACGGCGATT
>CAZLLV010000258.1:0-6659 GCA_964560325.1 uncultured Thermoanaerobaculia bacterium | reverse complement strand
CCGACTGCGGAGTCTGGCTCGAGGCACGGACGCACGCCACGAAGGCGAGCGCCGAGACCAGGATGCAGGCGATGCGGATTACATGGGGCATGTTGGGCCTCCTCTTCGGCTCGGGTCTGAGGGCTCCTCGGAGGCGGTCTCGATCGACCGCTCTCCGGGCGCCTTCCTGTTCGAAGAACGGAGGGCCGGGGAGGATTTTCTCACCCGGCGGAGGGGCGAGAAGCTCTCAGGTGACGTCGACCAGCTCGAAGGTGATGTCGGTGCCGACGATCTGCCGTGCCAGCCGGGCGAAGCGGTCGGCGGTGTCGGTGACGTAGGCGTGGAGGGCGCCGCCGCCCGCGCCGTCCCGCGCCAGCCCCGCCGCCGCCAGGTCGCGCGCCACCCGGTCGGCGACCGAGGAGGCGGAGTCGACCAGCTTCACGGCCTCGCCGCACACCCGCGACAGCACCGGTACCAGCAGGGGATAGTGGGTGCAGCCGAGCACCATCGTGTCGATCCCCGACTCGACGAGCGGCTCGATGTAGCGCCGCGCGACCGCCTCGGCGATCGGATCGTCGTACCACCCCTCCTCGACCAGCGGCACGAAGAGCGGGCACGCTTTCGACGTCACCTCCAGCTCGGGCCGGAGCCGCAGGAGGGCGCGGGCGTAGGCGTCGGACTGGACCGTCGACTCGGTCGCGATGACGCCGACCCGGCCGGAGGTGACCGCCGCGGCGCGCTCGGCACCGGCTTCGATCACGCCCCAGAGCGGGATGTCGAGGTCGAGGTGGGGGACGGCCAGAGCCGAGGCGGTGTTGCAGGCGACCACCACCGCCTTCACCCCGCGCTGCCGGAGGAAGTCGATCGTCGTGCGCGTGTAGCGGAGCACCGTCTGCTGCGACTTGGTGCCGTAGGGCAGGCGGGCGGTGTCGCCCAGGTAGAGGATCGACTCGTCCGGCAGCCGCTCCCGGAGCGCCGCCACCACCGTCAGGCCGCCGACCCCGGAGTCGAAGACGCCGATCGGCGACGACGGGCCGGGCTCGCTCACCGCGCTTCTCCGGCCTGGGCGCGGCGCCGCGCCTGTGCACCCGGAGCGAGGATCGACACCACCGGCTCGAGGGGCACGCTGGTGTCCAGGTGGCCGGCGAAGCTCTCGCGCTGAACGCCGTTCCAGAGCAGCATCACCCGCCGCGCCTCCGGTACGTTGTAGACCACCGAGTCGACCACGCTGTAGACGCTCGTCATCTCGGCCATCGAGCCGCTCGCCGGCGGCATTTCCTGCCCCTCGGCCCCGAGGTCGACGAAGACCGTGCCGTCCGGAGCGAGGTAGAGCTCGAGCAGCCCGACGTCCTCCGGGAAGGGCCGGAAGTAGGTGCGGTTGCGCGGGCCGTCGAGGAGCGCCAGGACGACCGCGCGTGCGCGATCGCGGGGATCGGCGGTGACCTCCAGCTCCCGCTCCTCGGCGTACAGGCGGCCGCCTTCGCCGGGGAAGTAGAGGTCGAAGCTCGCCGCGCGGCTCTCCCCGGCGCCCTCGCCGCCGGCCCCCGCGTCGTCGCCTTCCCCGCCGCAGCCGGCGAGCCCCAGCACCGCGGCGAGCGCCAGCGCGATCCAGCCGGCCGCGCCGCGCGCGGCCGGTGCCGGACGGGAGAGGCTCACGGCGTCGGCTCCGCGTCCTCGTCGGGGGCGGCAGGATCGAGCCGGGCGCGGTACTCCGCCACCGCCCGCACCAGCGCCTCGACCAGGTCGGCGCGGTACGCCGGGTCCTCCAGCTTGGCCGCCTCGGAGGGGTTGCTCAGGAAGCCGAGCTCGACCAGGACCGCCGGCATCGCCGCCCCCATCAGCACCCGAAACGGCGCCTGCTTCACCCCCCGGTCGCGCAGCCCCAGCGTCGTGTTCAGCTCCTGCTGGATCAGCGTCGCGACCCGCTGACTCTCGGCGAGGTGGTGGCTCTGCGCCAGGTCCCAGAGGATGAGCTGGAGGTCGTAGAGCGGGTCCTCGTCGCCGCCGGCCGCCGCCGTGCGGTTCTCGGCTTCGGCGGCGGCGGCGGCGCGGGCGTCGCTCGCCTCGCTCGACAGGAAGTAGGTCTCGGCGCCGTGGGCGGTCGCGCCGAGCGACGAGTTGAGGTGGATCGAAACGAAGAGGTCGGCCTTGTTCTGGTTGGCGATCGCCGGGCGGGTGTCGTGGGGCAGGGTCACGTCCTCGTCCCGCGTCAGCACCACGCGCACCGGCAGGCTCTGGCGCAGGCGGGCCTGGAGGAGGCGCGCGAGCTCCAGCGTGAGGTCCTTCTCCTGGACCCCGTTCGGGCCGATCGCGCCGGTCTCGACGCCCCCGTGGCCCGGGTCGATGACGATCGTGTGCAGCCCCTCCCGGTCGCGCGGCGGCTCCACGGCCGCCACCGCCTCGTCCTCGGTCTCGACCGGCTCGTCGCGGCGGACGACGTCGAAGACCAGCCGGAACGGCTGCTCCAGCGTGTAGCTCTCCGCCCGGGCGCCGCGCGCGAGATCGATCCGCACCCGGTCGGGGGAGACCCGCACGTCGTCGACCAGCGGATCGCTCACCCGCGGCGTCGGGAAGGGCGGCTCCAGCCGGTCGCGGCGCGGGCGCACGTCGATGCCGCCGGGCCGCTCGACCAGCTCGAAGTCGAGGCGCTGCGGGAACTGGAGAACGACCGTGCTCACCCCTTGGAGGTGCACCACGTCGACCGCCACCGGCAGCGTTTGAGGCACCGGCCGGCGGGCGACGAGCTGCCGTGCCTCCGGCGACCACTCGAACACCAGGTCGTCGAGGGCGCCGTAGGTCGAGCGCAGGAAATCGAGCGGCACCAGCAGCGGGCCGCCTTCGCCGGCGAGCTCGGGCGGCTGGGAGAGCTGGACGATTTCCTGCCCGACCAGCAGGCTCGGGTTGCCGGCGCCGGCCACGATCCGGGTCTCGCCGAGGGTCAGCGTGACGGTGCCGCCACCCGAGAGCGAGCCGCCGAGCCGCTCGACGATCGAGCGCAGATCGAACAGCGGCCCGAGCTCCGTCGTTTGCGCCGGACCGCCGAGCGGGATCGGCGCGCCCTCCGGCTGCCCCGTGGCCGGCAGGGCGACGGCGAGGAGCAGGAAGAGGAGGACGAGACGGGGCGGGAACGGCCGGCGGCGCACGGGCGAGAGGATACCACCGGCATCGGCCCGTCCTTCCGTCCCCGCGCACGAGTGTGAGATCCTTCCCCGCGTCCCCAGGGGCGCCGGGAGCGAGCGGTGACGGGCGCCCCGCAGAGACGAACCGAGCGAGGAGAGCGGCATGGACATCGAAGGGTTCCGGGTCACGGTGAGAGCGCGCGATTTCGAGCGCACGTGCCGGTTCTACGGCGAGACGCTGGCGCTGCCGAACGTCGGCTCGCAAGAGGAAGGGGACCTGCTGGCGAACCGGTTCCAGGCCGGGTCGGGCACGATCGAGGTGATCGGGCGCGCTCGGGACGCGCGGCTCGGCGACGACGACTCCATCTACGAGTACCGCGGACCGGACCAGAAGATGGAGATCTCCCTGATCGTCGACTCGCCGCGGAAGGTCTACGACGAGCTCATCTTCCGCAACCAGAACATCCCCGGCGGCATGCACGACCTCGAGGACGGCTCGGTGGTCTTCCAGACGCGCGACCCCGACGGCGTGCGCATCATCTTCCGCGCCGGCTGACGCGGGAACCCCGGACATGCCGCGCCCCGACCCGAGCGAGTACGGCGAGTTCTACGCCGGCTACGTCGCGCTCGTGCCGGAGGACGACGTGCTGCCGGTGCTCGAGGCGCAGATCGAGGAGATCGGCCGCCACGCCGCGGCGGTGCCGGCCGAGCGCGAGAGCTTCCGCTACGCGCCGGGCAAGTGGAGCGTGCGGCAGGTCTTCGGGCACCTGGCGGACGGCGAGCGGGTCTTCGGCTACCGCGCCACCTGCATCGCGCGCGGCGACCAGACCCCGCTGCCCGGTTACGACCAGGACGCCTACATGGTGCACGCCCCGTTCGACGCAGTCCCGGTCGCCGAGCTCGCCGACGAGCTGATCGCGCTGCGGCGGGGCAACCTCCCCACCTTCCGCCGCCTCGCGCCCGAGGACTGGCCGCGGCGCGGCACCGCGAGCGGCCACCCGGTCACCGTCCGCGCCCTCGCCTACGTCCTGGCGGGGCACCTGCGCCACCACCTGCGGATCCTCGACGAGCGCTACGGCTTGGTGGCACGGAACACGCCGTAGCGCACCCGGCCGCTCTCGAACCCGGCGCGCAGCCGGTGCGCATTCTTGAAGGCGTAGAGCAGGAAGCGGCGGTTCGCCCGCAACATGCCGGAGAGGAACTCCCGGAGCCCCGCCCGCCGCCCGGGGAGCTGCCAGGTCCGGTTGATCGGCTCCGACCAGTCCTCCCCCCGCACCCCTTCGAAGCCGAGCTCGCCGAGCCAGCGGACGTAGGTGTCGATCGTCGGCATGTAGGGGGTGTCGAAGGTGCGGCAGAACTTGTCGTACTCGACCGCGTCGCGGCCGGTGAACTCCTCCCGCCCCGAGCACCAGGTCGTCATCAGGAAGCGGCCGCCGGGCTTCAGCACCCGGAACGCCTGCGAGAGGAACCGCCGCTTGTCCTGGTACTGCTCGCAGCTCTCGACCGACCAGACCGCGTCGAAGGTGCCTTCGTCCCACGGCTCGAGCGTGTGGGCGTCGGCGTAGACGAAGTCGACGCCGGAGAAGCCCCGCTCCTCCGCCTTCTCGCGGGCGCGCTCGATCTGCTCGGTGCTCAGGTTGGCGCCGGTGACGCGGGCGTCGTGGTGCTCGGCGAGGTAGAAGGCGGTGCCGCCCAGGCCGCTCCCCACGTCGAGCACCCGGGCGCCCCGCTCCATGCCACCGAACTCCGCCAGCTTCTCGATCAGCCGCTCGGCGGCCTCGTCGTGGGTCGGGCTCGTGCCCTCGTCGACGTAGCAGAAGTGGATGTGGTCCCCGAGGAAGTACTCGTAGGAGCCGGCGCCCCGGTCCCAGTAGCTGACGATGCGGTCGGCGAGCCGGGGCGTGAGCGGGAGATGGGGCTCGGAGGTGACGACTCGATCCATGGCCGCCGGAGCCTAGCAGCCCCCATCTGCGAAAGATCGAAACTTCCGTCGAGCACTTGACACTCCGGCGGCGATCGCCGGGGTCGCCCCCCTACCAGCTCTCCTTGTGCAGACGCTCGGAGTCGATGCCGATGTCGTCCAGGATGGCGAGCACGCCCTCCAGGAAGAGCGGCGCGGGCTCGGTGCCCCGCTCCTTCGCGCGCAGCCGGTCCCACTTGGTGATGCCGGCGCCGCAGACGTAGAGCTCGGCGCGCGACGGATCGGGAATCATCTCCTCGACCAGCTCGCGCGTGACACGCCCCTTGCGGCAGCTCGGGCCGTGGACGGTCGGGTCGTCCTCGCGGGTGATGCAGTGGACGATCTCGAAGCGGTCGGGGTGCTCGGCGGCGAGCGTCTCGAGCGCGTCGCGGAAGATCACGTCGTCCCAGGTCTTGTTGCCGTAGATCCAGGTGTGCCGGACCGGCAGGTCGCGGTGGAGGGCGTCCTTGACCAGGCCGTAGTTGGGAACCGAGCCGGAGCCGGAGACGATGTGGACGATCTGGTCGGAGCGCTCGGTGAGGTCGTCGGGGAAGACGTACGGGCCGCCGAAGCCCTGGATCTGGAAGCGGGTGCCGGCCGGGGTCGAGTAGACGAGGAGAGGGGAGAGGAGCGGCGGGTACTTGGTCTTCCCCGGCTCGTAGTGCTCTTCCTTGATCGTGATGCCGACGTACGGCTCGTGCGGGGCGGTGGCGAGGGAGTAGGCGCGCGCCGGCTCGCGCTTGCCCTTGGCCTCCTCGAAGTAGGAAACGAGCTGCCCGAGGGCGGGGAACTCGTGGGGCCGGACGGTGCAGAACTGCCCGGCCTTGTAGTCCCACGGCTCGCCGTCGTCTTCGGTTTTAGCCAAGTAGAGGGTGACCGTGTCGTGCGTCTCCTGCACGACCTCGGCGACCTCGACGTCGAACATCCGGATTTTTGTCTTGGTCGGGGGCTTCGCCGCCCTCTTCCGGGCCGGCTGGGAGGTCGAGGTCTGTGCGCTGGAACGGACGGGCTCGGCCATGGGTCGCTCTCTCCGGGGGGTCGTTCGGGACCGCTCGAGATCGGGGGCGGACGGCGATCGCGTGCTGGCTGGACGGGCCGGAGTTTACCGGATGGATGGCGCGGGGCGAGACGGGGGAGGTGGTGGTGGGCGAGGAGATCGGGTAACCCGGACTCTCATGAACGCCCGTAGCGAGAGCCGCAAGTGTGCGGCAGATCGGTCCACCGCAAGCGAGGAGCGCTCGAGGCGTACTCGAAGTACGTCGAGGGAGCGAAGAGCGAGGACGGACCGAGGTGGGGTGCAATGGCGGCTCGCAGTAGGGTGGTTCATGACGAGTCCGGGTAAGGGCCGGGGCGGGGCTCCCGGTCCGGGGACCAGCGGGCGCTCGTCGGAGCCGGGAACCGTAGGCGCCCGCTTCGGCTTCGCCCCCCCGCGTGGGGGTCGTTGCCACCCGCCGCGCCAGGCAGCGGGATCGGCTCAGACGCCCCGGGCCCGGGAGCCCCGCCCCGGCCCCTGAGGCGATCGGTGGTGGGTGGCGGGCCGCGCCCCCCCGGGGGGGGGGGGGGGGGGGCCCGCGGCGGGCGCGGGGCGGGGGGGTGGGGGG
>CAZLLV010000257.1:0-7656 GCA_964560325.1 uncultured Thermoanaerobaculia bacterium | reverse complement strand
GAGCTATGTCGCGGAGCCGCAACGCCGCGAGAGGCGATAGGAGGGCGCACGGAGCCCGGCAACGGCCGGTCTACGCGCTCTCACTCGCCCCGAATGAAGGCCACGATGTCGTTCGACAGCGCTTCGAGCGACGGCTGGTGGAGGTACATCATGTGGCCGCCCTCGTAGTTGCGGATCTCGAGCCGCTCGGGGTCGATGCCGCTGTGGCGGAGCATGTACTCCGAGGCGAAGTACGAGGTCGTCAGGTCGTGGTAGCCGCCGGCCGAGAAGACCCGGAGCGCGCCGTTGTCCTTGGTGCCCTGGGCGAGGCCACCGGTCACGTCGACGTAGCCGGCGAAGGCGTGGTCGTGGTTGCCCGGACGCTTCCAGCGCCGGTTGGCCTGCATGTTGACCGGCACGTACCGGCGCACCGTCTCGACCCCGAGGTCGTTGCGCAGGTAGCTCTGGAAGGTCGCGACGTAGGCCGGCGAGGTCTTGGCGTCGAACGCGTCGCCACCGGGAAACTCGGAGACGTCGTCGAGCTCGTCCTGCGTGTAGCGCCCGTCGTGCAGGCCGACCGCCAGCCCCTCGTCGCGCAGCAGCTCCTTGAGGAAGCGGATGGCGTAGATCCGCAGGTCGCTCCGCTCGATGTACTCCGGATCGAGGCCGGTGTAGCGATGGAGGCGGGCCGCGAGGCGCTCCTCTTCCTCACGGCTCAGCGTGTCGCCCCGGAAGAGCGCCGCCAGGTACTCGCCACCGGCGAACGCCTCGACCTCGTCGAGCAGCGCCTCCAAGCTCGGCCACTCGTCCGGGAGCTTGCCGTGGTAGTGGGCGGTCGCGGCGTAGGCCGGCAGATGGGTGACGTACGGCAGGTCGTTGCCGGCGATGTCGAAGGGGAGGGTGCCGAGGTTGAGCGCGGGCGAGATCAGGATCACGCCGTTGAGCGCGATCTGGAGATTCTGCTGGAGGCGCGGCACCAGCATCGCCGTGCGCACGCCGCCGTAGCTCTCGCCCAGGATGTACTTCGGCGAGTTCCAGCGGTCGTGGGTGGTGACGTAGGTGCGGATGAGCTCGGCGACCGAATCGGCGTCCTCGTCGTAGCCCCAGAACTCCTCGTCCTTCGTCTCGCCCATGGCGTGGCTGAAGCCGGTGCCGACCGGGTCGACGAACACGAGGTCGGTGGCGCGCAGGATCGTCCAGGGGTTGTCCTTCAGGCGGTAGGGCGGAGCGCCCGGGTCGGAGGCGTCGCTCGGCAGGTCGACCAGCCGCGGGCCGACGAGCCCGAAGTGGAGCCAGATCGAGGCCGAGCCCGGGCCGCCGTTGAACACGAACGTCACCGGCCGCTCCTCCGGCCGTTCGACGCCGTCGAGGGTGTACGAGATGGTGAAGAACGAGGCGATCGACTCGCCCTCGGCGTCCTCGGTGCGGACCTCCTCGGCGGTGGCGGTGTAGCGCAGGTCGGTACCGCCGCTATCCAGGTGGTGGTGGGTGACGACCTTCAGCGGCTCGCCCGGCTCCTCCTTCGCCGCCGCGGCCGGCGCCTCCTTCCCGGCGGCCTCCTGGGCGGCCGGGGCGTCACCGTGCTGGGCGGCGAGCGGCCTCGGCGCCGCGGCGAGGGTCAGGAGGAAGCCGAGGACGACGGCGAGCGGAAGCTGGAGCGACGAGGCGAAGCGGGGCCGGCGGTGCATGAGAGGTCTCCTTTGGATCGACCCCTCCTTCTACGGACCGGAAGCGCGGAGGTTCGCGGAGACGGTCCGAGAGATATGCTGGGCCGAACCCAGGGAGGATGCGTCATGCGAGTACGTCACGCGGTGAGGGTCGCGGCGGGCTGGCTCTTCGTTTGCGCGGTGCTCGTCTCCTCGCCGGCCGGCGGCCAGACGGAGACGACGGGCAGCGACGGGGCTCGTGTCGTCGGTCTCTCTGCGCCGGGCGAGCGGGCCGCGCACCTGGGCGATCGCCTGGTGGTGCGGGTCGCCGGCCTCGACGCGTACCTGGCGGAGGAGGAGAAGCGCGCGGACGATCTGCGCCTCTTCCTCGACGGCGTCGAGCTGAGCGGGATGGCGCCCGAGGCGGTGCAAGCGGCCCCGGGCGCGGCGGGGGCGAGCGACGTGCGCTTCCGCCTCGGGCGCGACGCGGGGAACCGCGACGCGTGGCGCTCGCTGCTCGGACCGTTCCGGGTCCATCCGCGCGAGGTCACGGTCGGGGTCGGCCTCGCCGGCGGTCCGGAGCTCCCCGGCTCGTCGGATACCGCGCTCGCCTTCCAGGCGGTGCGCGAGAAGCTCTTCTGGGGCTTCCTCGCCCTGATCGCGGCGCTCCTCGTCCTCTTCTTCTTCGTCCCGATGCCGGGCGGCGGCCGGCTGACCGACTCGCTCCGCGACCGGCAGGCCCAGGTCGACCCCGGCCAGGTACGACCCTTCAGCCTCGCCCGCTGCCAGATGGCGTGGTGGTTCTTCCTGGTGCTCGGCGCCTACGTCTTCCTCTGGATGGTGCTGGGCGACCTCGACACGCTGACCGGCTCGGTGCTCACGCTGATGGGGATCGGCTCCGGCACTGCGCTCGGCGCGGCGATGATCGACTCGAACAAGCAGGCCGAGCAGGCCCAGGCGCAGGCCGATCTCGCCGCCGCCACCGCCACCGAGAGCGCCGCTCCGACGATCCAGGGCGTGCCGACGGTGCCGCTCGAGGTCGCGACCGCCAAGGCGACCGCCGCGCAGAAGGTCGAGCGCCTCGGCGGCGCGGTCAAGAAGGGCTCGCGCTCACTCCTCGACGACCTCCTCTCGGACGGCAACGGCTACAGCTTCCACCGCTTCCAGATCGTGGTCTGGACGATCGTCCTGGGGATCATCTTCGTCACCTCCGTGGAGAAGGAGCTCGCGATGCCACAGTTCTCCGAGACCCTGCTCGGCCTGATGGGGATCAGCGCCGGCACCTACCTCGGATTCAAGGTCCCCGAGCGCCACGAGTAGGCGCGGCGCGTCAGACCCGGGTGTCGAACTCCTCCACGTTGCAGACCACTTTGCCCCACGTGGTCGAGCAAGGATCGTCCGGGCTCCCCGAAGCGGTCGAGACCGAGCTCGACGAGAAGCGGATTGAAGGCGAGCGCAAGGTGCCAGTACCAGCACGTTTCACGCTCGTCTCCGAGCCCGGCCTCGGCGAGCGCCCGATAGAGCGTGGCGAGGCCGAGAGCACCTTGCTCGGGAAGGCAGCGACCAAGCTCCGCCGGCTTTAATCGAACCTGATCTGGTGCTGGAGCTGGTACCTGACCGTGAGGTTGTAGAGGACGGGGATCGCCTCCCCTTCTTCGCGCGCGGGCTCGAACTGCCAGTTCTTGACCGCTTCGAGAGCGACCCAGGTCAGCGGGGCGGTGGGAAGCGGCTCCACCACGGTCGGCTGGCGGGTCTGCCCCGTCTCGTCGATGACGACCTCGATCACAAGGACCCCGGTGGCGCGAGCCTCGCGCGCGGCGCTGGGCCACCTCGGGTTCGGTGTGACGCGCTTTCGAGGGGCCGTCACCCCGGGCGCGGCCGTGCCCCATCGATGGCGTGCTCGCTCATCGCTTCTGCGAAGCAGATTCTCCCGGAGCCGCCGGCCCGGCTCGCCGAAGCGCTCGAGGTCGAAATCCCGGAGCTGAGGATCTATCCCCTCGGCCACATGGTGGTACCACTCGGCCTCTTCGTCGTTCCCGAGCCCCGCCTCGGCGAGCGCCCGGAAGAGAGCGGCGCGGCCGAGGAGGATCTCGCCGTCCCGCCCCGGACCGGCGACCTGGGCTACCCCGTTCGCAAACCGCATGCTCCTCTTGCGAGCCTGATCGTAATCCTCGTCGAGCAGATGCTGCTCGATCCGCTCCAGCTTCCGCCAAGTGCCCGGGTCCGGATCCTGCGCCTGCGCGGGAGGGGAAACCGAGAAGAAGACCGAGAGGGAGAGGACGATCCCGGCGAGGGCGGGGGAGACGGTGCTACGCGCCGCGGGTTTCATCTCCCAATCTTACCTCGGGAAGGGTAGCCCTCTTCGGATTCAGGTCCTGTGTGGAGTCACGGACTACCTCGCCAGGCGGTCACCTCGGTGCTTTGCCGAGAGAAGGACCAGCCGACTCGGCTGCCCCGCCCGGCTCCCCACGGCCCGGTCGGTCTCGCCACCCCGCCCGGCCGCCAGCCGCCCTCGCCCGCCGCTACGCCGTGCGCATGAAGTGCCAGCGGCACTCGCCTTCGATCGGCTGGAAGACCGCGGAGCGGATGCGGTGGTCGTACTCGCGCAGGACGGAGGCGATCGGCTCGCCGCGGGCGGCGCGTTCGAGGGCGTCCGCCGCGTCGGAGCCGGCCTTCGTGATGTAGGTCTGCCAGATCGCCTGCCGGATCGAGATGCCGCCCGACATCGAGACGTTCGGCATGCCGGCGACGCCCTTCTTGAGGAGCGCGAGCTTCGCCTTCAGGCTCCGCTCGTCGTCCATCGGCGCCCGCTGCCAGGCGGTGTAGGGCTTCGGCACCAGGATGTTGGTGCCCAGGTGGATGTGCCCGATGACACCGGTCTTCCGCGCTTCCTCGAGCAGAATCGCCCGGCACTCCTGGGCGAGATCGAGGATCGCCTGCACGTCGTCCATCGTCTCGTCCGGCACGCCGACCAGGAAGTAGAGCTTGAGCTGGGTGAAGCCGGCGCGGAAGATCATCCGCACCTTCTCGAGCAGCAGGGCGTTCGGGATCGGCTTGTTGAGCTTCACCCGCAGCGCGTCGCTCCCGGTCTCGGGCGCCAGCGTGATCGAGCGGTCGCCCGAGTCGCGCAGCGCCGCCAGCACCCCCTCGGTGACCGCCGGGATGCGGATCGACGAAACCGAGGTGCGGAAGCCGAGGCCGTTCGCCTCCGAGAGAATGCGCTCGATCTCCGGGTGGTCGCCGACCGCGGTGGCGACGAACCCGAGCTGGTCGGTGACCGCGCGGGCGCGGTCCATCGAGCCGAGGATGAACTCGGTCGGGTGCCAGCGGAACTTCCCCATGCCGAAGGTCGCCCAGCAGTACTTGCACTTCTCCGGGCAGCCGCGCGACATCTCGATCAGGAACTTGTCGGCGAACTCGGTGCGCGGGGTGACGATGGCGGTCGTCGGCAGGTGGCCCGGGGAGCGCATCTGCTCGGCGGAGAGCTCGAGCTTGTGGAGCTTGCCGTGCGGGCCGAGGAGGTCCTCGTCCTCTTCCGGCCGATGGTGGGCCGGGACGTAGAAGCCGGGCCGCTCCGCCAGCCGCGCGAGGAGCGCGTCCCGGTCCTCCTCCTCTTCGAGCGCGGCGAGCAGCTCGGGCAGCACGTTCTCGCCGGCGCCGAGCGGGAAGACGTCGACGAACTCCGCCATCGGGAGCGGGTTGATGGCGGCGCACGAGCCGCCCATCACGACCAGCGGGTCCCACGGCCCGCGGTCGCGGCGGCGCAGCGGCACACCCGCGCGGTCGAGCATGCGGAGGAGGTTGAGATAGTCCTCCTCGAACGAGACCGAGAAGGCCACGCAGCCGAACTCGGTGAGCGGCCGGTCGGCCTCGACCGAGAGCGGCATCCCCTCGCCGTCCGAGAAGAAGCGCTCGACCGCCCAGTCCGGCCGGTCGGAGACCAGGCGATAGACGCGCTGGAAGCCGAGGCTCGACATGCCGACGTGGTAGGTGTTGCCGTAGGCGAGGGCGAGCCGGTAGAGCCCGTGCGGGACGACCGGGTCGACCGGGCGCTCGTCGGCCCGGAAGGGAGCCCAGGCGTGCACCTGCCGCCGGCGGTCGGCGGGTTTCTTGGTACGGACGCTGTGGGGACGGGGGCTCATGGCGGAAAATTGGCTGGCGAAAGTTGGCCGGACGGCCATCTTGAAGCAACCGGCCGCGGCCCGGCGGGAATTCCGCCCCGCGTCCGCCCCGTCAACGCCGGCGCCCGGTTCGGTCGAGCCGGCCGACGACCGCGCGCGGCGTCGAGCCGAGGAGCGCCGGCAGCAGCAGGAGGTCGCCGAGGACCGCGAAGGCGATGGCGAGCGCCGAGAGTCCGCCGAAGCGGGCGGTCGGGGCGAAGTCCGAAAGGGCACAGACGCCGAAGCCGGCGGCCAGGATGGCGCCGGTGAGGACGTAGGCGGGCGCGGTGCGCTCGAGCGTCCCGGCCACCGCCTCCCGGCGGCCGACGGCCGGCGCCAGCTCGCGGAAGTGGCCGAGCGTGTGGATGGTGTCGTCGACCGCCAGGCCGAGCACCACCGAGGCGACCATGACCGTGGCGGTGTCGAGCGGCACGCCCAGCCACGCCATCGCCCCCACCACCATCGCGACCGGCCAGAGGTTGGGCACGAGCGCCAGCAGCGTGAGCCGGGTCGACGGCAGGAGGAAGCGGAAGATGACGCCGACCGCGAGGGTCGTGAGGCTGAGCGACAGCGCGAGGGTGAAGAGGAGGCGCCGGTGGGTCTCGAGCAGCAGCGGGAGCTCGCCGGTCACCGTCGCCCGCGCCTCGGGGGCAACTCGTCGCGACCACGCCCGGGCCAGCTCGCCGGCGCGTGCGAAGACCGGCTCCATCTCCCGGTGCCCCGCGGTCGGCACAAAGAGGGTGATCCGTGCCGCGCGCCCGTCCGCGGAGACGAAGGTGCGGAAGCGCTCGGCCGCCACCGGATCGGCGAGGAGGAAGCCGAGGGCGAGCTCCGGCGTGGCACCGGTCGCGCCGAGCGCTCGGGTCCTCCGCTCCGCCTCCGCCAGCAGGTCGCCCGGCCCGATCGCCCCCAGCACGCCCGGTATCTCGCGGAGCGCGGCGGTCAGATCGCCGAGCCCCGCCACGCGCTCGGCCGAGGCGAAGGCTTCGGCCCCGTCCGCCGAGGCGGGCACCGTCAGGAAGACCTCGGCGGCCGCGATCCCGATGCCGGCGTCCTCCAGCGCCTCGATGCCGGCGCGCGCCGGATGCTCCTCGGGTAGGAAGGTGAGGGCGTTCGACTCGACCCGCAGGCGGGGGAGGCCGGCGGCGGCGAGGGCGACGGCGAGTAGCGCCACCCCCAGCACCACGGCCCGCCGGTCGGACGCCCACTCGGCCCAGCGCCGGCCGAGGCGGCGGAAGCGGTGCTCGAAGGCGCGCGAGCGCCGCGGACCGCCGCCGATCAGGCTCCGGCCCGTTCCACCCCAGACCACCAGGAGCGCCGGGTAGAGCGTGAAGGCGGCGACGGTGACGAGCGCGATGCCCGCCGCCGAGGCGAGCCCGAGGGTCGGCACCGGCCCGACCCGCGAGACGGCGAGCGAGCCGAAGCCGACGATCGTCGTGAATCCGGTCCAGAGCACCGCCCAACCCTTGTCCTCGTAGGTGGCGCGCACCGCCTCGGAACCGCGCAGCCCGTCCTCCAGTGCATCGCGGAAGCGCACCTGGAGGTGGACGGCGGTCGCCAGCGCGATCACGAAGAGGAGCGGCGGCAGCACCGCGAGAACCAGGTTGAGGGAGATGCCGAGGTAGCCCATGGCGCCGAGCAGCACCACCTCCGGCGCGGCCACGAAGAGGAGCGGCACCGCGATGCCGCGGAGGTCGCGGAACGAGGCGGCGAGGAGCGCCACCGCCAGCGCGACGAGCAGCGGGAAGAAGACTCGCTCGATCTCGCGCGACGAGTCGTCGAGCGCGAGGTCGAGGACCGGCATGCCGGCGACCCGGGCGGCGATCCCGGGCGGCGGGTCGAGGACGAGCGCGCGAAGCGCCGCCACCGCG
>CAZLLV010000256.1:0-11169 GCA_964560325.1 uncultured Thermoanaerobaculia bacterium | reverse complement strand
GAGGCGGATCTGCTCCGCGAGGTCGGCCTCGGCCTCGCGCACCGCCGCCACCCGCCGCTTCTCCTCCCGCCACCGGTCGGAGACCGCCTGGCGCTTGCCTTCGAGGTTCGCCAGGTCCTCCTCCAGCTTGTCGGCCGAGCGGCGGCGGCTCTCGGTCTCGCCGCCCCCGTCGCGCCGCTCGCGCAGGAGCACGTCGAGCTCGGCCCGCACCAGCCGGATGCGCCGGCTCACGTCGTCGAGCGCCGCCGGGGTGCCGTCCTGGGCGAGGGCGACGCGGGCGCAGGCGGTGTCGAGCACGCCGATCGCCTTGTCCGGCAGCCGCCGCTCGGAGAGGTAGCGGTGCGACAGGTGCACCGCGTCGCGCACCGCCTCGTCGAGGATCGTCACCCGGTGGTGCTCTTCGAGCTTCGGCACCAGCCCGCGCAGCATGTCGATCGCCGAGTCCTCGTCCGGCTCCTCCACCTTGACGAGCTGGAAGCGGCGGGCGAGCGCCGGGTCCTTCTCGAAGTACTTCTTGTACTCGCTCCAGGTGGTGGCGGCGATGGTGCGCAGCTCGCCGCGGGCGAGGGCGGGCTTGAGCAGGTTGGCCGCGTCGCCCTGCCCCTCGGCCCCGCCGGCGCCGATCAGCGTGTGCGCCTCGTCGATGAACAGGATCACCGGCACGTCCGCGTCGCGCACCTCGGAGATCACCGACTTCAGGCGCTGCTCGAACTCCCCCTTGACCCCGGCGCCGGCCTGGAGGAGCCCCAGGTCGAGGATGCGCAGCTCGATGTCGCGCAGCGGCTCCGGCACCGATCCCTCGGCCACCCGCAGCGCGAAGCCCTCGGCGACCGCGGTCTTGCCGACCCCCGCGTCGCCCACCAGGATCGGGTTGTTCTGGCGCCGCCGGGTGAGGATGTCGATCACCTGCCGGATCTCGGGCGAGCGGCCGCGGATCGGGTCGATCCGCCCGTCGCGCGCCTGCTCGGTGAGGTCGATCGTGTAGCGGTCGAGGGCGGTCGACGGACCGGTGCGGACCGGGGAAGGCTCCGGCGACGTACCGGCGGCGGCCTCCGTTCCCGCACGCCCCGCCCCCTCGGCGCTCCCCCGCCGGCCGCCCCCCGCGCCGCGCGCCGCGCCGGGCGCGGTGCTCTCCTCCGGCGACTCCCGGATCAGCTCGCGCAGGTTCTCCTCCAGGTCGTCGCGCGAGATCTTGGCGAGCACCGGGCACGACTCGACGACCGTGCGGCGCAGCGTCTCGTCCACGTAGAGCGCGAGCAGCAGGGCGCCGCTGCGGATGACCTCGGAGCCGAGGTGGAGCGACGACAGGAGCAGCCCCTCGCGCAGCATCCGGAGCACCTGCGGCGACATGGCGGGCGTGCGGCTGTTGCCGCGGTCGAACCCTTCGAGCGCCTGCTCGAGCTGGCCGCCGAGCGTCCGCTTGTCGACGTCGTAGTAGCGAAGCACCGGGTCGAGGTCGCTCGGCAGGTCGAGCAGCTTGACCAGCAGGTGCTCGACCTCGACGTTGTAGTGGGTCTGCGCCACGCACAGGGCGGCGGCGGTCTCCAGGCCGCGGCGCGGCACCGGTCCGAGCTTCTCGATCAACGCTTTCAGGTCGTGGCTCACGAAGCCCTCCGCAGTAGCACCGAGGCGGCGGTCGCCGGTCTTTCGCCCCGCCCGTTCCCCAGCCAGGTGGTCCAGCCGAGGCGCGCCCCGCCCGCCGCCCCGATCCGCGGCTCGGCGGTGCGCGACGCCCCCTGGAGGCGCGCCGACCAGCCGAGCCGCGCGTCGCCGGCGCCGCCGAGGCGCAGCTCCGGCACCTCCTCGGCGCGGCAGCTCAGCCGGACCTCGATCTCGTACTGGTCGTCGACGTAGAAGCGCGCCAGGTCGACCAGCACGCCGTAGGCGCGCCCGACCGGCAGCAGGTCGAGGAGCTCGCCATGCCCGATCGGGCCGAGCCGGATCTGGAAGGCGGCGGTCTGGTCCCAGAAGCGCGAGCCGAGGACCGCGCCGTCGCCCAGGCGGTTGTTGTTGCCGCCCCGCGCGCCGAGGCCGGCCGGCGGTCCGATGCGGGTGCGGTCCTCCTCCTCGATCTCGAGCCACCGGCCGCGGAACGGCACGACCTCGACCGGCACGCCGAAGTGATCGGCGAGCATCCGCTCGAGCCCGACCATGCTCCGGGGGTGCGGCGTCAGGAGACCGACGTAGCGCAGCAGGCTCCGGTCGGGCAGCCCGCTCCGGTTCGAGAGCCCGGGCGTTCCGAGGCCGATCAGGGCGAGCAGGCAGCGCGCCACCCGCCCTTCGTCCGGCGACTCGTGGCCGCACGCCGGCCGGTGCTTCTTGCGCGCTCGGTAGTAGAGCGAGACGAGCCGGTGGTTGAACAGGTCGAGGAAGTCGCGCAGCGCGTGGTCGCCGTGGAACGAGCGATCGAGCAGGGTCTCGGTGACGGCGGCCGGCAGCGGCCCCTGGACGCCGGCGAGGCCGAGCACCGAGACCGTCATCTCGACCGGCTGGCCGTCGTCGCCCGCGCGGATCTCGTCGACCTCCGAGGCCGGGAAGTCGAAGCCGACGCGCGACTTGAAGCGCACCACCTCGCGCTCCGGCTCCACGCCCTCGGCCGGCGCGATGCGGTCCGGATAGAGCGCTTCCAGCAGGCGCACGGCCTGGAAGAAGCCGAAGCGGTGGCCCTCGTCGAAGAGGGCGCGCCTCACCGAAACGGTCTTGCGCCAACCATAGGCGGCCACCGCTTCCACTCCCCTTCCCGCTGCAGGCTCCGGATGCGGAGCTGGGTGAACGAATTGGTCGGGGCGTAGAGCCCCAGGAACCGGTTGAGGACCGACGCGAACAGGAACGCGCTCGAGCCGACGTAGAGGCTCTCGTCGAAGGTCAGGGTGACCTCGAGCCCCCGGCAGAAGCCGCGCCACCCGTCGCCGGCCCCCGCGCCCTCCTGCCAGCCGACCTGCCGCGCCACCCGGCGCTGATCGAGCCCGGCGATGCCGGCGATCTGCTGCCGGGCGACCGGCGACTCGTTCATGCAGTAGAGACGCAGGATCTCCTGGAGCGCCCGACGGCTCTCCTCGCCCGAGGACAGCGATAGGTAGTTGAGCGACAGGTGGGAGACCAGCCGCCAGAGGGTCTGGCCGCCGAGCGGCGGGGAGATCTGCGCCGTCGGCTTCTTCAGGCAGACGATGCGCGAGACCGGCGCGACCTCGTCGGTCTGGAGCTCGGTGCCGGCCGGGAGCTGCTCGGCGAGCGCCCGGTTGGTGCAGAGCGTGTGGGCGAAGACCGTCTCCGCCGGCGGCTGGCCCGGCTTGAAGTCGAGGTCGAGGAACGACAGGAGCATCTCGGTGCCCGTCACGTCCTGGTAGAGCGAGAGCACCCGGCGGGCGTGCCAGTACGCCTTCTGCCCCCGGCGCTCCATGCCGTGGTGGAAGGCGTAGAAGGGGGCGAACTCGCGCACCCCCTCGGCCCCCTCCCCCCGCCGTCCCGGCGGCGTCGCCGAGCTCGACACCGAGAGCACCGAGTGGACCTCGGTCGTCTTCTCGCGCCGGCGGTCGGCGACCAGCCGGTACTCGAGGCGCCGGTGGTCGACGCGGATCGGCTCGCTCGTCTTCTCGAACAGGTTGATCGCCGGCGTCGCGCCGAGGACGAAGTTCGAGGGCGAGACGATCAGGCGCGGCGCCGGCAGCCGGTCGAAGAGGAAGAGGATCGTCAGCCGCTCGGAGGCGCCGTGGCCGTCGAGCCCGCCGAGTCCGCCGAGTCCGACCAGGTCCATGAACCGGTACTTCTCCGGGAACGCGAAGAGCTCCTGGATCAGCCGGTACGCGGGCTGGGCGTGGAGCGGGTAGGGCAGCAGCGCCTCCTCCTCGGCGAAGCCGACCGGCTGCACCGCCGACGGGTGGAGGTGGCGGCGGCGCGCCGGGTCGGGCTCGCCGCCCTCGCCGTCGGGGAGGAGGACGACGCCCAGCAGGTTGTTGAAAAGCAGCTCGTAGAGCCCCTCCGCGAGGATCTGGTCGCCCGCCAGGTGGACCCGCAGGCGGTCCATGTCGAGCTCGTGGAGAGGGTCGGCGCGGGTTTCGATCGAGAGGGCGAGCACCGTCGCCACCTCGCCGGCACGGTCTAAGAACGGGTAGCGGTCGGGCGAGTCGAAGCGCGCCTCGGTCAGCTCGACCGGCCAGAGCGTGACAGGAAAGCAGGTCCGGAAGCGGCAGATGGCGCCGCCGTCGGCGTGGACGAAGAGCGGCGTGTGGCGCGGCACCGGGAAGCCGGAGGTGAGCTTGCCGCGGTCGGGGTCGACGTCGAAGCGCACGACGGTCATCGACGGCACCGGGTCGACCAGGTGCGGGTAGAGCACGCCGAGCAGCTCGGCGGCGATCTCGGGGAAGTCGTTGTCGAGGTTGCGCTGGATGCGCGCGGTCAGGAAGGCGAAGCTCTCGATCAGCCGCTCGACGTGCGGGTCGGGCGACTCGTCGGCCTCGAGCTCCAGGCGCGCGGCGACCTTCGGGTAGGTGCGCGCGAAGGACGCGCCCAGCCGCCGCAGGTAGAGCAGCTCCTCCCAGTAGTACCTCAGAAAATCTTCGTCGTTGACTCGGATCGGGTCACCTCGCTACGCCTTGCCAGCCTTCCAATCGGCGCGATGCGATCGCGCCCTACTCGACCGTCACGGCCGCGCCGGTCTCGGCGAGGTGGGCGCCGAAGGAGATCGCCTCCGGCACCTCGTCGATCACCAGCACGGCGTCGATCCGCGCCGACAGCGCCCGCCGCCGGCCCGGCTCGGGCGATGGCGGCGCCACGGTCACCCGCACGTCGGCGAGCCGCGGCTCGTAGGCCTCGACCGCCTCGCGCACGATCGCCGCCAGCCGCAGACGGTCGGCGTGATGCGCCGGCGCGAGCACCGACAGGTCGGGCAGACCGTACTCGATCACCGTCCGCTCGCGCCCGCGCAGAGCCTCTGCCGGGAGCGGGCAGCGGGTCTCGAACAGCCGCTCGAGCTCCCGCCGGACCGACTCGCGCAGGCCCGCGCGGTCGAGCGTGTCGTGGACCGGAGCCGGGCGCCGGCTCCCCGGCTGGACCAGCCGGTCGAACAGCGGCGCCCGGAACTCTCTGGTCACCGGGCCGACCTACTCGACCTTGCGGGTCTCGAGGTTGTGGGTCGCCGGCTTGTTGCCGCCGGCGGTCCCGTCGTCGCGCTTCTGGCCGACGTAGTTGTACTTCACCACGCCGTAGTCGAGCGACACGTTCTCGACCGGGATGTCGCCCGGGCCGCCCGAGATCGAGTAGTTCGCGATCACCACGTTCTGCATCTCGACCTCGAGGTACTTGACCGGCTTGTTGTCGGCGGCGCCGTCGGCGCGGTAGCACGCCAGCGTCACCTTCTTGAACTGCTTGCCGGTCCAGCACTGCTTGAGCATCGCGGTCGACGCACCGTCCAGGTACTTGGTGAAGCTCAGGTTCTGGTGGTTCGCCTGCTCCGTGGTGCCCGAGCCGGCCGCCGAGCGGGTCGGCGAGGTGGGCTGCGAGAAGCCGTGGTTCCACGACAGCACCTCGATGTCCTTCTCGTGCTCGGCCGCCGTGGTGCCCGCTTCGAGGTTCGGCTCCTCGAACTTGATGTACATATTGGTCGCCATCGAATGGTTCTCCTTGGTCTAACGCTGTTCGACTCCGACCGCGCCTCAGGCCGCCGGCGGCGGCAGCTCGGCGACGAGCCGGATGGAGGTGGTCAGCTCCTCGAGCTGGAAGTGCGGACGCAGGAACGCCACGGCGCGGAAGGCTCCCGGATTGCCCGGCACCTCCGTCACGTCGATGCGGGCCTCGCGCAGCGGGTACTGTGCCTTCAGCTCCTGGCCCGCGTCGTCGGTCGCCAGCACGTAGTTGTTGATCCACCGGTTGAGGTAGGTCGCCAGCGTCTCCTTGCTCTGGAAGCTGCCGATCTTGTCGCGGCAGATCACCTTCAGGTAGTGCGCGAAGCGCGACGCCGCGAGGATGTACGGCAGACGCGCCGAGATCCGGGCGTTGGCGTTCGCCTCGTCGGTGTCGTAGACCTTCGGCTTCTGGGTCGTCTGGCCGCCGAAGAACGCCGCGTAGTCGGTGCCCTTGCAGTGGCAGAGCGAGACGAAGCCGAGGGTGTCGAGCTCCTTCTCCCGCCGATCGGTGATCGCGATCTCGGTCGGACACTTGAGCGCGATGTCGCCCTCGTCGGTCTTGAAGGTGTGCGTCGGCAGGCCGCGCACCGTGCCGCCGCCCTCGACGCCGCGGATCGCCGCGGTCCAGCCGTAGAGCGCGAAGGCGTTGGTGATGCGCTGCGCGAGCGCGTAGGCGGCGTTGCCCCACAGATACTTCGCGTGGTCGCGGCCGTCGGTGTCCTCGGAGAGCCCGAACTCCTCGACCGGCAGGGTCTCCGGGCCGTACGGCAGCCGCAGCAGGATGTGCGGCAGCACGAGCGTGACGTAGCGCGAATCCTCGGTCTCGCGGAACGAGCGCCACTTGATCAGCTCGGTCGACTCGAAGATCTTCGCCAGGTCGCGCGGATTGCCGAGGTCGGTGTAGCCGTCCATGTCGAACAGCTTCGGGCTGGCGCTGGCGATGAACGGCGCGTGCGCCGCCGCGGCGACGTTCGACACCTTCTCGAGGAGCGCCATGTCCTGCGGATGGCGGCCGAACTCGAAGTCGCCCACCAGCAGGCTGAACGGCGCACCGCCGAAGGTGCCGTACTCCTCCTCGTAGACCTTCTTGAAGAGGTTCGACTGGTCGAACTCCGACGCGGTCTCCAGGTCCTTCAGCAGCTCCTTCTTCGAGATCGGGAGCAGCCGCAGCTTGAGCCGGGTGGAGGTCTCGGTGTTCATCACCAGGTACGAGAGCCCCCGCCAGGAGGCCTCGAGGGCCTGGAACTCGGACTGGTGGAGGATCTCGTTGAGCTGCGCGGTGAGCAGCTCGTCGATCTTCGCCACCTGGGCCTCGATCATCGCCACCGTGTCGGCGCTGATCGTCATCCCCTCGTCGAGGATCTGGTGCACGAACTCGCCCACCAGGTCGCGCGCGCGCTCGGCCTGCTGCTCGTCGCGCGCGAGCTTGCCCCTCTGGATGATCTGGTCGAGAAGCGGAAGCTCCTCGGTCGTCTCGGCCGCCGGGGCGTCGGCCTTCTTCTTGGCGTCAGCCATCGCTCTTCTCCTCTTTCTCTTCCTTCGCGGTCAGCTTCTTGAGCTCTTCTTGCTTCTCGGTGTTCGCCGCCACGTCCTGGAGGAGGGCGTCGAGGTCGTCGTTGCCGTCGAGCTTGGCGAGCAGGTCGGTCAGGCGCTGGCGCGCCTCGTAGAGCTTGCGCAGCGGCTCGACCTGCTCCACCACGTTCGCCGGGTGGAAGTCGTCCATGTGGCCGAAGCGCAGCTCGACGTTGAGCTTGCTCGGCTCCTCGCCGTCCTCGGTCTCCTCCAGGCGGTTCGGCACCTGGAAGGCGAGACGCGGCCCGAGCGACGCGAGCACGTCGTTGAAGTTGTCGCGGTCGATCTCCACGAACTTGCGCTGCTTGAGAGCCGGCAGCGGCTCGTCCGGCTTGCCCGCGAGGTCGGCCATGATCCCGACGACGAGCGGCAGCTCTTTCATCTCGATCGCGCCGCCGGTCTCGACGTCGTAGGTGATCTGGACCCGGGGTGGTCGGATCCGGCTCAGCTTGTGTTGCGTGCTCTCGGTCACGAGAACCTACCTTTCTGATACGTCTCGATTCTTTGGAATTCGAGGTCTTGCCCGGTACCGCCGGGCACGGTGTGCGAAGGGGCGTATCTCATTCCTCGGGCTCCTTCTGGATCCCGAGGAGTCGGAAGACGACCGAAGGATCGGCGATCTGGAAGAGCTCGGCATAGAGCTCGGAAAGGCTCAAGTGTCCCCACCGGACGGCGCGCTCGAGCAGGTAGGGCACCGGGCTGTGAGGCTCGATGCGCAGCAGCAGCTCGGCCGCCTGGTCGACCGCCCGGTACGCCTCGGCGCGGGTGGTGATGCGGCAGGGAGAATCCCCGGCGGCGGTACCGCGAGCGGGAGCGGGAGCGGCCGGGTCGTCCGAGGTCTCGTTCGGTGGAGTCATCTCGTCCTCCTCGCGGGCGCCGGTCTCGATCGGAGGCGCGGCGACCGCCGGGGTCTCGGCGGTCGCGGCGCGCGCGGTCTCCCCGCGCTCGGCGGCCAGCCGGCGGGCCAGCCGGGCGATCGCCTCGAGCTCCTCGCGCGGCCCGGTGAAGCCCGGAGCGTCGCGGCCGTAGCGCTCGTCGGCGAGCGCCGCGAGCGTCCCGAGAGCGGCGCGGCAGCGCTCGGCCCGCTCGGCGAGCGGCGGGTAGAAACCGGCCGGCGTCAGCCCGGCGCTCGCCAGGAACTTCTCGCGGGATACGCCGCCCGCCTCGGCCGCC
This sequence comes from uncultured Thermoanaerobaculia bacterium, assembly GCA_964560325.1. Classification (GTDB taxonomy): domain Bacteria; phylum Acidobacteriota; class Thermoanaerobaculia; order Multivoradales; family DATKCC01; genus CAZLLV01. The sequence continues at coordinate 2,803 of CAZLLV010000256.1, read as the reverse complement.
GCCTCCGGATGGGCCGAGCCCAGGTTCTCGAGGTAGAGCGCGCGCTTCCAGTCGCCCCAGGTGTGGACCTCCCCGTCCTCCCCCCGGGGCCGGGTCATCCGCAGCCAGAGGAGCGCATCCGGGAGCGCCCCCTCCAATCGGCCGAGGGCGGCGAGCCGCAGCGCCGGGTCGCCCGCGTCGTCCTCGATCCGCGGATGGAGCTCCGGTCCGTAGCGCTCGATCAGGCCGGCGACCAGCTCGACGCCGCGCTCGAGGCCGGCGAGGCCGTCGAGGCGCACCCACGCCTCGGCCAGCCAGACCGCCATCTGGAGATCCTTGCTGCGCGAGCAGAGGGCCTCCGAAGTCACCCGCATGATGCCGTTCCAGTCGGCGCGCTTGAGCTCGTGGCGCCAGACCCCCTGCGGCAGCGTCGGGTCGTCCTCGCGGCGCAGCTCGCGAATCTCGTCGTGGATGACGTCGTAGCGCAGCGACCCTCCCGCGGGATCCTCGCCCGCGATCGGCGCCAGCAGCTCCTCCAGGGCGGGCGCCGCCCCGGGTCGCACGTCCGCCACCGCTCCCGGCGCCGGGCTCACAGCGTCTCTCCGCGGCCGCGCAGCGCCGGCGCGCTGGCCGGGAAGCGCGGCACGGTCAGCGACTCGGTGCCGTCGGGCGGCAGCACCGACAGCCGCACGTAGACCTCCGCCGGCTCCGGGTCGACGCGGTCCGATCCGACGCGCCGGGTGTCGACGCCGAGGTAGAGGGTGCCGGGATCGAGCGAGGCGTGGGCCTGGACGTCGCGCGGCCGGGCGCGCAGCACGTCGAAGGCGGAGAGGAGCGACCAGCGGTTGCGGAACTCGTAGGTCACCGTCCGCCCCTCGACCGACGACCACGCGCGCACCTCGGGCACCGAGGTGGCGACCGGCTCGCGCGGCGAGTCGGCGGCCCAGCGCAGCGTCAGCCGAACCGGCTCGCCGGGGCCCCAGCGGGTGCGGAGCGTCTCGCTCCGGTTCGTCAGCCGCTCGCGCCCCACGTCGAGCGACCACTCGATGATCTGCGAGCCGCCGACCTCGGCCGCCCGGTTGACCCGGAAGTCGACCGCCACGTCGTAGAGCGGCGCCGGCGCCGGCGTCTCCGCGTCGAGGCAGGGCGCGAAGAAGCGGCGCACGCGCGTCATCTCGTCGACGAAGTCGAGCGCCGCGCGCGGCAGCCCGGCGGTCGTCGCCCCCTCGGAACCCCCCGCCTCCCGGAGGAGCGGCGCGACGGTGTCGAAGCGGCGGAAGAAGCCCCGCACGTCCTCCGGCGCCGCCTCCGCGACGTAGGCCGCGTCGGGGCTCTCGGAGAACGGGTAGCGGCCGGCGAGCCGGCCGTTGAAGAGGTCGGCGAGCTCGGAGTAGCTCGCGACCGCGCGGTCGGCGGCGAGCGCCCGGCAGCGGGCGAGCAGGTCGCTCCGCAGCCGCTCGCGGTTCTCGAGGAAGTAATCGGAACCGGCGGTCGCCGTGGCGCGGGCCGGGATGGCCGCGAAGCAGCCGTCGAGCGTGAGCGACGCGATGTCCTGGCCGATGAACTCCTCCAGGCGAGCGACCGAGTTGCCCGGCTTCTGCGCCGCGTGGTCGTCGAGCGCCGTGAGGATGCCGTCCCAGCGCCGCACCAGCGTGCGCACCGACGGGTCGTTCGCGGCGCCGGTCTGCTCCAGCCAGGTCACGAGCGGCTCGGCGTAGTCGCGGGCGATCCCCTCCAAGCGCTGGCGCTGGAGCTGGAGGTAGCCGGCGAGATCGTCCGGGCTCTCGACGTCGAACGCCGCGAGCCCGGCCGGAGCGGCACCGTCCCACCACCCGAAGCCGCCCTGTCGGGGCGCGTACGGAGCGCGCGATCCGAGCAGGTGGTCGACCTGGGAGAGGAGCCGGCCGCCCTGCTGCACCACCAGGTCGGTCAGATCCTCGCGCGCCTGCCAGAGCCCGAGCTCGTCGAGCCGCGTCAGGAGCTGGCTCAACGGCTCGGCGGCGGCCTCGAAGGCGGCGACCCGGCGGCGCAACCGGCGTTCGAGCGCGGCCGCCGAACGGCCGTCCGGCAGCGGCTCGAACGACTGCGCCTCGGCGATCAGCGACACCATGTTGGCGCCCAGGCGCTCGCGGGCGACCGAGTCCAGCGCCGGCCGGACCTCGGGCGGCGAGAGCGGCAGCGTGTTCTCGCGGAAGCGCTGGTACGGCTCGTAGAGCGCGATCGCCCGGCGCAGCAGGTCGAGGTTCCAGTCCAGGTCGACGCCCGGCGGCATCTCCGCCGCCAGCCAGGTCGGCTCGGTCTCGGCGGCGAAGCTCTGGCCGAGGAAGCGGTCGAGGTTCGCCTGCAGCAGGAGCGCGTCGGGGGCGAGCTGCGGCTGCCCGCGGTCGAGCGCCAGGAGCGGCCCGGTGAGCTGAGTCGTGTAGCCGGTCAGCCGGCGGCGGTAGGAGATCCACTCGCCCTCGGCCGCCCGCGCGACACGGTCCGCCACCTCCGGGCCGAGGAGCTCCGAGGCTCGGATCTGCGACAGCACCTGCCGGAAGCCCGGCCCCAGGTCGAAGGTCGGTTGGAAGGCCCAGGAGGCGCCCGGGTGGGCGATCAGGTCCTCCACCCGGCGCAGCTCGTCGGCGACCGCGCGCACCCGCCACGACTCGTCGTTGGAGGACCAGCTCGCGCCCGTGAGCTGGCGGATGCCGGCGGTCGCCACCTCGAGCGTCGCGATCAGCTCGTTGTCCGCGAACAGCCGGCGGTTGAGCCGCGCGGCGAGGCTCTCCGCCTTCGCCGCGGCGTGATCGCTGAAGGCGCCCGGATCGAACGGCGTGTGGGT
>CAZLLV010000255.1:0-5227 GCA_964560325.1 uncultured Thermoanaerobaculia bacterium | reverse complement strand
AGCGCATCGCCGCCTGCGTGGCGGAGGCGCCGGAGACCCGGCTGAGCGACCTGGGAGAGCCGGTCGACGCCGAGCGCCGGCGGATGGAACGGGAGGATCGGAGTCGCCTGCGGAGCGGCCGGGCCGGTCGGGCCCGACACCCCGTCCGGCGGGTGACCGCCCCGCCGGCGGAGCCGGGCGAGCCATCGGGAGAGGACACCGACTCGTGGTGACCCGCCAGGAGAGCGGGGTCGCCGAAGGATTCGCCGCGTCTCCCCAGCAGCGCCGGCTCGGGCGCCGTGGCGAGGCGCGAGGGATCGGCGCCCGCCTGGTGCTCCGTCTCGACGGACCGATGGACCCGACGACGGTCCGTGCCGCCTTGCGCCTCCTGGTGGCGCGTCACGAGGTGCTGCGGACGACGCTCGACGGGATGGTGCCGGGAGGCCCCGAGGCGTTGCAGGTGGTCCACGACTTCCTGGAGCCCCGCTGGCGGGTGATCGACTTGACCGGGCGCCCGGAGGTGGAGCGGGCCGTGTCAGTGGGCCGGCTGGCGGGGCCGGAGCCGCCCGCCCCGGAGGACCTGCCGGTGGATCCGGTGGCGGGTCCGGTGATGGCAGCGAGCCTGCTGGTGCGGGCGCCGGACGACGCGCTCCTGGTCCTCGACCTGCCGGCGGTGGCCACCGACCGGCGCAGCCTGGAGCGCCTGGTGGAGGAGCTGGCGGACGCCTACGGCAGTAACCCCGAGCCGGTCGAAGAGCCGCTTCAGTACGTCGACTTCGCCGACTGGCAGGCGGAGACGTCGTCCTCCTTGGCCGAGGCGGAGGAGACCTGGCGGGCCTACTGGCGCCGATGGGAGGGCGCGGAGCCGCCGGCGCTCCCCGGGGAGCGCCCGGCGAGCGGCGCCTTCCGCCCCACCGAGGTCGCGGTGCCCCTCGATCCGGCGCTCGGGCTCGCGACGGCGGGAGCCGGAGCCGATGGAGCGGCGTCGCTGCCGCGCGCCGCCTGGACCGCGTTCCTGGACCGTCTGACCGGTGGCGCGGAGGCGCCGGTGGCCCAGGTGTTCGACGGCCGCTCGTACCCCGAGTTGCGAAACGGTCTCGGCCTCTACGCCCGACTCCTGCCGCTTCTCGGGCGGGTGGCCCCGTCCGACTCCCCACGCACCCTGGCGAGCCGCCTGGAGGCGGCGGCGCGGGAGGCGGAGCGCTGGCAGCAGCAGGGGGTGCCGGAGGGCTTCGGTGGAGACGGCCCGGCGTTCCCGTTCCAGTGGCGGGCCGATCGCCTCCCGGCACCGTCCGGGCGAGGTGGCGTCCGATTCGAGATCGTCTCCATCCGCACCGTCGAGGAGACCTTTCGCCTTCAGCTCGCCTGGGAGTCGGGCGCCGCCGGGCCGGCCCTGACCCTGCGCTACGACGGGTCCCGCCTCGACGGCTCGACGGCCCGGCGGCTGGCGGACGCCTTCGCCGCCTTCGCCGGTCGCCTCGCCGCCACGCCGGAGCGGCCCGTCGGGACGGTAGAGATCCTGCCGGCGGCGGAGCGCCACCGGCTCCTGGTGGAGCTGGGGACGGGCCCGGCGGCGGCCGGGAGCGGTGAAGCGTTCCACCGGCGGGTGCTGCGTCGGGCGTCGGAGGCCCCCGACCGGGTCGCTCTGGTGGCGCCGGACGGACAGTCCCTCAGCTACGGTGCCGTGGCGGCCCGGGTGGCTCGCCTGGCGGGCGAGCTGCGGGCCGCGGGGGTGGGCACGGAGACCCGGGTGGCCCTGGTCGCCGACCGGCGTATCGAGACGGTGGTAGGGATGCTGGCGGTCCTCCACGCCGGCGGCGCCTACGTCCCCATCGATCCCGAGTCGCCCCCGGACCGCGCGGCGGCGATGGTGGAGGAGATCGGAGCCCCGGTGGTCCTGGGCACCGGCGACGCCCTCGCCGATCCGGAGCGCCTGCCGGCGAACGGCCTCCGGCAGATCTCGATCGACGGCGAGCTCCCGCCGGACCCGCCGAAAGTCGGAGCCGTCTTCGAAGCGCCGACGGCGCCCGAGAGCGCCGCCTACGTCCTCTTCACCTCCGGCTCCACCGGGCAGCCGAAGGGAGTGGTGGTGGAGCACCGGCAACTCGCCGCCTACCTGGACGCCGCCGTCGATCGCCTCGCCCTGGAAGCGGACGACGCACCCCGGTCGTTCGTCCTGGTGTCGACGCTGGCGGCGGACCTGGGGCTGACGACTCTGCTGCCCGCCCTGGCCCTGGGCGGTACTCTCCACGTCCTCGACCGGGAAACGGCGGCCCAGGCAGACGCGGTGGCCCGCCACGTCACGCGGCACCGAGTGGAGGGGATGAAGATCGTGCCCTCGCATCTGGCCGCGCTCCTGGGCTCCGAGAGAGCGGGAGAGATCGTCCCCCGGCGCCTTCTGGTGGTGGGCGGCGAGGCGTGTACCGCCGAGCTGGTCGAACGGATCGCCTCGGCGGCGCCGCCAGGTCTCGCTCTCCACAACCACTACGGACCCACCGAGACGACGGTGGGCGTCCTCACCCACCGCATCGACCTCGCGGCGGATTACCGGACCGGTCCACCGCTGGGCCGTCCTCTCGCCGGGGTGCGGGTCTCCCTGGCCGACGCCTGGGGGAGGCCGGTGGTGACCGGCGCCATCGGCGAGCTGCGGATCGGCGGCGCGAGCGTCGCGCGTGGCTATCTGGAGCGGCCGTCTTTCACCGCCGAGCGCTTCGTGCCCGACGCCGAGGGCGCCGAGCCCGGCGGGCGTGTCTACCGGACCGGCGACCTGGCGCGCTGGCGGCCCGACGGCGGGCTGGAGTTTCTCGGTCGCGTCGACCACCAGGTGAAGCTCCGGGGCTACCGGATCGAGCTGGGGGAGGTGGAGGCGGCGCTCGTCGACCTGCCGGGGGTCGTCGCCGCGGTGGCCGGGGTGGTCCGACCGGGAGCCGAGGGGGGCTCGGACCGGCCCGGGGAGGGCCGTCTGGTGGCCTGGCTGGTCCCCGAGCCCGGCGTCTCGCTCGATCCGGCGGAGCTGAGCCACGGCCTGGCCGGCCGGCTGCCGCCTTACATGATCCCCGGAGCGTGGAGCGTCCTCCCGAGCCTTCCCCTGACCCCCAACGGCAAGATCGATCGGCAGGCCCTCCCGGTCCCCGATCCGTCGGAGCTGGCGGCTTCGGCCCCCCGGGGCCGCGCCCCTCGGACGCCGGTGGAGCAGGTGATCGCCGCGGTCTGGTGCGACATCCTGGGCCTACCGTCGGTGGGGGCGGAGCAGAGCTTCTTCGAGCTCGGTGGGCACTCCCTCCTGGCGACCCGGGTCCTGGCCCGGATCGGCTCGGTGCTGGCGGTCGAGCTGCCGTTGCGGACCCTGTTCGAGCGGCCGACGATCGAAGGGCTGGCCGCTGCGGTGGAGGCGGCCCGCACCGCCGATCGGCCGGAGGTGCCACCCCTCGCGCCCTTGCCCCGAGACGGCCGGCCGCTGCCTCTTTCCTTCGCCCAGCAACGGCTCTGGTTCCTGCACCAGCTCGACCCGGAGGAGACCGCCTACAACGTACCCATGAGCCTGCGGCTCGTCGGGCCGGTAGACCCGCCGCTCATGGCCCGGTCGTTCTCCGCCGTGGTGGCGCGCCACGAGGTGCTGCGGACGACCTTCACCGCCTCCTTCGAGGACTCGCCGGTCCAGGTGATCCATCCGCCGGCCCCCGTGCCCCTGCCGATGATCGATCTGTCGGGCCTGATCCCGGAGCGCGCCGAGGAGGAGGCCGAACGCCTGGTGCGGGAGGAGGGCTCCCGTTCGTTCGATCTGGCGCGGGGGCCGGTTTTCCGGGTCGCTCTGGTCCGGCTCGACGAAGGAGCCGAGGGCGCGGCGACGGCAGCCGGCGAGCCGGTCCACGTCTTGCTGGCGAGCCTGCACCACGTGGTGAGCGATCTCGGCTCGAAGGCGATCCTGATCGAGGAGTACGAGCGGTGCTACGTCGCCCTCGCCCGCGGAGAGGAGCCGCGGCTGGCGGAGCTGCCGATCCAGTACGCCGACTATGCCGCCTGGCAGCGCCGCTGGCTCTCCGACGCCGTCCTCGAAGGAGAGATCGAGCATTGGCGGGAGGCACTGCGCGGCGCTGCGGCGATGCTGGAGCTGCCTACCGACCGCCCCCGGCCGCCGGTGCGGAGCCTGCGGGGCGAGGTTTTCCCCCTGGAGGTGCCGGAGACCACCGCCCAGGGGTTGGCGGTGCTGGCGCGGCGCCGTGGGGTGACTCCGTTCATGGCCCTGGTGGCCACCTTCCAGACCCTCCTCTGGCGCTGGTCCGGGCAGGAGGACGTGGTGATCGGGACACCGATCGCCGGGCGCCACCGGGTCGAGGTGGAGCCTCTCATCGGCTTCTTCACCAATACCGTGGTCCTGCGCACCGGAATCGAGCCGGAGGAGCCTTTCTCCGGCCTGCTGGCGCGGGTCCGGGACAGGGTGCTCCGCGCGTTCGAGCATCAGCACTTGCCCTTCGAGACTCTGGTGGAGGAGCTGGCGCCGGAGCGGAGCCTCGCCCACTCCCCCGTCTTCCAGGTGATGTTCGTCCACCAGGACACCCGGTCCGGGGTGCCCGGGATGGCCGGCGGCGAGCCGGCGCGGGACCCCGGCGGCCGGTCCCGCATCCGGGGGCTGGCGGCGGACAACGCGTCGGCCAAGTTCGATCTGACCCTGGCCGTGGCGGAGAGCGCGCACGGCATGCTGGGCTCGCTGGAGATCGCCACCGACCTGTTCGACACCACCACGGCGCTCCGGTTGCGCAGGGCCTTCCTGACCCTCCTCGGGGAGGTGGTCGAGGCGCCGGAGCGGCCGGTGAACCGCCTCGACCTCCTGACCCGGGCCGAGCGGCACCAGGTGCGCGCGGAGTGGTCGGACACAGCCGCGCCGTGGGCGGCGGAGCGGGCCCTGGACGAGCTGATCCGGGAGCGGGCGGCGGCTTGGACCGACGCGGTGGCCGTGGAGAGCGACGGCGAAAGCCTGAGCTACGGCGCGCTACTCCGCCGCTCCGCGGCCCTCGCCGGCCGGCTCCGCACCCACGGGGTCGGGGCGGAGGTGGCGGTGGGCGTTCTCGCGGGGCGCTCGCCGGAGATGGTGGTGGCCCTGCTGGCGGTCCTGGAGGCCGGCGGCTTCTATGTCCCTCTGGACCCGGAGCTGCCGCCGGAGCGGCTCCGATTCCTGGTGGCGGACTCCGGCGTCCGCCACGTCCTCGCCACCGCCGCCGCCCGGGAGCGGGTGCCGGTGGAGGTCTTC
>CAZLLV010000254.1:0-2627 GCA_964560325.1 uncultured Thermoanaerobaculia bacterium | reverse complement strand
AAGAAGGTGCCGCCGGCGGCGAGCTCCAGCCGTCCCCGGCGGGTCGCGGTGGCGCCGGTGAAGGCGCCCTTCTCGTGGCCGAAGAGCTCCGCCTCCAGCAGGTGCTCGGAGACGGCGGCGCAGTTGATGGCGACGAACGGTCCGTCCCGCCGCGCGCTCCAGGCGTGGACCGCCCGCGCCGCCACCTCCTTGCCGGTGCCGCTCTCGCCGAGGAGCAGCACCGTCGCCTGCGTCGGCGCCACCTTGCGCAGCGCCGCCTGAACCGGCTTCATCGCCTCCGCCCCGTAGCCAAGCGGCGGGTGGCCGCTGGCCTCCTTCCGCGTCCGGTCCTCGAGCGCCCGCAGCGAGTAGCGCTCGGCGGCGCGCGCGGCGAGCAGGCGGATCTCGTCCGGGCCGGAGAGCGGCTTCTGCACGTAGTCGAAGGCGCCGAGCTTCATCGCCTCGACCGCGCCGTCGACCGAGCCGTGGGCGGTGAGCACGATCACCTCGGTCTCCGGCTGCTCCGCCCGCACCTTGGCGAGCAGCGCCATGCCGTCCATCGCCGGCATCTTGAGGTCGGTGATCAGCAGGTGGAAGCCGCGGTCGTCGAGCAGCTTCGCCGCCGCCGCGCCGTCCGCCGCCTGCGTCACCTGGTGGCCGGCCGTCTCGAGCACCTCGGCGAGGAAGGAGCGGATGCCCTCCTCGTCGTCGACCACCAGGATCGCCGCCACGGCGCGCCTCCTACCCGGCCGGGATCGCCATCCGGAAGACGGCGCCGCCTTCCGGGTGGTTCACGGTCTCGATGGCGCCGCGGTGGAGGGTGACGATGCGGCGGGCGACGGAGAGGCCGAGGCCGGTGCCCCGGACACGGGTGGTGTAGAACGGCTCGAAGATCTTCTCGCGGTCGGCCTCGTCGATCCCCTCGCCCCGGTCGCGCACCGCGTAGACCAGCCGGCCGTCCTCCTCGGCGATCGAGAGCGTCGCCGGGTCGCCGTTCGGGGTCGCCTGGAGGGCGTTGCGCAGCAGGTTGGCGAGCGCCTGCTGGAGGAGGCGTGGATCGAGCGACCAGGCGGCGGGAGCGCCGGCGGCGTCGATCTCGACGTGCTCGCGCCCCACGTCTTCGGCCGCCGCCTCGGCGACCGCTCGCGGATCGACGCTCCGGCGCTCGATGTTCTCCGAACGGATGAACGAGAGCAGATCGGCCGTGAGCTGCTCCAGCCGTACCGCCTCCCCGACCACCCGGTCGGCCTTGCCGCGCTCGGGCGTGCCGGCGTCGAGCCGCTCGGCGAGGAGCTGAGCGTGCCCCTTCATCGACGTCAGCGGGTTCCTGATCTCGTGGGCGAGGACGGCCGCCATCTCGCCGAGCGAGGCGAGGCGGCGGTCGCGCTCCATCGTCGCCTTCATCCGCTCCTCGCGCAGGCTGAACCTCCAGAGCCCGACGGCGACCGCGACCAGCGCCAGCGAGGCGACGCCGCCGATCCCCAGGCTGCGGAGCGCCCCGTGCTCGAGCTCGCGGCGCATCAGCGGCTCGAACTCGACCATCACCGCGTCGCGGGGCAGGGTCGCGCCGGGGGCGAAGGCGGGCTCGCGGGGCAGGCCGCGCGTCATCCGCACTCGGTCCTCGACCTCCAGCACCTCGTGCGCCTGCACGCCGAGGAGAGCCGCCCGCAGCTCGTCCGGTCCCTCCGCCAGGCACTCGCCGGCGACCGCGCGCGGCGCCATCGAGCGGTCGAAGACCACGATGCAGCGCAGGCCCTCCGGCGCCTGCTCGGCGAGCATGGTGGCGAGGAAGTCCTCCGCCAGCCGGTCGCCCGGGTGGTGTGCGAGCGCGTCGAGGAGGGCGTCGCCCTGGCCGAGGACCAGCGTGTCGAGGCCGCGGCGCACGGCCATGTAGGTGGTCACCAGGGTCGCGAGCAGCGCCGCGCTCATCAAGAGCGGCACCAGGACGAGGGCGAGACGGGCGCGGTGCATCGGTCGGGCGAGTCTACGCGGTCGCCGCCCGCTCCTCTTCGGGCTGCGGACCTCCGCCCTTGCCCTTCGACAGCCAGCGGCTCGCCTTTGCCCGGGCCATCAGGCCGGTGGCGGTCGAGTACGCGACCGGGATCAGCAGCAGCGTCACGAAGGTCGAAGCGAGCATGCCGCCGATCACCACGCGCGCGAGCGCCGCCTGGATCTCCGCGCCGGCTCCGAGGCCGAGCGCGAGCGGCGCCAGGCCGAGCACGGTCGTCGCGGTGGTCATCAGGATCGGCCGCAGGCGCAGGCGCCCGGCCTCGATCACCGCATCGGCCGCTCCCATCTGGTAGTCGCGGCGCAGCAGGTTGATCGCGTCGACCAGCACGATCGCGTTGTTGACCACGATGCCGATCAGCATCACCAGGCCCATGACGCTCTGGATGTTGAGCGTCGTGCCGGTCAAGAGGAGCGTCGGCACCACGCCGATCAGCGCCATCGGCACCGCGAGCATGACGATCAGCGGATCGAGGAAGCGCTCGAACTGGGCGGCCATCAGCATGTAGACGAGGATCAGCGCCATCAGGATGGCGATCTGGAAGTCCTGCCGCGCCGCCTGCTGCTCCTGGTACTCGCCGCCGAAGAGGAGCGAAAAGTCCTCCGGGAGCTGGATACCGGAGATCGCGTCGCGCGCCGCC
>CAZLLV010000253.1:0-13286 GCA_964560325.1 uncultured Thermoanaerobaculia bacterium | reverse complement strand
GCCGGCCGACGGCCCGCCGCCCTGGTGGTGATCGACTCGCCCGCGCCCGGACGGCCGGAGCTGGCGGCGCCGCCGGACGGACCGGCCGCGGCGCGGGCGTTCGCCCAGGACTTCCTGGGCCCCGAGCGCGACCTCGCGAAGCTCGCGCCGCCGGCAGCGGATGCCTCGGATACCGCCGAGGTCCTCGACCACCTGCTGCACGCGGCCACCGCGCTCCGGCTGTTGCCGCCGGGAGTCGACCGGGCGTCGGTCGACGTGCTCTTCCGGCGCTGGCGCCACAACGCCCAGATCCTCGCCGGCTACCGTGGCGGACCGCTCGGCGGGGCGCTCGGTCTCGTGCGGGCCGGTGCGGAAGCGACCGGTGCCGACGCGACACGGGGATGGGAGCCGCGGGTCGACGAAGTACGGCTCGCCTGGGTGGCCGGCGACCACGCCTCGATCGTCCAGCCGCCCCGGGTCGACGAGCTGGCTGCGACGGTCGAGCGACTGCTGACGGAGCTGGCGGGATGCTCACTCCACCCGCAGGACGCCGCTGGGAGCGATCCCGGTCGCCCGTAGCGCGGGTAGCCAGGCGGCGAGCAGGGCGACCGCGAGCAGCACCAGGGCTACGGCTCCGAAAACGAAGGGGTCGACCGCGCTCACGCCGTAGAGCATGCCGGCCAGGGACCGCGTCGCCAGGGCGGCGGCGCCCAGGCCGAGACCGATCCCGACCAGCGCGAGGGCGGCGGCGCGCTGGAGGATCATGCGCCGGACCTCGCCTCGATCGGCGCCCAGGGCCATGCGGACTCCGATCTCGCGCTGCGTGCGGGCGACCGTGTAGGCGAGGAGGCTGAAGACTCCGAGCGCGGCCAGCACCAGCGCGGTGACGGCGAAGACGGCCACCAGGGTCAGGTTGAAACGCTCGGCCGCCGTGCGCTCGGCGAGCAGATCGGTGAGAGGGGCGAGCGCGGTGATCGGAAGGTTCGGATCCGCCTCGTGGACCACCTCGCGCAGCGGTGCCGCCATCCGGAGCGGGTCGCCCGCGGTCCGGACCACGAAGGTCATCGTCAAGCGGGGCTGCTGAGCCAGCGGGAGGTAGGTCGACGGCCGCGGCTCCTCGGAGGGGGAGCCGCTCCGGATGTCGCCGACCACGCCCACCACCTCCATCCACGGCGTCGGGCTGTCGGCACGGCCGTACTTGATGCGCGCGCCCAGCGGATCGCCGCCCGGCCAGTAGCGCTCGGCCATGGACCGGCTGACCACCACTACGCGGGGTGCGGTGGCGGTGTCGGTGGGGCGGATGTCGCGACCCGCGACGAGGGGGATGCCGAGGGTGCGAAACAGGTCGGGAGTGGCGGCGCTCATCGCCACCTCCACCTGCTCCCCCGGCCGCGGGGCGGGACGCCCTTCGACCACGAACGGCGCGGAGAGGTAGCCCTGGCCCTCGAAGATGGCGCTGACCCCGCCGACGGAGCGGACGCCGGGGAGGCGCTCGATCCGATCGGTCAATCGCTCGTAGAAGTCCCGGCTCTGCTCCGGCTGGGGGTAGGCGGGCCGCGGCAGCTCGAGCTGGAGGGTGAGGGCGCTCTCGGGCTGGAAACCGGGATCGAGCCCGCGCAGGCGACGGAAGTCCTCGGCGAGCAGTCCGGCCCCGACCAGAAGGACCACCGCCACGGCGATCTGCCCGGCGACCAGCACGCGGCCCGACAGGGCGCCCCGGTGTCCGCCGCCGCTTCCTGCGCTGCCCGACTTGAGCAGGCTGGCGAGGTCCGGCCGGGCGCTGGCAAACGCCGGGAGCAGTCCGAAGAGAACTCCCGTCACCGACGCCAGGAGCAGGGCGAAGATCACCACGCGCCCGTCGACACCGACCTCCGCGCTGGCCGGCAGAGCGGGCGGTGCCATCGCCAGCAGCAGGCGCGTTCCCCAGGCCGCCAGCAGGACACCGGCGGCGCCGCCGAGGAGCGCCAGAACCAGGCTCTCGGTCATGAGCTGCCGGATCAGGCGCCCGCGCGGAGCACCGAGGGCGCTCTGCAAGGCGATCTCCCGGCCTCGGCGGCGAGCCTGGGCGAGGAAGAGTCCCGCCACGTCCGCGCAGGCGATGAGCAACAGGGCGCCCACCGCGCCGAAGAGCACGAGGAGCGACCGCCGCACGTCGCCGATCAGCTCCTCTCGCAGCGGCTCCAGGTTGACACCCAGACCCTCGTTGAACTCGGGGTACTGCTCGGCGAGGCCGCTGGCCACGGCGTCCATCTCCGCCTGCGCCGCGTCGATCCCGACCCCGGGCGCCAGCCGGCCGACCACCCGCAACCAGAGGAAGCCGCGGTTCCGGGCCAGCCCCTCGCCCGGCGCGAGCGGCGCCCAGACCTCCACGTCGTCCGGCAGCTCGTGGCCCGCCGGCAGCACGCCGACCACCTCGTGGGGCTCCCCGTCCACGTAGAGGAGCGAGCCGATCGCTTCGGGCCGGCTGCCGTAGCGGCGCTGCCATAGATCGTGCGAGAGGATCACCACCGCGTTGTTGCCCAGGACCTCTTCCTCCGTCCGGAAGTCCCGGCCGAGCGCGGGGGCGACGCCGAGGACGGAGAGGAAGTCGGCGCTCACCAGCGCTCCCTCGACTCGCTCGGGCACCTGTTCGCCGTCGCCGGGACCTTCGGCGAGGGCGAAGGAGCCGGTGGTGAAGGCGGCCATCGGGGCGACCGTCTCGCTCGCCTCCCGCCAGTCGAGGAAGGTGGGGTACGACGTGACGTCCTCGGGCCAGCCCTGGTTCGTGTTGTCGACCCAGACCATGACCAGCCGCTCCGGCTCCCGGAACGGGAGCGGACGCAAGAGAGCGCCATCGACCACGCTGAAGATCGCCGTGCTGGCACCGATCGCCAGCGCCAGCACGAAGATCGCGGTCAGCGCCGGACCCGGCTCCCGCCGGAGACGCCGCAACGCCGTCCGTACGTCCCGCAACACGGATTCGAGAATGTTTTCCCCTCGGTCGCCCATGGTCGATCTCCCCTGGCTCCAGTGCGGCCAGGCGCGGAAACGAGTCACCCGGGAACCGGCGGACCCGGGCGATCCGGCCGCCGGGGCCGTGGTGGGCGGCGAGCGGCGTTTGCGTCGGTCTTCAGTACCCCGTGCCCACGAGACTCGGGAGGTAGAGGACCGAGTTCAGAAAGAGCGGCGCCGTGCCGCGCCAGAAGAGGCGGAAGTCGGGCTCCTGGGCGAAGAGGACGACGGCGCCGCGGCCGGTCGGCTCGAGGCTCACCAGCAGCGAGCCGGCGAGGCGCTCTTCGGCCTCCGGCCAGGCGACGCCGGTCAGCACCGGGGCCTCGCCGGCGGCGGTCAGCACGTCGACCTGGGGATCGCCGGTCGGCAGCAGCACGATGGTGCCGGCGACCAGCACCGGTGGCGCGGACGGCAGGCCGGCGGCGAGCGGGTTCCGCTCGGTCAGCTCGGTCGCGACGATCGCCCCCGGCGTGTCGATGGCGCGGCGGGTCAGCGGGTTCTCCGCCTCCTCCTCGCTCTGCGCCTCCTCCTCCGGCGGCTGCCAGCGCGCGACCGAGGTCAGCTCCTTCTCCGCGAGCCAGGCGTGCGCGCGCCCGACCGCCACCAGCACGCCGCCGCCGCGCACCCAAGCGGCGATCGCGTCCCCCGCGCTCCCTTCGAACGCACCGGCGTAGTCCCCCTGCGGCAGCACCAGCACCTGGTAGTCGGAGAGATCGACGGCGCCCAGGCGGGAGGCGTCGATGCGCGTGTACGGCAGCCGCACCTGCTGGTCGAGGAGATGCCAGAGGTACCCGAAGGAGCTCGACGACACGCCGTCGCCGGAAGCCAGGGCGATCTTCGGCGCCAGCACCACCGGCACCCGGTCGGAGCCGAGCGAGAGGCCGGTGGTCGAGTAGTGGGTGTCGACGCCGCGCGCCACGACCCCCGCCGCCCCGGCCGCCTCGGCGATCACCGCGTCGAGCGAGCGCTCCGGCCCGGCGCCGTCGCGATCGCTCCGCGCCTCGGGCTCGTTGCCGAGCCGGGGGACGAAGAGCGTGCCGGCGGGGTAGCTCTCGCCGCCGACCGACAGCTCGTCGAGCGCCACCTGGACCCGCACGCCCTCGGCGAAGAGCTCGGCCGCGAAGCGGTAACCGGCGAGGCCGGCCGGCGGTACCAGGAACCCGACCCGCCCCTCGCCCGCCACGGGTGCCTCGCCGGCCGCGTCCGGCAGCCCCAGCGCCTCCCCCTCGACCGGACCCGGCGCCACCCAGGCGTCGAGGTTGAAGGCGAGCGGCAGCGACCAGGAGGTGATGTCGTAGAACTCGGTGCCGGCGTTCTCCTCCAGGCGCGCGCGCTGCCGCTCCATGAACTCGTCGGAGAGCTCGGGCGAGCGGTCGAGGAGCGTCTGCGCGAGCTTGCCGAGCGGCTGGCCGGCGTGGACGACGTAGCTGCCGGCCGGGAAGCTGCGATCCTCGGTCGAGCCGTCGGGGGAGACGAGAGCCCTGGCGCGGATGCGGGTCTCGCCCGAGAGGCGGCCGACGCGGATGCCGTGGAGATCCAGGAGCTCGGCGAGCGCTCCGGCCTCCGGCGCGTCCGCCTCCCAGAGGTAGACCGGGCCGTCGCGCCGGGTCGCGTCGGCACGCGCGGCCGCGAAGGTGCGCAGCAGCTCGCTGCGGTTCTCGGCGGCCGCCCGGACGGTCGCGGTCGAGGTCGTGAAGTGCTGGGCGATCCGGTCGGCGAGGGTGAGGCGGGTGCCGTCCCGGCGGTCGAGGACGAGCCCGGCGAGCCCGTGCCCGGCGACCTCGTAGGTCATGCCGACGGCGCCCCGGAAGCCGGGGTAGGAGTCGCCGTAACCCGGGTAGTAGAGGTCGAAGACCTCCGCCTTGTAGTACGGCCAGCCCTGGCGGTCGAAGGCGGCGGCGTTGGCGCGGCCGAAGACGTCGAGCCAGCCGAGCGTCCGCGCGTCGAGGAGCGGGTTGACCGGTTCGGCCGCGGGCGGGAAGAAGTAGGTCGATGCCGGGAACATCTCGTGGTAATCGACGTAGACCTGCGGCTCCCACTGCCGGTAGGCGGCGAGCCGCAGCCGCGTCTCCTGCTGCGTCAGCCACGACCAGTCCCGGTTGAGGTCGATCAGGTAGTGGTTGGTGCGCCCACCGGGCCAAGGCTCCGCGTGCTCGTCCGCCTCCGGGTCGGGGTCGGGCAGGCGCCCGCGGTCGCGCTCGAACCAGGAGACGTAGCGCTCGCGGCCGTCCGGGTTGACCAGCGGGTCGATCAGCACCACGGTCTTCGCCAGCAGCTCCTCCCACTCCCCGCCACCGGCGGCGAAGACGTAGGCGGCGAGCATGGCGGCCTCGGCCGACGACGACTCGTTGCCGTGCACGCCGTAGGCGAGCCAGACGACGACCGGCGTCTCGGTGGCGAGCCGCTCGACCTCCTCGGCGGAAAGGTCCGCCGGGTCGGCGAGCCGCAGGTGCTCCCGGCGGATCTCGTCGAGCCGCGCGACGTTGCCCGGCGTCGAGATCGCGAGCAGGTCGAGCGGCCGGCCCTCGTAGCTCTGGCCGTAGGTCCAGGTAACGACCCGCGGCGACACCTCGGCGAGGCGGTGCAGGTAGTCGCGCATCCGGTGCTGGTGGGTGAACCGGGAGCCGAGCGGGTAGCCGAGGAACTCCGCCGGCGACGGCACCGCGGGGTCGAGGGCGGGCAGCTCCAGGAGCCGGCCGTAGGCGAGCGGATCGATCAGCTCGATCGAGCGGGCGACCTCGGCGGGCGAGGCGGCCGGGTCCTGGGCGCCCAGTGGCACAGCGGCGGCGAAGGCCGCCAGGACGAGCGGAAGGAGGGTGGACAGGGCGGTCGCGCGGAGCTTTCGAGAGCTCGGAATCCGGAGCATGGCTGGCCTTTCGGTTCGGGAAACGGCGAGCGCCGATACTACCGCTCTAGTTCGTCAGGCTCTCGACCGAGATGTTGAGCCGCTTGATCATCTCGTGGAGGGTCGTCGGCTTGACCCTGAGCTTCTCGGCCGCGTGCTTCTGCACGCCGTTGGTCTGGCGCAACGCCCGGACGATCAGATGGCGCTCGTACTCGGAGACGGCGTCCTTGAGCGACACGTCTCCGTTCGGCGCCGCCGGCGCGTTCGGCACCAGGCCCTCGCGCTCGCGCACCGTGGGGGGCAAGAGGTCGACGCCGAGCTCGTCGCCGGTCGAGAGGACCACGCCGCGCTCGATCACGTTCTCGAGCTCGCGCACGTTGCCGGGCCAGTTGTAGTCCATCAGCAACGACATGGCCTCGGGCGAGATGCGCTCGATCCGCTTCTCGTTCTCCCGCGAGTAGCGGACGAGGAAGTGGTTGGCGAGCAACGGGATGTCCTCGCTCCGCGCCCGCAGCGGCGGCAGGCTCACGGTGATCACGTTCAGGCGGTAGTAGAGATCCTCGCGGAAGTTGTGGCGGGCGACCTCGGCCTCCAGGTCGGCGTTGGTGGCGGCGATGAGCCGCACGTCGGACTTCATCGTCTCGACGGCGCCCAAGCGCATGAACTCCTTCTCCTGGATCACCCGCAGGAGCTTCGCCTGGGTGTCGATCGGGATGTTTCCGATCTCGTCGAAGAAGATCGAGCCGCCGTTCGCGACCTCGAACAGCCCCTTCTTGCTCGACACGGCGCCGGTGAAGGCGCCCTTGACGTGCCCGAACAGGTTGCTCTCCAAAAGATCGGGCGGCATGGAGCCGGAGTTGACGGTGACGAACGGGCCGGAGGCGCGGCGCGAGTGGTGGTGGATCGCCTTCGCCACCAGCTCCTTGCCGGTGCCGCTCTCACCGAGCACCAGGATGTTCGACTTCGACGGGGCGGCCAGCTTCACCAGGTCGAAGACCTCTTTCATCGGCTTCGACTTGCCGACGATGTTGCCGAACGAGTAGCGCTCGCGGAGCTGCTCGCGCAACGACCGGTTCTCGGTGGTCAGGCGGCGCTGCTCCAGGCCCTTGCGGACGGTCAGCAGCACCTCCTCGTTCTTGAACGGCTTCGGGATGTAGTGGAAGGCGCCCGAGCGCATCGCCTGGATGGCGCCCTCGATCGAGGAGTAGGCGGTCACCACGACCACCACCGTGTCGGGATCGCGGCGCCGGATCTGCTGGAGCACGTCGTGGCCGGAGATCCCCGGCAACATCAGGTCGAGCAGGACCAGGTCGACCTCGCTCTCGGCCAGGACTTCGAGCCCCTCCTCACCGGAGCGGGCGCTCAGCACGTCGTAGCCTTCCTTGCGGAGCAGGGACGAGAGGACGTCCTGGAGGACCTCCTCGTCGTCGACGATCAGGATGCTCATCCGTTCCTCTCGCTCTCCCCTCCTCGATCCTTTCGATCTCGTCGATCGTCATCGTGCCGTGAAGACTCCATGCCCGCATCGGATGGTTCCGCCGCGTTGGCCTCGGCGGCCGGCGGCGCTTCGTGCCCCAGGAGCGGCAGGTCGACCAGGAAGCGGGTGCCGCTCCCCGGCTCGCTCTCGGCGGTCAGCGTGCCGCCGTGGCGCTCCACGATCTCCTTGCTGATGGCGAGGCCGAGCCCGGTGCCGCCCTGGTCGGCCTTGGTCGAGTAGAACGGCTCGAAGACCCGCGCCAGCTCCTCGGGCGTCATCCCGTACCCGGTGTCGGAGACGGCGATCCGCGCCCGGCCGCCTTCGGCCCACGCCTCGATCGTCAGCGTGCCGCCCGCCCGACGGCCCCGCTCCTCTCCCATGGCGTCGATCGCGTTGAGCGCCAGGTTGGTCAGCACCTGCTGGAGCTCGCCGTCGTCGGCCGACACCTCGAGCCGCTCGGCCGGCAGCCGCAGCTCGAGGGCGACACCCTTCCGCGCGCGGCGCTCGGCCAGGAGATCGAGCGAATCCTCCACCAGCGGGCCGAGGTCGATCGGTGCCCGCTCGCCGTCCCGCTTGCGCGCGAAGTCGAGGAGGTTGTTGACGATGCGCGCGGCGCGGAAGGTCTGGCGCTCGACCTTGCGCAGGATCTCGTGCTTCGGATCGTCGGGCGACGTGTCCGAGAGGAGCATCTGGGCGTAGCTCGAGATCCCGGTGATCGGCGTGTTCACCTCGTGGGCCACGCCGGCCGCCAGCACCCCGAGCGCCGCCAGCCGGTCCTTCTCGCGCAGGCTCTTCTCCATCGCCACCCGGTCGCTCACGTCGTAGACGACCAGCACCCGCAGATCGGCCGGCGAGGTGCCGTCCTCCGCGCGCGAGGCGTCGGAGAAGGAGGCGACCGAGAGCTGGAGGTGGCGCTCGGCGCCCTCGGCGTCGCAGTAGCTCACCTCGACCAGCCGCTCGCCCGGCCGCGGCAGCGGCTCGACCGGCAGCACCTCGGCGACCGGCTCGCCGGCGAGCGACTCGCGCGAGCGGCGGACGAGAGCGGCGAAGGCGGCGTTGGTCGAGAGGATCCGGTCGTCCGTGTCGAGCACCGCCATGCCGGCGGGCGAGGACTCGATGATCCCTTCGTTGAAGCGCTGGAGGTGGACGGTCTCCTCGAGCTGCCGCTGGAGGCTCTCGAAGAGGCGCGCGTTCTCGATCGCGAGCGCGGCGCCGCCGGTGACCTGACGCACCAGCTCGAGGTCGTCGCTCGACAGCGGCACGTCGCCGACCCGGAAGGTGGTGATCAGGAGCCCCACCGGACCGCCGCGGACGGTGAGCGGGAAGGCGTAGCGGAAGCCGCTGATGAACAGGCGCTGGCGCACTCCGAGCCGGCGCCCCGGCATCGAGACGCCGGTCAGCCCTTCGAGCTCGCGCTCCCAGATCTCGGTCCCGAGCTCCTCGAAGTCGACCGCCTCCGGGATGCGCTCGTCGGGCAGGACGCGGATCAGGCGGCCCCCCTCCACCAGGTAGAGGTTGGCGCCGTCGAGCTCGACCGCCTCGACCAGCTCGTCGAGCAGCTCGCGGCAGAGCCGGTGGAGGTTCTTCTCCATCAGGAGCTCGCGGCCGAGGCGCGAAAGGGCGCGCCGCTTCGACATCGCCCGGCCGTACTGGAGGCGCTCGAGCGCCGTACCGACCTGACGCCGGG
Source organism: uncultured Thermoanaerobaculia bacterium (assembly GCA_964560325.1). Taxonomy (GTDB): domain Bacteria; phylum Acidobacteriota; class Thermoanaerobaculia; order Multivoradales; family DATKCC01; genus CAZLLV01. The sequence continues at coordinate 4,307 of CAZLLV010000253.1, read as the reverse complement.
TCGGCACCAGGAGGCCGGCGATCACGACACCCGAGCCGAAGGTGAGGAAGTTCCGCACCAGCGTCATCTCCTCCGGCACGCCGCGGGAGACCGCGAGGTGAGCGAGGGCGAAGGCGCCGGCCGCGAGCAGCACGGTGAGCGCGGTCGACGCGGTCTCCCGCAGCACCACGCCGAGGTCCCAGAGCCGGTAGCGGAGGATCGCCCACGAGAAGGCGATCGGCACCACCGCGAGCGGCACCACCGCGGCGGCGGCGAGCGGACGCGGCAGCCCGGCGCCCAGCGTGTACGGGACCACGTAGAGCAGCAGGAAGGGGACGTAGCCGACGCCCAGCCCGACCGCGATCCACTGGAGCTGCCGCCGCTCCTCCCACTCCCGGTGGCGCGCGAGGCGTACCGTCAGCACCGCGAGCGCGGCCAGCCCGAAGAGCACCAGGTGGACGAGGCTCGCCCGGTCGAGGACGGGGAGCAGGCGCGTGGCGGCGCTCGCTTCGAGCCAGCGGCCGGTGCCGAAGACGAGCGCCGCCTGGAGCGTGAGGAGGACCGCCGCCGGCAGGTAGAGGAACGGCATCCAGCGGATCCGGTCCGGCGCGGCCACGGCGCCGTCGGCGGCCGGCTCGGGATTGCGGCGAGGGAAGACCAGGAACAGGTGGAGCGTGAGTGGCGGCAGGAGCGCCCGCGCCAGCTCCTCCGCCACGTGGAGCAGGCGCCCGGCCGGGTCGGCGAGCGTCGTCGGGGTGACCAGGTAGAGACCGGCCGACGCGAGGCACCAGAGGTAGAAGAGCCAGGCGTCGGCCCGGCGCTCGCGCATCGCGGTGTAGACGCCGATCAGGAGGTAGAGGCTGCCGATGAAGGCGAGGATCAGGTAGGGCCAATCGACGTCGAGCGGCGGCCGGCGGTAGAGCACCTCGACCAGCTCTTCACCCCGGAGCACCACCAGCTCGGTGGTCTCCGTGCGGCGCAGGCGCTCGCCCAGCGCGGCGGCCGGCTCGCCCCCGGCGAGGAGGACGTGATCCCCCGGATCGAGCCCCGTCTCCGGGTGGAAGACCTCGCCGACCACCCAGCCGCTGCCCGCGGCGCGCGCCGAGAAGCCCGCGGGCTGGAACGTCTCGACCGCCCGCACCAGGCTGACCACACCGAGCACGGCCACGGCGAGCGCGGCCAAAACGGAGAGCGCGAGCGCTACGTGATTGCGAAAACGCTTCTTCGGCATGAAGACTATGGACTCCTGTCCGACGACAGGAGCATGTTCCGTGCCACGGAAACGGTTTCTTGAATCGGCCGAAAACCCCCGTTTCATGCCGATTTGACGCCGTCCATCCATGCGAATGGATCATATCCGACTTTTTGGATCCAACCCGCCGATTCCGAGGACGCGCCAGGTACCCTGCGGGCGGAGACAAGGCTCCGCCCCTACAAGCAAGAATGTGGCGGTCGGAAGGCCCGGCTGGGACTAGAAACGCACCGCGAAGCCGCCGAGGATACGGCGGCGGATCTCCTCGTCATCCTCCTCCGAGCCCGAGAGCGCGCTGCCCCGGGAGACCTCCATGTTGAGCTTGACCGCCCAGTCGGCGGCGAGGTCGAGAAGGATGTTGAGATCCTGCGTCAGCATGAGCTGGAGCCGCTGGAGCTCCAGCCGCGGTGCCGTCGAGGCGGAGCCGATGCCGGCCTTGCCGGCGAGCCCGGAGCCGCCGGTGGGACCGACCGGTGCGTAGCCCGCATAGCCGGTCGGCACGCCGCCCGGCAGCGGGGGCAGCGCCTCGAGCTCCTGCTCGAGGTGGTGGAACGAGATGAACAGCCCGGTGTCGGTCCCCTGGTAGTGCGTGTCGAGCGAGGTCACCAGGTAGCGCACCGAGTTCTCGTAGCGCGACAGGTCGGCCGCGTAGAAGATGCCGCCACCGCCGCTTCCCAGGTTCGACTCGAACCGGGTCAGGAGCTTCGGCGTGAGCCGCCGGCTGAAACCCATCTGGATCTCGGGCAGCTCGTCGCCCTGCACCAGGTAGAGGCTCTCTAGGTGGTTGAAGAAGTCGTCGTTGAAGAAGAGCCGCAGCGTCTCGCCGATCTCCCGGTGGACGGCGCCGATCGAGAGCGACGAATCGTCGCCGGCGTCGCGGGTGAAGGCGAGCTTGTAGCAGCGCTCCTCGCCCTGCGTGCAGGCGTTCGACTCGTGGTAGAAGGCCGGCACGAAATCGCGCGGGCCCGGCGTGCCGTCCGAGGCGAGCTTGTGGCTGAGCAGGGTCGAGGCCTGCCAGTGGTCGCCGAGCTGCATCACCACGCCGCCCTGGGGGATGAGCGACAGCGAGCCGTCGCGCAGCGTGGTGTAGAGGCCGTACTCGACCAGCACCGCGGGCCGGATCCGCACGCCCGACCGGCCGAACAGGTCGAGGCGCTCGTCGTGGAGCGGCTCCACGCCTTCGCCGAAGGCCCCGGCGCTCTCGACGCCGACCTCGCGGTCGCGGTAGCGCACGCCGCCCTGGAAGCTGAGGCGGTCGGAGGGCTCGACGGTGTAGGAGCCTTCCGCCTCCCACGAGCTCGACTGGCGCGGCACCTCGAACGGAACGATCCAGTTCTGGCTGGAGTAGTAGTTCGCCTGGCTCGTGTACTGCGCCGCCACGTGCGTCCGCGAGCTCTCGCCGAGCTGCTGGTTCCAGCTCAGGCGGTGAACCTCGAAGTCGACCGGCTCGCCCTCGTCGCCCGCGACACGCTGGTTGCGGGTCGAGAGGCCGACCGCGGCGGGCCCACCTTCGAGCTGCAGGGCGATCTGGCGCATCTGGCCGCCTGAGTCCTGGCCCGCGTCCTGGTAGGTGCCCGTCGGACCGAGGTGCCAGTAGTCGCCGGAGAGCCCGACGCGGACACCGCCCATGCTCCCTTCGAGCCCGACCTGGCCACCGGTCAAGAGCGCGTCGCCCCCGATCGCCGGCACGTGCTCGACGCCGGTCATCGCCTCCATCTCGGTGGCGAAGCGCACCGTGGCGGGGTCGACGCCGCGGAAGGGCGAGTCGGTCAGGCGGACCGAGGTGATCTGGTCCGGCTTCGTGATCTCGCGCAGAACGTCCGGCGGGATTCGGTCGCGCACGGCCCAGAAGTCGTCGTCCTCCGGCGCGTCGATCTCGCCGCGTGTCGCGAGCTGGAGCTCGAGGAACTGCTGCGCGTCCTCGCGAGCCCGGGTGAGCATGACGACCGCGGGGACGAACCCCGCCTTGTGCGCGATGATCTTGTAGAGGCCGGCGGGCAGCTCGGAGAAGCGGAAGCGTCCGGCGTCGTTCGTCCGGACCTGGTGGAGGGTCAGGTCGGCGAGCTTGTAGGCGTAGACCCGCACCGCCGGCAGCGGGTCGGCCTCGCCGACGACGCGCCCGAAGACGCCCGGCGAGGCCGCCTCGACCGCGCGCAGCGGGCCGGCTTCGGGCGCGACCGCACGCGCGACGGGCGCGGCGTGTGCCGCCGCGGCCAGCGACCCCAGACCCAGCCCCGCGAGCCCTAGCGAGAGGGCGACGAGACGGGTGAGCTGTCGTTCGAGTCGGCGCATGAAGAAGAGTTCCGAGCTGTAGCCGAGTCTAGATCCGCGAAGCAACCGTGTCAACCCGAGCTCCGCGGGCGCGGCCACGCGTCGATCCCCCTTGCGGGACCACCAGAGTACCACGGCCTATTCGTCCGGGGTCCGCGCGGCGGCGACCGCGAGCACCTCGTCGAAGCCCGCCTCCCGGAGGGCGAGCGCGGCCGCCCGCAGAGTCGCCCCGGTGGTCGTCACGTCGTCGACCAGGATCGCGCGTCCGGACCGGAACCGGGCGGCCCACCGCCGACGCGGCCCGAAGGCTCGCCGGGGGCTCTCGAGACGGCGCTTACGATCGAGGCCGGTCTGGGGCGGCGTCGCCCGCCGGCGGCGGAGCGCCTCCACGCACGGCACGCCGAGCCGGCGGGCGAGGGGGCGGGCGATCCGCTCCGCCTGGTTGTAGCCCCGACTCCAGCGCCGGCGCCAGTGGAGCGGCACCGGCACCACCGCATCCCAACCCCGGCCGTCCGCTCCGGCCGCGGTGCGGCCGATCGCCTCCGCCAGCTCCCGGGCGAGATGGCCGCCCAGGTAGTCGAGGCGCCCGAACTTGAGCGCCCGGACCACGGCGGCGACCGGCTCCTCGTACGACCAGGGGACGACGAGCGCGGCGAAAGGGGGTGGATCGCTCCGGCAGCCGCCGCAAAGCCATCCGCCGGCCGGAGCGGGCACGCCGTCCGCGGCCGCGGCGGCAGCCGCCGGGATCGCCTCGCCGCAGGTGCCACAGCCGGGAGCCGGTCGTTTCAAGCGGCCCCGGCATGCG
>CAZLLV010000252.1:0-5522 GCA_964560325.1 uncultured Thermoanaerobaculia bacterium | reverse complement strand
GTCGACCTGGTCTGGATCTTCCTGTTTCCGGTCCTGTACCTGCTGTGAGGAAGGAGTGAACGTGGCGGATCACGCGGACATCGACAAGCACGTCAGAACCTACATCATGGTCTTCGTGGCCCTGATGGTGCTCACCGTCGTCACGGTGGCGGTGTCGTACCTCGACCTCTCGACCGGCCCCGCGGTCGCGCTGGCGCTGGCGGTGGCGTTGGTGAAGGGGAGCCTGGTGGCGTGCTACTTCATGCACCTGATCTCGGAGAAGAAGCTGATCTACATCGTCCTGATCTTCACCGTGGTCTTCTTCCTCGCCGTCCTCCTGGGGCCGGTGCTGACCAACCTGGACGAGATCTCGCTCTAGATCCGCATGTCGCTCAAGGCGTTCCACGTGGTGTTCATCGTCGTGTCGATCGGGCTGTCGGCCTGGGTGGCGGTGTGGGGGTGGACCGTCTCGGGCGGGACGTGGGAGCGCGTCCTGGGCGGGATCGCGGCGGTTGCGGCGGCGGCGCTGGTGGTCTACCTGGTGAAGTTCGTGCGGAAGATGAAGGACGTGAGCTACCTATGAGAAAGAGACTCCAGACGATCGCGGCTCTGGTCGTCGGCTGGCTGGCCGCCGCTCCGGCCTTCGCCTGTCCGGTCTGCTACGGCGAGGCGAGCGGGTCGATGATCGACGGCGCCAAGCTGTCGGTGGTCTTCCTGGGCGGGCTGGTCTACCTGTTGATCGGTGGCGGCGTGGGAGCGGTGCTCCTCGTCCGGCGCCACGTGCGCAAGAACATGGATCCTCGGCGGGGGCTGCACTCGGTCCCGCCGGAGCGAGCCTGAACGGAGAGACGAACCGATGCTCGAATTCCTCGGTATGCCGGAGCTGGCCTCGGCCCAAGGGGCGGAGCTCGACCGGCTCATGAGCTACGTCCACTGGCTGATGGCCATCCTGTTCGTCGGCTGGAGCGCGCTCTTCGTCTACATGCTGGTGCGCTTCAACCGGCGGCGCAACCCGGTCGCGACCTACCGCGGCGCACAGACCAACATCTCGAAGTACGCCGAGGGTGGCGTGGCGCTCGCCGAGGCGGTGCTCCTGGTCGTCTTCTCGATCCCGTTCTGGTACGAGCGCGTCGACGCGTTCCCCGCCCAGGACGAGGCGGTCGAGGTGCGGGTGGTCGGGGAGCAGTTCGCGTGGAACGTGCACTACCCGGGGCCGGACGGCGTCTTCGGCCGCGCCGCCGCGACGCTCGTCGACCAGCAGACGAACCCGCTCGGGCTCGACCGGAGCGACCCGGCCGCGGCCGACGACGTGACCACGATCAACCAGCTCAACCTGCCGGTCGATACGCCGGTGATCGTCTACCTGTCGTCGAAGGACGTGATCCACAGCTTCATGCTCAACGAGCTGCGGGTCAAGCAGGACTCGATGCCCGGGATGGAGATCCCGGTCCACTTCGTCCCCACCGTGACGACGGCGGAGATGCGCGAGCGGACCGGGCAGGACGACTACCAGTACGAGATCGCCTGCGCCCAGCTCTGCGGGCTCGGGCACTACCGCATGCGCGGCTTCCTGACGGTGCAGGAGCCGGAGGAGTTCGAGGCCTGGCTGGCGAGCAAGGCCCCGGTCGCCGGCGGCGTGGACTCGTTCTGGAACTGAGTCAGTTCGTCTCGGCGTCGTAGCTCCAGCTCTCCTGGATCGTGCCGTCCGACTTGTGCACGACGAGCTGGCTCGGGACCTTGCTGTGCGCGAGGTCGCGCGCCGCCGACAGCGCCTCCTTCTTCGTCGAGTGGCTGCTGACCGCGCTGCTGCTGCCGGCGCCCTTCACCTGCCAGCCCTCGTCGCCGGGGAGGATGTGGTAGACATTGCGCCCGTCGTCCTTGGCGCTGCCGCCCCGGGTGCCGCGGAAATAGGCGACGCTCGCGGCGGCCGCGGCGGCGGCCACGCCGGCGGTGGCGGCGAGGATCTTGCCCTTGCCGGACGCGGCGTTCTTGGCCTTCGCGGCGACCTGCTTCGCCTTCTCCGTCGTCGACTGCGAAGAGCCCTTGGACGAGGACTTCGCGCCGGAGGACGTCGATGGCGCCCGCTTCGAGGCCGCCGCGCTGCTCGCCGACCGGGTCGTGGTCGGCTTCGCCGGCTTCTTGGCGCCGGTCTTCGCGGGCGTGCTCGACTTGGTCGTCGGCTTCTGGGTCGAAGCGCTCTGCGAGGAGCCGGTCTTGGGGGTCGAGATGGTCGTCGTCTTCGTCTTCGGCTTGTTCGTATTGCCGTCGGTCTTGTTCGTAGCCATGATTCCCTCCATGTGTTCAGAGATCTCGTGCATCAGAACCGCGGAAGGGAGTGTCCCCCGAAGCCGCGGCGACTGGTTGTCTTCTCCAGGGAAATGAGCAATAACCGTGCCTGAGAGGAAGTACTACACCGCCTACCCCCGGCCGATCCTCTGGCTGATCCCGGGAGGGGAGGCGCACGTGGGCGGGACCGGCCCGGGCACCGGGAGCGACGCCGAGCCCGCCTTCACCGCGGCCGTCGAGCCGTTCTATCTGAGCAAGCTGCCGGTGACCAACGAGCAGTTCGAGGCGTTCGATCCCGGCTTCGAGCGAGCGCCGGTGTCGCCCGGCGACCGCGACCCGGCGGTGGGGGTCTCCTGGTACGACGCGGCGGAGTACTGCTCCTGGTACGCCGAGGTGGCGAGGAAGCCGATCCGGTTGCCGACCGAGATCGAGTGGGAGCACGCCTGCCGCGGCGCCGAGGACGGTGGCGGGCGGACCGACGAGCTCGCCTGGCACCGGGGCAACAGCGGCGGCGGCGTCCGGGTGCCGGCGCTCGACGCGAAGCCGACCAACGGCTTCGGCCTGCACGCGATGCTCGGGGGCGTGTGGGAGTGGACCGGCTCGGTCTACCGGCCGTACCCGCTCGAAGGCGAGGAGCCGGTGCGCGACGGCGAGCCGGACGACGTGCCCCGGGTCTTGCGCGGCGGCTCGTTTCGCGAGCCGCTCCGGGAGATCGGTTGCTCCGCGCGCCGCGCCGAGCCGCCCGACGCCTGGTTCGACGACGCCGGCTTCCGCATCGCCCGGTCGTTTCGGTGATCAGACGAACAAGGGCACGCGCTCGAACCGCTCCACGTCGACCAGCCCCAGGTCGGTGATCTTGAGCGCCGGGATCACTTCGAGCGTCAGGAAGCTCATCGCCATGAACGGGTCGTGGAGCTTCGAGCCGAGCTCGCGGGCCGCCGCCAGCAGCTCGTCCATCCGCTCGCGCACCGCCTCGACCGGCTCGGCCGACATCAGCCCCGCGATCGGCAGCGGCAGGAGCGCCATCAACTCGCCGCCGCGGGCGGCCGCCAGCCCCCCGCCCGCCTCGGCCACCGCCTCGGCCGCCGCGCGCATCGACTCGTCGTCGACGCCGATCACCACCAGGTTGTGGTGATCGTGCGCGAAGGTGCCGGCGAGCGCCCCCTCGGCGAGGCCGACGCCGGTCACGAAGCCCTTGCCGATCCTCCCCGAGCCGGAGTGCCGCTCGACCACCGCGATCTTCGCGAGATCGCGCTCCGGGTCGGCGATCGCGAAGCCGTCCGAGACGCGCGCCGGCATCTCCAGCCGCTCGGTCAGGAGCTGGTCGGCGATGGCTCGGATCACGCGCACCGTCGGCTCGCCCGATGCGGAGGAGCCCGCGCCGTCCGCGACCGGGATGCGGAAGTCGAGCCCGCCGGAGGCGAGCCGCACCGTGCCGCCGACCGCCGCCTCCTCGACCGGCGGCGCTTCGAACAGCGCCCGCCCCCCTTCGGCCACCTTGCGGCCGGCGACCCAGACCTCCTCGGCCTCGAAGTGCTCGAGATCGGCGATCACCACCAGGTCGGCGCGGCGGCCGGGGGCGATCGCGCCGCGGTCGTCGAGCCGGTAGTGCCGAGCCGGGTTGAGCGTCGCGATGCGGATCGCCGAGATCGGATGCACGCCCTGGGCGATCGCCATCCGCACCATGTGGTCGACCGAGCCCTGGTCGAGCAGATCCGCCGGCACCCGATCGTCGGTGGCGAAGGCGAGGTGCGGCTCGGTCCAGCGGTCGATCAGCGGCAGGAGGGCCCTCAGGTTGTGGGCGTTGGTCGCCTCGCGCAAGAAGACGGTCATGCCGAGCCGCACCTTCTCGCGCGCCTCCTCGAGGGTCGTCGCCTCGTGGTCGGACGAGATGCCGGCGGCGACGTAGGCGTTGAGGGCCTTTCCGGTGACCCCCGGCGCGTGGCCGTCGATCACGCGGCCGGCGAACGCATCGAGCTTCGCCATCACCGACGGCGCGCCGGCGATCACGCCGGGGAAGTTCATCACCTCGGCGAGGCCGAGCAGGCGCTCCTCGGACAGGAGCTCGGCCAGGTCGCTCGCTTCGAGCGCCGCGCCGGCGGTCGCGAGGTCGGTCGCCGGCACGCAGGAGGAGGCGTTGACCAGCACCGAGAGCGGCACGCGCTCGGAGTCGCGCAGCATGAAGCGGATGCCGTCGAGCCCGAGCACGTTGGCGATCTCGTGCGGGTCGGTGACCACGGTGGTGACGCCGCGTGGCACGACGGCGCGTGCGAACTCGGCCGGGCGGACGAGGGAGCTCTCGATGTGGACGTGGGCGTCGATCAGGCCCGGGACGACGTAGCGGCCGCCGAGATCGACCCGCTCGTCGGCGCGGTAGCCCGGGCCCACGCCGGCTACGTGGCCGCCTGCGAGGGCGATCTCGGTGACTCCGATCTCGCCGGTGAAGACGTTGACGAGCCGCGCGTCGGTGAGCAGGGTGTCGGCCGGGCGGTCGCCGCGGGCGACGGCGAGGAGGTCGGTTCGGGTCATGTGCCGTATCCTAGCGGGCGCGATGCCCTACCAGTTCTTGGATCACACGGCGGATGTGGCGGTGGAGCTGCGGGCGTCTTCGCGGAATGCGCTTTTCGCGGAGGCGTTGGCGGCTTTCGTGGATACGGTGACGGATCCTGGGACGGTGGCGGCGGAGGAGGGGCTGGGTCTGGAGGTGGAGGCGGAGGATCTGGAGTCTTTGATGGTGGAGTGGTTGGGGGAGCTGGTGTACCGGTTCGATGTCGATGGGTTGCTGTTTCGGGAGGCGGAGGTGCGGGTGGAGGATTGCGGGGAGGGGTTGCGGTTGACGGCGGAGGCGCTCGGGGAGCGGTTCGACGAGAAGCGGCATCCTCTGAAGGTGCATGTGAAGGCGGTGACCTGGCACGGGTTGGTGGTGCGGGAGGAGGAGGACGGGAGCTGGTTCGGGCACGTGGTGTTCGATATTTAGGAAACGAGCAGACGGCCCGGGGCGCGGGGGGCGCACCCTCCGGGACGGCTCGGCTGGGTGCACGTCCGCTGGGGGCCTCGCCTGGCTTCGGCTTCGCCGGTTCGACGGGCTTTCCCTCCCACCGAGCTTGCCGGCTCGGCGGCCTCAGACCCCTTTCCATGAGAAGGCCTCTCTAAGTCAAGCCGGCCGACTTGGCGGCCGGTCCTTGTCTGGTCGTCCTATCGAAGCTGGTTCGTCGTCCTTCCATTCGCACTCGACGAGGGGCGCTGTTGGCCCGGTG
>CAZLLV010000251.1:0-16041 GCA_964560325.1 uncultured Thermoanaerobaculia bacterium | reverse complement strand
CCTCGCCGAAGCGGCCGGCGGCGGCGACCGGGTGCCGGACGCTTCGGCGGGTCCGTTCTCCCTTCTGGACGAGGCCGATCGGCGCCGTCTCCCCGACGGGCTCGAGGACGCCTACCCCCTCTCCCGCCTCCAGGTGGGCATGGTGTTCGAGGGAGCTTACGGCGACGGGCGCTCGGCGGCGTACCACAACGTCTGGGGTCTGCGGGTCTCCCTGGCCTTCGACGAGGCGGCGTTCCGGCAGGCGGTGCGCCGACTGATCGATCGCCACCCGGTGCTCCGCACCTCCTTCGCCCTCGAAGGCTTCTCGGAGCCGCTCCAACTCGTCCACCGGGAGGTTGCGCCGCCGGTGACGGTCTCCGACCTGCGGGGGCTCCCGGAGAGCGCTCGAGAAGAGCGGCTCCAGGGGTGGCTGGAACGGGAGCGGGAGACGCCCTTCGACTGGAGCGTAGCGCCCCTGCTGCGGCTCCACGTCCACCGCCTGGAGGAGGGCCGGTTCCACTTCGGGTTCACCGAGCACCACGCGATCCTCGACGGCTGGAGCGTGGCGACCCTGATGGCGGAGCTGTTCGCCACCTACGAGGCGCTGCTCCGGGGCGAGGTGCCGCCGGCGCCGCCGCCGCCCAAGGCGACGTACCGGGAGTTCGTCCGCCTGGAGCGGTCGACCCTGGCGTCGGTCGAGTCTCGGAATTTCTGGGCCGGGCGATTGGAGGGGTCGGAGATCGCCGAGCTGCCGCGGCCCGAGCCCGGCGACGATCTGGGGCTCGGCGTCGAGAGGGTGCCGGTGAAGGTTTCGACGGAGGTCTCCGCGGGGCTTGAAGCCCTCGCGGGTGAGCTCGGCGTGCCGTTCAAGAGTGTGCTCCTTGCGGCTCATCTCCGAGTGGTGGCCGCGGTCACCGGTCGCGATGATCTCCTCACCGGTCTGGTTTCGAACGGGCGGCCTGAGGGGGAGGACGGCGAGCGGGTCCTGGGTCTCTTCCTCAACACCCTCCCCCTGCGGACTCGCCTGGAGCCCGGTGCCTGGCGAGATCTGGCCCGTTTCGCCTTCCGGGCGGAGCGGGAGACGTTGTCCCACCGTCGCTTCCCGATGGGGGAGCTGCGGGGGGGCCGAGGCGGTGCGCCGCTCTTCGAGATCGTCTTCAACTTCACCCACTTTCACGTCCTCGACACGGTTCGGGGGGCCGGCGGGGTGGAGGTGGTGGAGAGCGAGGAGTTCGCAGAGACCGAGATCCCCCTGATGGTCGACTTCAGCCGGGAGCTCGGCACCGGGCGGGTGATGCTCACTCTGGAAGCCCGGCGGGAGCGGGTCGCCGTCCGGACGCTGGAGCGCTGGGCCGGCTACTACCGGGAGGCCTTGGAGGTCCTCGCCACGGATCCCGACGGGCGCTGGGACCGCCACCCCGTCCCCGGCGCGGCGGAGCGGCGGCGGCTGGTCGAGACGTGGACCGGCGGACTCCGACCCTATCCGTCCCGGAGCACCGTGGCCTCCCGTTTCGCCGCGCGCGCCGAAGCGACGCCGGATGCGGTGGCGGTGGTGGACGGCGGCCGTCACTTGAGCTACGGCGAGCTCGCTCGACGGGCCCTGCGGCTGGCGCGCCACCTGCGGAGCCTGGGGGTCGGTCCGGACGTGCCGGTCGGCGTGTTCATGGATCGCGGGCTCGACACGCTGGTGGGGATCGTCGCGATCGTCACCGCCGGTGGCGCCTACGTGCAGCTCGATCCCGCCTACCCGGCGGAGCGTCTGGCTTTCATGATCGAGGACACGCGGGTCCCGGTGCTCCTCAGCGTCTCGTCCCTCGCCCCCTCCCTGCCGCCCCACGAGGCCCGGGTGGTGCTCCTCGACCGCGAGGCGGCGGCGATCGCCGCCTGCTCCGACCGGCCGCTGGAGCCCGGAGTCGGGCCGGAGAACCTGGTCTACGTCAGCTATACCTCGGGGTCCACGGGGCGTCCGAAGGGGGTCGCGATCCGTCAGCGCGGCGTCCTTCGGCTGCTCGTGGGGACCTCGTACGCCGACTTCGAAGGCGGCGGAGCCGGCCGGTCGCTGCTCCAGATCTCGCCCATCGCCTTCGATGCGTCGACGGTGGAGATCTGGGGCGCTCTCCTCCACGGCGGACGGTGCGTGATCCTGCCGGAGCGGGTGCCGAGCCTCGCCGACGTCGATCGGGTGGTGCGGGGTGAGCGCCTCGACACGGTTCCCCTCACCACGACCCTCTACAACGCGGTCATCGACGAGGCGTCGGAGGTCCTGGCCGGGGTCGAGCAGCTCCTGGTGGGCGGCGAGGCTCTCTCGGTGGCCCACGTTCGCAAGGGTCTCGACCACCTGCCCCACGTTCGCTTCGTGGCCTGCTACGGACCCACCGAGAGCACGACCTTCACGAGCTGCCATCAGGTCCCCCGGGACCTCGATCCGGCCTCGTTCTCGATCCCACTGGGAAAGCCGATCGCCAACACGCGGGTCTACGTGCTCGATCGTCGGGGCGAGCCGGCGCCCACGGGCTCGCCGGGGGAGCTCTGGATCGGCGGCGACGGCCTCGCCCGTGGTTATTTCGCCCGCCCGGCGCTGACCGCGGCGGCCTTCCGGCCCGATCCCTTCGGCGCCGAGGGGGAGCGCCTCTACGCCACCGGCGACCTGGCGCGCTGGCGCAGCGACGGAGTGCTGGAGTTCTTGGGCCGGGTCGACGACCAGGTGAAGATCCGGGGCTTCCGGATCGAGCCGAAGGAGATCGAGAGCCGTCTGTTGGGGCACCCGGCGGTGCGGGAGGCGGCGGTGGTGGTCCGTGCCTCCGAGGGGGGTGGCAAGCGCCTGGTGGCGTACGTCGTGCCGGAGGTCGGCGAGTCGCCGGCCCCGGCCGCCCTGCGGGAGCTGCTGGCGGCCTCCCTGCCGGAGTACATGGTCCCCTCGACGTTCGCCGTCCTGAACGCCATGCCGCGGACGCCCGCGGGCAAGATCGACCGCCGGGCCCTGCCCGAGCCGGAGTCCGCCGCGCCGGCGCGGGCCGCGGACCGGGTGGCACCCCGGGACGAGACCGAGCGGGTGCTGGCGGAGATCTGGCGGGAGATCCTGCGGATCGACGAGGTCGGGATCCACGACGACTTCATGGCCCTGGGCGGCGACTCCATCCTCACCATCCAGATGGTGGCCCGTGCCCGCCGGGCCGGCTTGCGCCTGAGCCCCGGCCAGTTGTTCGAGAATCCGACGATCGCCGGGCTGGCGGCGGTCGTCGGTCGGGGGGCGCAGGAGGAGGCCGAGCAGGGGGAGGTCATCGGGGAGGCGCCCCTGACGCCGATCCAGCGCTGGTTCTTCGGCCAGGGCCTGGCGTCGCCGCACCATTGGAACCAGTCGCTCCTGCTGCGCTCCCGGACCGCGCTACGCCTTCCTCCCCTCGCCGGCGCGCTGGACCGGCTCCTGGAGCACCACGACGCCCTGCGGGCGCGCTTCCCCCTGGAGGACGGTGTCCTCCGCGCGCCGGTCCAGCGCCTGGCACCGGTCGGCGACACGGGCCCGACGCCGCTCCACCTGGTGGACCTCACGGCGCTGCCGGAGGAGCGGGTGACCGCCGCCATGGAGGACGCCGCCTCCTCGGCCCAGGCGAGTCTCGACCTGGTCGAGGGACCACTCCTGCGGGCCGTGGCCTTCCGTCGGCCGTCCGCCGGCGGGGCGGGAGAGGACCGGCTCCTCCTGGCAGTCCACCACCTGGTGGTCGACGGAGTCTCCTGGCGCGTCCTGCTCGACGACCTGCGGGCCGCGTACGAGACGTTGGCGCGGGAGCCGGGGCGGCGGCCGGAGCTGCCGGCGAAGACGGTTTCGCTGCGGCGTTGGGCTCACGAGCTGGAGCGCCGGGCCGCGGCCCCGGAGCTGGAAGAGGAGCTGGATCTCTGGACCGCCGGCCCGTGGGATCGGGTGGCGCGGTTGCCGGTCGATCGGTCGGCAGGCACCGATGCCGCCGGCGACGCCAACCTGGAGGGACGGACCGGGGTGGTGGAGCGGACCCTGGATCGGGAGACCACCGAGGCCCTGCTCCAGGGTGCCCATCACGCCTACCGGACACGGGTGGACGACCTGCTCGTGGCGGCGGTCGCCCGGGCCCTCGCGCGATGGGTGCGCGAGGCCGGTGGCGTGGGAAGCGCCGTGCTCGTCGATCTGGAAGGGCACGGCCGAGAGCCCCTGGGCGGAACGGAGCACGATCTCTCCCGCACCGTCGGCTGGCTCACCACCGTCTACCCGGTGATCCTGCCGACGGACGAGCTGACGACCTCGGACGACGCGATCCGCGCCGCCAAGGAGCGCCTGCGCTCGTTCCCGGGGCACGGCGTCGGCTTCGGCATGCTGCGCTGGCTCTCCCGGAACCCGGCGATCGTCGGCCGTCTCGCCGCCCTGCCGGAAGCGGAGGTGTCCTTCAACTACCTGGGACAGCTCGACAACGTGCTGTCGGAGGACGCGCCGTTCGTCCCCGCCGCCGAATCGGCCGGCGCCGAGCGGGCACCGGCGAACCGGCGCCGGCACCTCCTCGAGCTGAGCGCTCTGGTGGCGGACGACCGTCTGCGGCTCTCCTGCGTCCACGCCGTGGGCGTCCACCGGACCGAGACGATCGAAGCGCTGCTCGCCGGGATCGGCGATGAGCTGCAAACCCTGGTGGCCCACTGTAAGGAGCCGGGAGCCGGCGGCTGGACGCCGTCGGACTTCCCCCTGGCGGACCTGGATCGGGCGCGCCTCGACGCCCTGGTGGCCACCGGCGCGCCGATCGCCGACCTCTATCCTCTGGTCCCGACTCAGCAGGGCATGCTCTTCCACAGTCTCCGCAGCCCCGAATCGGGGGCATACGTCAGCCAGCTCTCGTGCCGCCTCGAGGGCCCGCTGGACACCGGCGCCTTCGAGCGTGCCTGGCGGCGGGTGCTCGCCCGGCACGACGCCCTGCGCACCGCGTTCGCCTGGGACGACCCGGAGGCCCTCCTCCAGGTGGTCTGGAAAGAGGCGCCGTTGCCCCTCACGGTGGAGGACTGGAGCGACCTGGACGAGGCCGGCGCCGAGACCCGTCTGGGAGAGCGTCTCACCGCCGGGGCCGCAGCGGGCCTCGACCTCTCCCGGGCTCCTCTGATGGACCTCCTTCTGGCCCGCCGGGGCGCCGGCGAGCACCGCTTCGTCTGGCGCTTCCACCACGGCGTCCTCGACGGCTGGTCCCTGGGGATCGTCCTGTCGGAGCTCTTCGCGCTCTACGAGGAGGAGCGGGGCGGAGAGCCGGCGGATCTGGCGGAGGTGGTCTCCTACCGGCGCTTCGTCGCCTGGCTGGCGGAGCGGGACGCGGGGGAGGCAGAAACGTACTGGCGCGAGCGCCTGGCCGGCTACCGCGATCCGGTGGCCCTACCGCCGGCGGCGGACGCCGGCTCGGGGAACGCGCGCGGGCACGAGTCCCGCTGGCTGCCGGACGGCACCGCCGCCGCCCTCGACGAGCTGGCGAAGCGGTGGAAGGTCACTCCGGCCACCCTCTTCCAGGGCACCTGGGGGCTGATCCTGAGCCGCATGGGAGATCGGGACGACGTGGTGTTCGGCACCACCGTCGCCGGGCGACCGGCGGAGCTGCGCGGGGTCGAGGGCACGGTCGGCCTGTTCATCAATACGCTGCCGGTGCGCGTGACCGTCCCGCGCGACCCGTCGGCGTCGCCACGCCGGATCGGCGCCTGGTTCCAGGAGCTGCAGGAAGCGAGCGTCGCCATGCGTCGTCACGAGCACACACCGCTGGCGGCCATCGGCCGCTGGAGCGAGACCCCGCCGGGGCGTCCGCTTTTCGAGACCCTCCTGGTGTTCGAGAACTACCCCGTGGAGGAGGCGGCTCGGAGCTCCGCCACGGGTGGCGGCGTGCGGGTCGACGACGTCAAGGTCGACGCCACCACGAACTACCCCTTCGCCCTGCGGGTGACCCCGGGGGACCGGACCCTGTTGGAGGCCCTGTGGGACGCCGGACGACACGACCGAGCGACGGCCGACGAGGCCCTCGACCTGATCGTCCGGGTCGTGGAGACGGTGGCGCGGTCTCCGGAGGCCTCCGTGGCGGAAGCGACGGAGGCCATCGACCGCCTGCGCGCCGAGCGGCGGGAGGCTGCTCGGGCGAAGGTGGGAGCCAGCGCGGCGGCCCGGCTGCGCTCGATCCGCAAGCGATGAAGAGCGAAGAGAGGATCATGGAGCGAGACGAGCCGAGGGCGGCCCACCCAACCCGGGCAAGCACGAACGCGGAGACCGCCGTGGCGGTTCCGGCCGGGCCCCTGTCTCCCTGGCAGCGGTGGGGGGCGCGGACCGATGCGGTTGCGGGCCCTCTCTGGGTCCGCCGAACGGTCGACATCGCCCCGGACCCCGGCGCCACGGCAGGTAGCGCCGGGGTCGACGACGAGCTCCTCCGCGAGGCTTTCGAGGCGGTGACCGGCCGCCACGAAGTGCTGCGGTCGAGCTTCCACGCGCCCGCGGACTGCACGCCCCATTCCGCCGCCGGCGCGGCGCCGGCGTGGTCCGTCCGGGAGGTGCCGGAGCCCCTCGTCGAGGCCCTGGACGGGATCCTGGCGGCGGAGGTGGCACGCCTCGACCCCGCCGCCGGAGCGGTCCTCCGGGCGCTCGTCGTGCGCCTCGGAACCGGACGGCTCCGGCTGGTCCTGACGGCATCGGCGCTCGCCGCGGACGCCGTCTGCCTGGACCTGCTGTTCCGGGCCTGGGCCGCCGCCTACGACGAGCTCGCGGCCGGCCGCGAGGTATCGCACCAGGAGGTCTTGCAGGCCGGCGACCTGGCCCTCTGGGCGGATGAGATGGTGCGGGACGAAGCGGGCGCGCCGGGGCGCCGCCACTGGTTGCGACGAGCCTCCGCCCCGCCGCCGGCATTGCCCTACCGCCACGAATCGGCCGGTTCCCCCGACGGACCACGAGTGGGCTCCGTCGCGCTGCCTCCGGAGGTGGCGGAAGGCGCCCGGCGGCTGGGCGCGGAAGCCGACGTGCCGCCGGAGTCCGCGCTCCTGGCGCTCTGGGCTGTCTGGCTGGCCCGGATGACCGGACGGACCGGCGGCGACCGCGCGGCGATCGCCGT
Source organism: uncultured Thermoanaerobaculia bacterium (assembly GCA_964560325.1). Lineage (GTDB taxonomy): Bacteria > Acidobacteriota > Thermoanaerobaculia > Multivoradales > DATKCC01 > CAZLLV01. The sequence goes on along the minus strand of CAZLLV010000251.1, from coordinate 8,980 downwards.
TCGGACGACGGGGCGCTCGTTCGAGGAGCTGGCGGACGCCGTGGCGCCGCTGGCCCGGACTCTCCCCCTGGAGATCGGCCTGCCGCCGGGAGCCTCCGTCGTCGAGATCTGCCGGCTCGCCCGTGACGAAGAGCGGGAGGCGACGTCGTGGCAGGACGTCTACGACTGGGACGACCCCGCTCTCGCTGGCGCGCTGCCCGCGGTGGGCTTCGCCGTCGAGGCCGAACCGCCCTTCCCGCCCCTCCGTTTCGGAGGGCTCACCGCCGTCTCGAGCTCCCGGGAGGGACGCCCGGTGCCCGCCGACCTGGTCCTGACCGGCGATCGGACGGCGCTCCGCGTCGACTTCGATCCGGAGCGGTTCTCCCAGCCGGCGGTGTCGCGGTTCGCGGGGCAGCTCGCGGCGCTGGCCCGGAGCGCCTCGGCCGGTGGCGGCGTCCGGTCCTGGGAGGAGCTCTCGCTGCTGGACGACGACACGGTGCGCCGCCTGACCGCGGCTCCCGAGAGCCCGGCCACCCGCGAACCGATCCACCGGGGCATCGTGCGGGAGCTGCGGCGGCGTCCCGACGCGGTGGCGGTGGCGTCCGGCGCCCGAAGGCTCACCGGGGGCGAGCTCGACCGGCGGTCGGCCCGTCTCGCCGCCGGCCTGAAGAGCCTCGGTGTCTTGCCCGAGGGGCGGGTCGCCCTGCTCCTGGAGAGGGGGGTCGACGTGCCGGTGGCGATCCTCGGCGTCATGCGGGCGGGGGCGGCGTACGTCCCCGTCGATCCGGACACGCCGGCCCCGCGGGTCGCGCACATCCTGGACGTGTCCGAGGCTTCTCTGCTGATCGTCGACCGGGAAGTCCCGCGGGAGCTCGAGGTCTCGCCGGCGGTTCCCGTCACCGTCTCGCTGGAGCGGCTGACCGGCACGCCGGCCATCGACCTGCGGATCGGGAGGGAACCGGACGACGAGACCCCGGTCGCCCCGGAGGGGCTGGCCTACGTCCTCTTCACCTCCGGCTCGACCGGTCTTCCGAAGGGAGTCGCGGTCAGTCACCGGAACCTGGCGAGCTACGTGGACTCGGCACGGCGCCTTCTGGCGGGCGTAGGACCCGAAGAGGAGGGGGAGCGCGGGTTCGCCGCCGTCTCCACCGTCGCCGCCGACCTGGGGAACACGGCGATCTTCTGCAGCTTGGCCTCCGGCGGCACGCTCCACCTGTTCGGCGCCGCGGAGGCCGCCGATCCCGCGCGCTTCGGAGAGGCGATGAGCCGGTCCCGGGCCGATCTGATCAAGATCAGCACGTCGCACCTCCGGGCCATGGTGGAGGCCGAGGGCGCCCGCGCCTTGCCGGCCCACGGCGTCGTCCTGGGGGGAGAGCGATTGCCGGCGATGCTGCCGGCGGCGATCGAGCGGGCCGCGCTCCAGGCCGGGCGGCCGGCGCCCCGCCTCTTCAACCACTACGGACCCACCGAGGCGACCATCGGCTCCTTCGCCCGGCCGGTGGCGGGGAGCCTGCCGGAGCCCTGGCTCGCCGACGTTCCCCTGGGGCGCCCGCTGGCCCACGCTGTGGCGCGCTTGGTGGAGCCCCGGGGGCTGGAGCCGGTACCGGCGGGCGTGGTGGGGGAGCTTCTCCTGGGTGGAGCCGGCGTGAGCCGGGGCTCCCTCGGCCGGTCCGCCGAGACCCCCGAGCGCTTCGTCCCCGATCCCTGGGGGACGGAGCCGGGCGCCCGTCTCTACCGTACCGGCGATCTGGCTCGAGAGCTGCCGGACGGCGAGATCCTGTTCGTGGACCGGGTCGACCACCAGGTCAAGATCCGGGGCCACCGGGTGGAGCCCGGCGAGGTGGAGGCGCTGCTCTCCGGCCACCCGGAGGTCACGGCGGCGGCCGTGGTCGTGGTGAAGGCGCCGGGGGGCGGCCCCCGGCTGGCCGCCTACGTGGTGAGCGGCCTCCGGCAGGAAGCCGGCTCCGAGACCGACCGCTCCTCGGAGGTCGCGTCCCATCTGCGCGCGTGGCTCCGCGAACGGCTCCCGGAGGCGATGGTTCCGTCGACCGTGACGCTGCTGCCGGCGCTGCCCCTGACGATCAACGGCAAGCTCGACCGGCGGGCTCTACCGGCGCCCGAGACGGAGGGCGGCATGATGTCCGGGCGGTCCGCCCGCACCACCGCCGAGCGGGTCCTGCGGGACGCATGGCGAGAGGCCCTGCGGGTAGAGGACGTCGGCCTCGACGACGACTTCTTCGAGCTCGGCGGCGACTCGATCCTGTCGATCCGGATCGTCGCCCGGGCGCGGCGGCAGGGGATCGAAATCACCGTCTCGGAGCTGTTCGACCATCCCACCATCGCACGGCTCGCTCCTCTCGCCCGGAGGAGGGAGACGGCGGGTATCGGAGCGGCGTCCCCCGTGGAGGGGCCGGTTCCCCTCACCCCGGTCCAGCGCCGATTCTTCGAGCTGGAGCCGCCGGAACCCGAGCACTACAACATGTCGCTTCTCTTCCAGGTCCGGGAGCGGCCGCGGGCCGATCACCTGGCGGGAGCGGTGGCGATCCTGGTGGCTCGCCACGACGCCTTCCGGCTGCGCTTTCACCGGGACGGGGGGGGATGGAGCCAGCGGGTGGCGCCCGACGGCGGGCCGATCCCGTTCGCCGTCCTCGACCTGACGGGCATGCCGCCCGAGGCGCGGCCCCGGGAGGTGGAGCGGGCCGCCGACCAGGTCCAGCGGAGCCTCGACCTCGCCGACGGGCCCATCGCCCGGGTGGTCCATCTGCGGCTGGGCGAGGTCGACCGCCTGCTGCTCCTGGTCCACCACCTGGCGATCGACGCCGTCTCCTGGCGCATCGTGCTGGAGGACCTGGAGTCCGCATACCGGAGCCTACGCCGGGGAGAGCCGCCCATCCCGCCTCCGCCCTCGACGCCCTTCTCCCGCTGGGCGGAGCGGGTCGTGGAGCACGCCGGGTCGGAAGAGGTCGCGTCGGAGGCGGATCTCTGGCTCGACCGCCCCACCCCCGTGCCCCGATTTCCGACGGCTTCGAGGAACGTCGTCAACGACGAGGGCTCGGCTTGCACCATGACCGTGACGCTCGATCGATCCATGACGTTTGATCTGTTGCAGACCATCCCTTCCGCCCGCGGCTACCGGATCCACGAGATCGCGGTCGCCGGCCTCGTCGGCGCGATCCGGCGCTGGGCCGGCGGCGACGCGGTGTCCATCGAGATCGAGGGGCACGGTCGGGAAGACCTCTTCCCCGACGTCGATCTGTCCCGGACGGTCGGCTGGTTCACCACCCACACGCCGCTCTACGTCGATCTGTCGGAGACTCCGGGCGACGCCCCCCTGGCCCTGGCGGAGACGGTGAGCCGCGCCTACCGTCGGCTGCCGGCCCGAGGGATCGGCTACGGCCTGCTGCGGCACGTGGCGCGGGGCGAGGCGGCGGCGCGGGTGAAGGCGCAGCCGGAGCCGGAGATCTATTTCAACTACCTGGGACAGCTCGATGCCGTGCTGGACGAAGGGTCCCTCTTCACCCCGGCGCCGGAGGAGCCAGGTGCCGAGCGGGGAGCGCGCAACCCCCGCTCCCGGCCCCTGGGAGTCCACGCCAGCGTGAGCGACGGCCGCCTGTCGGTGGTCTGGACCTACGCCTCGAAGCTCCTGCGGCGGGAGACGGTGGAGGGTTTGGCGAAGAGCTTCGAGCGGGAGATGGAGAGGCTGGTGGACGCCTGCTCCCGGGAGACCGAGGCCCGATCCTACACGCCGGAAGAATTCACCGATGTCGAGCTGGGGCAGCACGAGCTCGACGCCATCCTGGGGCAGCTCGGCGATGTCGAAGGGGTCGGAGGGTGACGGCGCGATGAGCTCCATCGAGACCATCTATCGCCTCTCCCCGATGCAGCGGGGGCTGCTCTTCCACAGCCTCTACGCACCGGGCTCCGGGGTGTACGTGGAGCAGATCGCCTGCACCCTGCGGGGCGACCTGGACCTCGACGCCTTCGAGCGCGCCTGGCAGTGGGTCGCCGATCGCCATCCGATGCTCCGGACCGCTTTCGTCTGGAAGGGAGTGGACGAGCCGGTGCAGGTGGTTCGCCGGCAGGTGGCGGTGCCGGTGACGGTGGAGGACTGGTGCGACGGTGACCCGGAGGAGATCGAAACGCGCCTGGACGAGGCCGCCCGTGAGGAGCGGCGGCGGGGCTTCGATCTGTTACGGGCGCCGCTGCTACGCCTCCTCGTCGCCCGTGTCGGTGAGGACGCGCACCGGGTGCTCCTGTCGAACCACCACCTGATCCTGGACGGCTGGTCCCGGGCGGTCGTGTTGGGGGAGGCGCTGGCGGCCTACGAGGCGCTACGCGCTGGACGGAGCCCCCGGATGCCGCCGGTACCGCCTTTCCGGGACTACATCGCCTGGATCGAGCGCCGGGGCGAGACATCGGCCGAGGCGTTCTGGCGCCGCCGCCTCGCCGGCTATACGCGAGCGGTGGACTTGGGCCTGGCCCCCGCCGGCGGCGAGACCGACGGCTCCGAGATCGAATCGGTCCTGCGAAGGGTGCGGTTGCCGGAGGCCCGGACCGGCGAGCTGACGGACCTGGCGCGCCGCAACGGGCTGACCCTCAACACCGTGATCCAGGGGATCTGGACCCTGGAGCTGGCCCGTTCGAGCGGCCGGGAGGACCTGGTCTTCGGCGTCACCGTCTCGGGCCGTCCGCCGGAGCTCGATGGAGTGGAGCGGATGGTGGGGCTGTTCATCAACACCCTGCCGCTGCGGGTGGAGGTGACTCCCGAGGCGCCGGTTCTGGAATGGCTGAAGGGGGTCCAGCGGCGAGTCACCGAGCTGACGGAGTGGCAGCACAGCTCCCTGGCGCGCGTCCAGGGATGGAGCGACATGCCGTCCGGCGCTGCCCTCTTCGACAGCGTGGTGGTGTTCGAGAACTACCCGGTGGCCGAGGCCTTGGACGCCCCCGCCGGCGCCGTCCGGGTGGAGGACGTCCGCAACGAGGCGAGCACGAACTACCCGCTGGTGCTGGTGGCGGAGCCGGGGGCCGAGCTGACCCTCGGCCTGCTCCACCACCGCCATCGGCTGGACGGCGACGCGGCGGAGCGCAGCCTCGCTCGCCTGACGTCCTGGCTCGAGCGCCTGGCCGAGGCGCCGGAGGCCACCGTGGGGGACCTCCTCGCTCCGAGCGCCGCCGAGCGGACGAAGATCCTCCGGTCGTGGAGCCGCCACCCGAGCGACTTCCCCCGAGAGGAGACCGTGTGCTCCCTCCTGGACGCCGTGATGGCCGAGCGGCCGGACTCCGTGGCGGTCGTCGGCGGCGCCGGCGGGGAGGAGAGCCTGACCTACGGCGCCCTGGACCGCCGCTCGGCGCGGCTGGCCCGGCACCTGCTCGACCTCGGAGTCGGCCCGGAGGACCGGGTCGGCCTGTCCCTGGAACGGAGCGCCGAGGCCCTGGTGGCCCTGGTGGCGATCCTCCGCGCCGGCGCCGCATACGTGCCCCTCGACCCGTCCTACCCGGCGGAGCGTCTCGCGTTCATGATCCGGGACGCGCGGGTGTCGGTTCTGGTGACCCGGTTCGGCGTGTTGCCGGAGGGGTGCGGGCCGGAGGCGGGGAGCGAAGGGGTTCGGCGGGTTCTCCTGGACCGCGCGGCGGCGGAGGTCGCCGCCCGTGCCGAAGGCGGGCCGGATCCATTGCCGGGTCCGTGGAGCCCCGAGGCGCTGGCCTACGTCACCTACACGTCGGGCTCGACGGGCAGGCCGAAGGGGGTGGAGGTCCGCCATCGGGGTGTGGTGCGGCTGCTGTTCGGCGTCGACTACGTCGATCTCGGTTCCCGGCGGACCCTCCTCCACGCCTCTCCGGTGGCCTTCGACGCCTCCACGCTGGAGGTCTGGGGCGCCCTGCTGCACGGAGGTCGGGTGGTGCTCGCGCCCCCCGGCGCACCGACTCCCGCCGGGTTGGGGCGCGTCCTGGCCGCCGGACGGGTGGATACGGCGTGGCTCACCTCCTCCCTCTACAACGCGATGATCGACGAGAAGCCCGAGGCCCTGACGGGGCTGGATCAGCTCCTGATCGGCGGCGAGGCGCTGTCGGTCCCGCACGTGCGGCGGGGGCTGCGGGCCCTGCCGCGGACGCGGCTCGTCAACGGCTACGGTCCCACCGAGAGCACCACGTTCACCTGCTGCCATCCGATCCCCCGGGCCCTGCCGGAGACGGCCGGCTCGGTCCCCATCGGGCGGCCCGTCGGCGGGACCACGGTCTACCTGGTGAGCCCCGGCGGGGAACCCGTGGCGGAGGGGGCTCCGGGCGAGCTGCGGATCGGGGGGCAAGGTCTGGCCCGGGGTTACCTCCGGCGCCCGGCCCTGACCGCCGAGCGCTTCGTTCCCGATCCCTTCTCCGAGGATCCCGGTGACCGGCTCTACCGGAGCGGCGACCTCGCCCGCTGGCTTCCCGACGGGACGGTGGAGTTTCTCGGGCGCATCGACGGCCAGGTCAAGGTCCGGGGCTTCCGCATCGAGACCGGCGAGGTGGAGGCGGCGCTGACGGCGCACCCGGCGGTGCGCTCGGCGGCGGTGGTGGCTCGCAACGACGGCCCCGGGAGCAAGCGGTTGGTGGCCTATCTGGTGGCGGAGCCCGCCGGCGCACCGGACGCCGCGGCGCTGCGGGCGTTCCTGGCCGAGCGGCTGCCGGAGTACATGGTGCCCTCCGTCTTCGAACGCCTCGACGCGCTGCCGCGGACCGCCCACGGAAAGCTCGACCGGGAGCGGCTGCCGGAGCCCGGGACGGCGCACTCGGCGGACGGCGAGGTTCGCGCTCTCGGCGAGGCGGAGACGCTCCTGGCCCAGATCTGGTCGTCCCTGCTGAACGCCGAAAGCGTGGGCCCGGACGACGACTTTTTCGACCTGGGCGGGGATTCCCTCCTGGCCACCCGTCTGGCGGCTCGGGTCCAGGAGGCGTTCGGCGTCGAGATCCCCCTGAGGACGCTGTTCGACGCTCCGACGGTGGCGGGCCTGGCGCGACGGCTCACGGAGCTGTCGGACGCGGTGGGGCGGGTGGCCGCCGCGGCGCCTCCCATCGAGCCGCTGGATCGGACGCCGAGGGACGACGGCACGAAGAGGGCGCCTCTCTCGTTCGCCCAGCAGCGGCTCTGGTTCCTCGATCAGCTCGTCACCGGCCAGCCGTCGTACAACGTTTTCCTGCCCCTGCGGATCGAAGGCGAGCTCTCGGTGGACCTCCTCCGGCGGGCGCTGGCGGAGATCATCCGCCGCCACGAGGCCCTCCGCACCCGCTTCCGGTCGGTCGCCGGACGCGCCGAGCAAGTGATCGATCCCCCTGCGGCGCCGGCGGTGCCGGTGATCGACCTGTCCCACCTGCCGGCGGCGTCGCGGGAGGCCGAGATCCGTCGGCGCGCGGGCGCGGCCGCTCGCAGAGCCTTCGACCTGGAGTCCGGACCGCTCCTCCGGCTGAAGCTCCTGCGCCTCGGTCCGACCGAGCACGGCGCCTTGCTGGCGGTCCACCACGTGGTGTCCGACGGCTGGTCCATGGGGGTCCTGACGCGGGAGCTGGGAGACCTCTACCGGGCGTATCGGGACGGCCGTCCGTCGCCGCTGCCGGAGCCGGCGATCCAGTATGCCGACTACGCCGCCTGGCAACGCGATTGGCTCTCCGGCGAGACCCTAGACGCGCTGGTGGCGCTGTGGCGCGAAGAGCTGACCGGCGCGCCGACGGTCCTCGACCTCCCCCCGGATCGGCCGCGCCCGCCGGTGGCGAGCTTCCGGGGCGCCAAGCGCCCGCTACGCCTGGATCGCGGAGCCTCTGACCGGCTGAAGGAGCGCGCCCGGCGGGAGAACGTCACGCCGTTCATGGTCCTCCTGGCCGCCTTCCAGAGCCTCCTGGGACGCCTCGCCGGGCAGGACGACCTGCTGGTGGGCACGCCGGTGGCGAACCGGCCTCGCCCGGAGCTGGAGGGGTTGATCGGCCTGTTCGTCAACACCGTCGTCCTGCGGGGCGACCTGTCGGGCGATCCGACCTTCCGGACGCTCCTCCGGCGGACCCGGGAGCGCACTTTGACGGCGTTCGGGCACCAGGATCTGCCCTTCGAGCGCCTGGTGGACGAGCTCGACCCGGAGCGCGATCTCTCCCGTACACCGGTCTTCCAGACCGTGCTGGTGCTCCAGAACACCCCGGTTCCGTCACTCGACCTCGACGACTTGACCCTGGGTCCGCTGGCGGGGGAGAGCGGGACGGCGAAATTCGACCTCACCCTGACGCTGGAGGAGCACCCGGACGGCTTCGGTGGGTCGCTGGAGTACGCCGTCGACCTGTTCGACGCGGCGTCCATGGACCTCCTCCTGGAGCGCTTCGAGCGCCTGCTCGGTGCCGCCGTCGAGGAACCGGACCGGGCGCTGAGCGCCCTGCCCCTGCTGTCGGAGGCCGAGCGGCGTGAGCTGCTGGAGTCGCGGGTTCCGGGCGGCCGGTTCGAGCTCGGGGAGGCGGGCCTGTGGGAGCGCTTCGCGGCGGTGGCCGCGGAGCGGCCGTCGGCGGTGGCGGTGGTGGGCGGGGAGTTGCGGTGGAGCTACGGCGCGGTGGCGGAGCGATCGCTGTCGCTGGCGGCGCGGCTGGCGGCGTTGGGGGTGCGTCCTGGGGACCGGGTGGCCCTGTGCGTGGACCGGACGGCGGAGCTGGCGCCGGCGATCCTGGGGGTCCTGGCGGCGGGGGCGGCGTACGTGCCGCTCGACCCGGCGCATCCGGCGGAGCGTCTGCGCTACCAGGTGGCGGACGCCGGGGTGCGGGTGCTGGTCACCGCCGGCTCGGCGGCGGAGCGGCTGCCGGAGGATCTCGCCGTCAGCGGCGGATCGGTGGAGCGGGTCGACCTGGGCGCGCTGGGTGCCGTCGGGCGCGCCGGCGTACGTGATCTACACGTCGGGCTCGACGGGTCAGCCGAAGGGGGTGGTGGTCTCCCACGGGGCGGTGGCGCGGCTGTTCGCGGCGTCAGAGGAGCGGTTCGGGGGCTTCGGCGAGC
>CAZLLV010000250.1:0-6416 GCA_964560325.1 uncultured Thermoanaerobaculia bacterium | reverse complement strand
GACGTGGCCGACTGCTCGGTGATCGACGAGCGCTCGGCCGCCTTCTTCGCCCTCGGCCTGGCGCGCGCCACCGGCGCCCCGGCGGCCGTCGTCACCACCTCCGGCACCGCCGCCGCGAACCTCTTGCCGGCGGTGGCGGAGGCCGACCGCGCCGGGGTGCCGCTCCTGCTGCTGACCGCCGACCGGCCGCCCGAGCTGCGCGATTCGGGCGACTCGCAGTCGATCGACCAGGTGAAGCTCTTCGGCGGCTTCGTCCGCTGGTTCCATCAGGTCGCCGAGCCGTCGCTCGACCCGGGGCGGCTCGCCTACCTCCGCTCGACCGCCTGCGAGGCGTGGGCCCGCGCTGCCGGCGCCGCCGGGGGCGGCCCGCCCGGCCCGGTGCACCTCAACCTGCCGTTCAGGAAGCCCCTGGAGCCGACCTCCGACGGTCCGGCGGAGGCGGACCCGACAGACCGGTCGGCGGAGGCAGAGGAGGGGGGTAGGGGGAATCCAGATGTGAACTGCGCGCCGTGGCGCCGTGTTCTCCCGCCGACCGGGGAGCCCGATCCGGCGGCGGTCGAGGAGCTCGCCCTCGCGCTCGCCAACGCCCACCGGCCGCTGGTCCTCGCCGGCGCCCTGACCCTGCCCGACCCGGACCCGCTCCGCGCCGCCGTCCGGCGGCTCGTCGCCGCTCTGCCGCTGCCGGTCTGGGCCGAGGCGACCTCGAGCCTGCGCGGAGTGCCAGGAGTGGTCGCCACGGCCGATCTGCTGCTCGGGAGCGAGCGCTTCCGGCGCGACCTCCAGCCGGAGCGGATCGACCTCGTGCTCCGGCTCGGCGCGGCGCCGCTCGGCTGGCCGCTGCGGCGGCTCTCGGCGCTCGTCGAAGGCGCCGGCGCCGAGGTCTGGACGATCGACCGCTGGGGCCGCCGGCACGACCCGGGTCACGCGGCGGCACACACGCTCGCCGCCGATCCGGCGCGAACGCTCGACGCGGTGGCGGCCTGGCTGGAGCGGAACGACCCGGCGGGCGCGGGGGGCGCGGACGATCGGCGGAAGTGGCTCGCGCTCCACCGATCGGCCGACCGCGCCGCCCGCGAGGCGCTGGCGGAAGCGGCGAGCACGGACGACGGCGAGCTCTTCGACGGCGGCGTCTTCCCCCGCCTCGCCCGCCGGCTGCCGGAGGACGCGGCGCTCGTCGTGTCGAGCAGCATGCCGCTACGCGAGCTGGAGGCTTTCTTTGCCGGGCCCTTCGACGGCGCCGGGCTAGCCGGGCCAGCCGGGCCAGTCGACGTCTTCGTCAACCGGGGGGCGAACGGGATCGACGGCGTGACCTCGACCGCCGCCGGGATCGCCGAGGGGCGCCGGGTCGGTTTCGGTGATCGGGCCGAGAGCCGGACGGTGCTGGTGACCGGCGACGTCGCCTTCGCCCACGACCTCTCCGGCGCGCTCGCCGCCGGGCGGCCCTCCGGGCAGGGACCCGGGATCCGATCCAGCTCCGACCTGACCGTAGTGCTGGTCGACAACGGCGGCGGCGCCATCTTCGATCACCTGCCGCTCGCCCGCCTGCCGGAGCACGAGAACACCTTCGAGCGCCATTTCACCACCCCGCCCGGCGTCGACTTCGGGGCCGTGGCGCGCGGGCTCGGCTGGAGCTACGCCGCGGCCGACGCGAGCGGCGGCTGGCCCGCCTTCGACCGGGCGCTCGACGACGCCCTCGCGGCGCGCGGCGGTCCGCCCCGGCTCCTCCACGTCACGACCGACCGCGTACAGGCGAAGGCGCTCCGGGAGGCGCTGATGGAGCGGGTGGGCTCGGCGGTCGACCGGGCGCTGAGGTCGGGCGCTCCCGAGGAGGCACGTCCGGAGGCTCGACGCGCGCTCGCCGAACCTCCGACGGAGCAGGAACCGCCGATCCTCCTCCTCCACGGCTTCACCGGCTCGGGCTCGCCGACCGGCAGCCTCGCCCCGCTCATCAGACGCCTCGCCGCCGCCGGGCACCGGGTGGTCACCGTCGATCTCCCCGGGCACGGCACGGCGCCGGTCCCGGAAGGGGGGGCCACGATCGACACGGCCATCGCCGCCGCGATCGCCGCGCTCGACCGCCGCGGCCTCGACCGCGCCGCCTGGGTCGGCTACTCGATGGGCGGCCGGGTCGCCCTCGCCGTGGCGATCGCCCACCCGGAGCGCGTCGCCTCGCTGGCGCTCCTCTCCGCCTCGGCCGGGATCGAGGGCGAGGCGGAGAGGGCGGCGCGCCGGGCCTCGGACGAGGAGCTGGCGCGCTCGCTCGAGACCGACGGCCTCGCCCCCTTCGTCGACCGCTGGATGGCGCACCCCCTCTTCGCCACCCAGAATCGCCCCGATCGCCATGGGGGCCACCGGCACCTGCGCCGCGCCCGCGCCGAGCGGATGGCCGGCAGCGCGCGAGGCTACGCGGCCAGCCTCCGCGGCATGGCACAAGGAGCGCAACCGAGCCTTTGGGAGCGGCTCGGCGAGGTTCGTGCACGCACTCTGCTCCTCGCCGGCGCCGAGGACGAGAAGTATGTCGAGATCGTCCGGCGGATGGCCGAGGCCCTGCCGAGCGCCCGGGTGGAGATCGTCCCCGGTGCCGGCCACGCCGTCCACGTCGAGGCCCCCGAGCCGGTCGCCCGCGCGATCCTGGCAAGCATCGACGGCCTCGGGGGAGAATGAGCCGTCCCGGCGAGCCCGGGAGCACCCAACCGAGATCCGAGCAAAGCACCGAGGAAGGACACGACCCATGACCGAAGTCGACTGGAAGACGCCCCGCGAGTTCGAGGACATCACCTTCAAGATCTCCGACGAAGGGATCGCGCGGATCGCCTTCAACCGCCCCGAGCGCCGGAACGCCTTCCGGCCGGAGACCATCCTGGAGCTCTCGGAGGCGTTCCGCATCGCCAACGAGGACCCGTCGATCGGCGTCGTGCTGCTGACCGGCGAAGGCCCGGCGAAGGACGGCAAGTACGCCTTCTGCAGCGGCGGCGATCAGGCGGTGCGCGGCGACGCCGGCTACGTCGGGGCGGACGGCGTGCCGCGCCTCAACGTGCTCCAGCTCCAGCGCTACATGCGCTCGATGCCGAAGCCGATCATCGCGCTGGTCGCGGGCTACGCGATCGGCGGCGGCCACGTGCTGCACGTCATCTGCGACCTGACGCTCGCGGCGGACAACGCGGTCTTCGGCCAGACCGGCCCCAAGGTCGGGAGCTTCGACGGCGGCCTGGGCGCGTCGTTCCTCGCCCGCCACGTCGGCCAGAAGCGGGCGCGCGAGATCTGGTACCTCTGCCGGCAGTACTCGGCCGCCGAGGCGTACGAGATGGGGATGGTCAACGCGGTCGTCCCGGTCGACCGGCTCGAGGCCGAGGGCGTGCAGTGGGCGCGCGAGATCCTCGCCAACAGCCCGACCGCGATCCGCTTCCTGAAGGCCGCGATGAACGCCGACGTGGACGGACAGATCGGCCTCCAGGAGCTGGCCGGCCACGCCACCCGCCTCTTCTACATGACAGAGGAGGGGCAGGAGGGCAAGCGCGCGTTCCTCGAGAAGCGCAAGCCGGAGTTCCGCAAGTACCCCTGGCTGCCCGAGTGAGCGACGCCGGCACCGCCGCGACCGCGCCGGCCGCCCGGCCGATGGCGAGCTGGAAGGCGTGGCTCCTCGCCGCGCGGCCGAAGACCCTGCTCGCGGCGGTCGCGCCGGTGGCGGTCGGCACCGCGGTCGCCTGGGAGCGGTTGACAGAGGTTGGCGGCGCCGCAGGGGCCGCTCTCTTCCTCCCGGTGGCGGCGGCGGTCTGCCTGGTGACGGCGCTGCTGCTCCAGGTCGGCACCAACCTGGCGAACGACTACTTCGACTTCGTCCACGGCGCGGACACGGAGGACCGGATCGGCCCGACGCGGGCGGTGCAGGCGGGGCTGCTGTCGCCGCGGGCGGTGCGCGCGGGCACGGTCGCCGTCTTCGCCCTCGCCTTCCTGGGCGGCGTCTACCTCGCGTGGGTCGCGGGCTGGCCGCTGGTCGCGATCGGGCTCGCGTCGATCGCCGCCGGCGTCGGCTACACAGCGGGCGGCCGGCACTCGCTGGGCTACCTCGGCCTGGGCGACCTCTTCGTCTTCGTCTTCTTCGGGCCGGTCGCGGTGATGGGCACGGCGTACATCCAGCTCCGGCAGTGGCCGGCCGCGGCGTTCTGGGCGTCGGTGCCGGTCGGGTGCCTGGCGGTCGCCATCCTGGTGGTCAACAACTACCGCGACGCCGACACCGACCGCGCCTCCGGCAAGCGAACGCTCGCGGTGCGCTTCGGCCGCCGCTTCGCGCGGGGTCAGTACCTCGCAATGCTCGCGATCGCCTTCGTCCTGCCGACCGTGCGCTGGTGGCTCGGCCTCGAAGGCCCGTGGGCGCTCCTCGTCTGGCTCGCCCTGCCGCTCGCCGTCTCGCCGGCGCGGAAGGTGATGGCGCGGGCCGAGGCGGTCGACGGTCCGGCCCTCAACGCCGCGCTCGGGGACACCGCACGGCTGACCACGGTGTTCGGGTTGCTCTATGCACTCGGGATTCTCCTTCCAGGCTGAGGACGCGCCGTGACGTGGCTGGCTGAACAGGCGGCGGCGAGGCCGACCGCGCGCGCCGTTCGCCAGGGTGACCTCGTCCTCACCTACGCCGAGCTGGCCGAGCGCGCCGGGCGGGCCGCGGCGGCGCTGGCGGCAGCCGGGGTCCTGGCGGGCGACCGGGTGGCGGTGCGCCTGCCGGACGAGATCCCGCACGTCGTCGCGATCCACGCCGTCGCCTGGCTCGGCGCCGTGCTGGTGCCGATCCACCACCGTTGGGGGGCGGAGGAGACGGCGGCGGCGCTCGAAGCCGGCCCGCCGGCGGCTGGGGCGCGATCGCATCGCGCCGCGCCTCGGAATCGCCAGGATCCTTCCCGCGTCGCGCTGCTGGTGGACGATCCCGCGCAGCTCGATCCGGGGGTAGAGGCCCGTGTGCCGGTCGAAGCGCCGGAGCCCGCGGCGCAGGCGGACGACGCCCTCGCCACCGTCCTCTTCACCTCCGGCACCACCGGTGCCCCCCGCCCCGTCCCCCTCACCCACGGCAACCACCGGGCGAGCGCCGAGGCGTCGGCCGCCCACCTGGGAGTGGAGGAAGACGACGACTGGCTCTGCCCCCTCCCTCTCTCCCACGTCGGCGGCCTCGCCATCGTCCTGCGCTCGGTCCTATACGGCACCGCCTTCACCCTGGTGCCGGCGTCGAGCGGCTTCGACCCCGAGCGGGTCGGCCGGCTCCTCGCCTCCGGGGAGGTGACGCTGGCGTCGCTCGTGCCGACCATGCTCCGGCGGATGCTGGAGCTGCCGGACCCGCCCGTCCCGTCCTCCCGCCTGCGCGCCGTTCTCCTCGGCGGCGGCCCGGCCGACCCGGAGCTCGTGCGCCGCGCCCTCGACGCCGGCTACCCCGTCCGCACCACCTACGGCATGACCGAGACCGCCTCGCAGGTGGTGACGATGCCGGGAGGGGAAGCTCCACGGGAGAAGCTCGGCTCGGCCGGCGTGCCGCTACCCGGCGTCGAGCTCGAAATCGTGGACGACGACGGCGCCTGCCGCCCGGCCGGCGAGACCGGCACCGTCCGGGTGAGAGGCCCCATGATCTCGGCGGTCAGCGCGGACGAGGAAGGTCGTTTCGTGACCGGCGACCTCGGCCGCGTGGACGCGGACGGCTACCTCTGGATCGAAGGCCGCCGCGACCAGGTGATCGTCACCGGCGGCGAGAACGTCTCCCCCGCCGAGGTCGAGGCCGTCCTGCGCCGCCACCCCCAGGTCGCCGACTGCGCCGTCCTCGGTCTCCCCGACCCCGAGTGGGGCCACACCGTCGCCGCCGCCGTCGTCCCCCGCGACCCCGCCACCCCTCCGGCGCCCGAAGCCCTCGCCACCTGGTGCCGCCAGCACCTCGCCGGCTTCAAGACACCGAAGCGCATCCTCCTCCTGGACGACCTCCCCCGCACCCCCAGCGGCAAGGTGGCGCTCGAAAAGCTTCGCGAGCGCTTCTGACCGCGGCGGTACACTGACCGTATGGATCTCGAGCTGAACGGAAAGGTCGCCGTCGTCACCGGAGGCTCCCGCGGCCTCGGCTACGGCATCGCCTCGGCCCTCGGCCGCGAAGGGTGCCAGGTCGCCATCTGCGCCCGCGGCGAGAAGGACCTGCGCGATGCGGCGGCGACGATCGAGCGCGACCACGGCCGGGAAGTCCTCGCCCTCCCGCTCGACGTCACCGAGCCCGACGCCGGCGAGCGCCTGGTCGCGGCGGCGGAGGAGCGCTTCGGCGGCGTCGACGTCCTGGTCGCGAACGCCGGCGCCGGCCGCCGCAAGCTCTTCGCCGAGACGACCGACGACGACTGGCGCGAGATGATCGACCTCAACTTCCGCTCCGCCGAGCGCGCCAGCCGCGCCGCCATCCC
>CAZLLV010000249.1:0-17544 GCA_964560325.1 uncultured Thermoanaerobaculia bacterium | reverse complement strand
GTGACGCCGGTGATCCGCTCGGAGAGGACGATGTCTTCCTCGTCCGCGTCGACGATCGCCTGCTTGTAGGCGTCGCTCGCCCGGCACTCGGTCGTCGCGATGAAGCGCGTGCCCATCTGGACCCCGGCGTAGCCGACGCGGAGCGCCCGCACGAAGTCGTCGCCGGTCGCGACACCGCCGGCGCAGACGACCGGCAGCCCGATCGGCGCGAGCTCCTCGTAGAGCGCCTCGACCCCCGAAGGTCCGGCGTGGCCGCCGGCGCGCCGGTTGACGGCGATCAGCCCGTCGACCCCGGCGTCCGCCCCCTTCTCGCCCCACTTCGCCTCGGTCGCGTCGTGGTACACCACCCCGCCCGCGGCGTGCACGCGCTCGACCACCCAGCGCGGGTTGCCCAGCGAGGTGACGAAGAAGCGCACGCCCTCTTCGAGCGCCTCGTCGACCCACCGGTCCATCCGCTCGCGATAGGTCTTCGACGACTTCTCGATCAGGGCGTTCATGCCGATCGGCCGGTCGGTGATCCGCCGGATCATCCGCAAGCCGTCGCGGAAGTCGTGGCCGTGGACGTAGGTCATCGAGATCGGCTGCACGATCCCGATGCCGCCGGCCGCCGAGACGGCGGCGACCAGCTCCGGGTTCGAGCAGGGGTACATGGCGCCGCAGATCAGCGGCACCTCGATCCCGGCGTGGCGGGTGAGGGGCGTCTCGGGCATGGGGGCGAATCTATCGCGGTGGCTCGGGCTCGGGGTCCCACAGGTACCGGTCGAGGTCGATCCGGCCGCTCGGCCCCACCTCCACCCCCTCCTCCTCCAGCATGATCCGCTGGAGGTTCTCGACCACCGGCTCGCCCCGCGAGCTGATCGCCCCGCGCGCGTTCACCACCCGGTGCCAGGGCGTCTCCGAGCCGGTTTCGAGCGACGCCATCGCCTGCCCGGCGAGCCGCGCGGCGCGGGGGTAGCCGGCGAGGAGCGCGACCTGGCCGTAGGTCGCCACCCGCCCGCGGGGGATCGAGTCGACGACCTCGCGGATCCGGCGGTGCGACTCGGGCGGCACGGCGGCCTCAGCGTACGGCGGGCGCGCCCGCTCCGTCGCCCCCCGCGGGCCCGTCCGTCGCGTCCTCCAGGTAGCGCTCGAACCGCGCCTTGTCCGTCGCCTTCAGGTAGGCGTCGCGCGGCGCCACCTTCTCGCTCTTCACCAGCTCCTCCAGGGCGTCGTCCATGAGCTGCATACCGCGGGCGCGCCCGCCCTGGATGATGTTGCGGATCATCGGCGTGTTGCCCTCGCGGATCACGTTCGGCAGCCCGGAGGTGCGGAGCAGGATCTCGACCGCCGCCGCCCGTCCCTTGCCGTCGGCGGTCGGCATCAGCATCTGCGAGACGACGGCGGCGAGCGACTCGGCGAGCGTGATCCGGGTCTGCGCCTGCTGATCGGTGGGGAAGGCGTCGATCAGCCGGTCGATCGTGTTGGCGGCGCCGTTCGTGTGGAGCGTGCCGAAGACCAGCGTGCCCATCTCGGCGGCGGCGATGGCGAGCGAGATCGTCTCGAGGTCGCGCATCTCGCCGACCAGCACCACGTCGGCGTCCTGGCGCATGGCGCTCCGCAACGCCGAGGAGAAGCTGTCGGTGTCGACGCCGACCTCGCGCTGCGAGAAGACCGAGCGCACCGGCCGGTGGAGGAACTCGACCGGCTCCTCGATCGTCACCACGTGGCGCGAGTCGGTGCGGTTGATCTCGTGGATGATCGCCGCGAGCGTCGTCGACTTGCCCGAGCCGGTCGGGCCGGTGATCAGCACCAGCCCGCGGGAGAGGTACGCGAGCTCGCCGAGCACTTTCGGCATCTTCAGGTCGGCGAGCGGAATCACGTCCTGCGGGATCGCCCGGAAGACGGCGCTCGGGCCGTTGTGCTGCTCGAGGAAGTTGCAGCGGAAGCGGGCGACCCCTTCGAGACCGTAGGCGAGGTCGAGGTCGCCGGTGCGGTCGAACTCCCGCCACTGCGCGTCGTCGACGATCTCGCGCAGCAGCGCGCGCAGGGCCTCGGCCTCCAGGCGGTCCCACCCCTCGACCGCCTCGAGCTGGCCGTGCCGGCGGATGCGCGGCTCGAGGCCGGTGACCAGGTGGAGGTCGGAGCCGCCGCGGTCCTGGCAGTAGCGGAAGAGCTCGTCGAGCCTGGGGGCGGGCTGGAGGGCGGTCACGGGGCGGCGCCTCCTCCGGCGGGCGGGGCACCGGGCTCCGTGTCGGCGTGGCGCCGCGCCTCCTCGGCGCTCACCGTGCCGTCCTTCACCAGCGCGTCGAGCGAGGCTTCCAGGGTCCGCATGCCGCGCGAGCTGCCGGTCTGGAGGACGGAGCGGATCTGGAACACCTTGTTCTCCCGGATCAGGTTGCTCACCGCGCGGTTGGCGAGCAGCACCTCGAGCGCCGGCACCCGCCCGGCCCCGTCGGCCCGGCGCACCAGCCGCTGGCAGACGATCGCCCGCAGCGACTCGGAGACCATCACCCGGATCTGCGGCTGCTGGGTCGGCGGGAAGGCGCCGATCAGTCGGTTGATGGTGGCGAGCGCGCTCGACGTGTGCAGGGTGCCGAGGACCAGGTGGCCGGTCTCGGCCGCGGTCAGCGCCAGCGAGATCGTCTCCAGATCGCGCAGCTCGCCGACCACGATCACGTCCGGGTCCTCGCGCAGCGCCGCCCGGAGCGCGCGCGAGAACGACTCGGTGTGCGGTCCGACCTGGCGCTGGTTGACGATCGAGCGCTCCGAGCGGTGCACGTACTCGATCGGGTCCTCGATCGTGATCACGTGCTCGCGCCGCTCCCGGTTGACGATGTGGACGAGCGCCGCCAGGGTCGACGACTTGCCGCAGCCGGCCGGGCCGGTGACCAGCACCAGCCCCTGGTGGAAGTTGGCGAGCCGGGCGAGGTCGAGTGGCAGGCCGAGATCCTCGAGCAGAGGCGGCCGCGGGGGGATCAGCCGGAAGACGGCGTCGACGCCGTGCTGCTGCCGGTAGGCGCTGCCGCGCACCCGTCCGACGCCGGGGACGTCGGTCGCCACCTCGACCTGTCCGCTGTCGGCGAGCATGCGGCGCTCCTCGGGCGAGAGGAGCTCGATGGCGAGCGCCTCGGCGCCGGCTTTGTCGACCGCTTCGTCGGAGGCGGCCTGGAGCTCGCCGTGGACGCGCCAGCGCACCGGCTGGCCGGCGTGGACGTGGAGGTCGCTCGCGCCCCGCTCCGCCGCCATCGCGAGCCACCGGGCCAGGCTCTCGGGCCGCCCGAGCGTCTGCACCCGCGCCGCTTCCGCAGCGGGAGCCGGCGCCGGCGCCTCCGCCGCCGGCGGGGCCGCGGTCTCGGCGTTCGCCTTCTCGGCCGCCTTCTGCTCCTGGTAGCGCTTCTGGACCACCAGGAGCTGCTGGAACGTCTCGCTCGTGAGCCAGCCGCGCTCGATCAGGATCTCGCCGATCTTGCGGGCGCCGCCTTCACGGCTCTGCTGGCGCAGCGCCTCGGTGAGCTGGTCGCGGGTCAGGACCCCGTAGTGGAGCGCGAGGCGGCCGAACAGGTTGTCTTCGCGGGCGAGGGGCACGGTCCGGGAGGCTAGACGACCGCCGGGAGCGCGTCAATCGGAGTCCGTCCGATGCTCTTCACGCGGGCGGCGGCGGGGCGAGGGGCAGGTGGACGCGGAAGACGGTCCCGACGCCGAGCTCGCTCTCCACCTCCACGCGCCCGCCCCCGCTCTGCGCCACGTGCTTGACGATCGCGAGGCCGAGCCCGGTGCCGCCTTCGTCGCGGGCGCGCCCCTTGTCGACCCGGTAGAAGCGCTCGAAGAGCCGGGGCACCGACTCCTCCGGAATGCCGATCCCGGTGTCGGCCACCTCGAGCACCAGCTCGCGCGGCGCCTCGCCGCCGTCTTCATCCTCCCGGCCATCCTCCTCCGGCTCCAGGGTCACGGCGACCGCCACCCGGCCGCGCTCGCGGTTGTACTTGACCGCGTTGTCGAGCAGGTTGGTCGCCAGCCGCTCCAGGCTCTCCCGGTCGCCCCAGACCGGAGGGGGCGGCGCGATCGGCTCCTGGAGCAGCACCTCCACTCCCCGGGCACGCGCCGGCTCCTCGACCACCTCGACGGCGCGCCGCAGGATCGGCATCAGGTCGACCGGCTCGGGGTGCGGCCGCTCCTCCAGGCTCTCGAGGCGCGAGAGTGTCAACAGGTCGTCGAGGAGAGCCTGCAGGCGGCGGCTCTGCTCGATCGTGCGGCCGACGAAGCGCTCGGCCGCCGGGCGGTCGTCGAGGGCGCCGTCGCGCAGCGTCTCGGCGTAGGCGCGGATCGCCGACAGCGGGGTCTTGAGCTCGTGGGAGACGTTGGCGACGAAGTCGCGGCGCATCTCGTCGAGCCGGGTCGCCTGCGTCGTGTCGCGCGCCACCACCACGACGCCCAGCACGCCATCGGTCTCGCCGCCGGCGCTCCGGTCGGCGGCGGAGAGCGGGGTGGAGGCGAGGGCGATCGTCCGCCGGCCGGGGGTGCGGACCTCGACCACGGCGTGCCGATCCTCGCCGCGCGCGAGGGTGGTGGCGACCAGCTCCGCGAGCTCGGTGTTGCGGGTCAGCTCGAGCGGTGTGCGCCCGATCACGTCGCCGGCCAGGTCGAACAGCCGGCGCAGCTCCGGGTTGGCGAGCAGCGCCCGGCCCTCCCGGTCGGTCACCAGAACGCCGTCCGACATGCTGTGGACGATCGCCTCCAGGTGGTCGCGCTCCGACCGCACCCGCGCGATCTGCTCCTCGACCCGCCCGGCGAGCCGGTTGAAGGCGTCGGTGAGCGCCGCGAGGTGGGGCTCTTCCGGTGGCTCCAGCCGATGGCGGTACTCGCCGGAGGCGAGGGCGCCGGCACCCTCGACCAGACGGGTGAGCGGCCGGAAGAAGCGGTTGGAGAGCCAGAGGAAGACCAGGCCGGCGACCATCAGCGCGGCGCCCGCGGCGAGCGCCATCGTCCAGGCGAGCCGCCGCCGCACCCGGTCGAGCTCCTCGAGCGGCTGTGCCAGCCGCAGCACGTAGAGCCGTCCGTCCGGGCCGGTGAAGCTGCGCGCCGAGTAGGCGTAGGTGACCCCCGTGGTGTCGCTCTGCCGCACGCTCCACCCACCGCCGGTCGCGACGGCGCTCGAGACCTCCGGCCGCCCGGCGTGGTTGTCCATCTCCGCCACCTGCGCGAGGCTGCGCTCGCTGTCCGCGACCACCGTGCCGTCGCCGCTCACCAGGGTGACGCGCAGGCTGGAGCCGGCGGCGAGCCCGGCGATCCGCTCCTGGAGCTCCGCCGGGGGCTCGCGGACCCAGGTGGCGAGCACACGGGTCAAGAGGCGCAGGCTCTCGCCGAGCTGCTGGGCCGCGCCCCGCTCGACCTGGCGCGGGACGAGCGTCCAGAGCAGGAGCGAGGCGAGGGCGATCGCCGCCACCGCCGGCCAGAGCGAGGAGAGCTCGAGCTTCGGGATCCTCGAGCCTCGGGAGAGCTTACGGTGGGGCATTCAGCTCCGCAGTCGGTATCCGACGCCGATCACCGTCTCGATCCGCTCCGACTCCCGACCGAGCTTCTTGCGCAGGCGGCGCACGTGGGTATCGACCGTGCGGCTGTCGATGTCCTCGGCGTACCCCCAGACGTCGGAGAGGAGCTGCCCGCGGGTCTGCACCCGGCCGGCGCGCTCCATCAGGAGCCTCAGGAGCCGGAACTCGGTGGCGGTGAGGACGACCTCCTTCCCGCGCACCTCCAGGCGGTGGGCTTCGCCGTCGATCCGCAGGTCGCCGATCTGGAGCACGGCACCGCTCTCCGGCGCGTGGTGCGTGCGCTTCAGGATCGCCTTGATCCGGAGCACCACCTCGCGCGGGCTGAACGGCTTGCTGATGTAGTCGTCCGCGCCGAGCTCGAGGCCGACGATCCGGTCGACCTCCTCGCCGCGCGCCGTCAGCATCACCACCGGAAGGTCGCTCGTGCGGCGGTCGCGTTGCAGCGTGCGGGCGATCTCGAGCCCGTCGACGCCGGGCAGCATGAGGTCGAGGACGAGGAGGTCGGGCGGATCGCTCTGGATGCGCTCGAGCGCCGAGTCCCCGCGGGTCTCGACATCGACCTCGAAACCCTCTTTCTCCAGGTTGTAGCGGAGGACTTCGGCGATATCCGGCTCGTCTTCGACGAGGAGGATTCTGCCGGTCGTCATGGGGCGGCAGCGTAACACGCGGCCGTCCACAGTTTCTGTGGAAAACTCTGTGGAAAGCGGGTGGAAACGGCCCGCGAAGCCCGATGAAACGGGGCGTTCGAGCGGTTTGACCAATCCCTTGTGCAGCTCGACAAGTCTTTTGTTTTGAGTCATTTGAAGATCCTTCCTTCGAGTGGAGGAGCCGTAGACCCCTGAAGAATCAGGGTTTTCCACACAATGGGGCGTGACGGCGCCGTGACAGGGCTGAAAATTCGTCGTGACGAGGGGCAAGAGCCAAGAGTTTCAACGGTTTCCGGTGCTTGTTACACGCTGTTCACGCCGCTTCACCGACCGCTCGATCGAGCGTTTCGGCGGCCATCCGGGAGCCCGGCCGCGAGGGTCGGGAGCGGCCCGTTTCCGCCTCCGGCCGGGGACCGGTCCAGAACGAATCGATCAGGTCGTTCCAGGAGCTCGCCCGGGCGGTCTCGAGCGCCAGGGCGGCGAGCCGGGCGCGGAGCGCCGGCGCGTCGAGAACCTGCGCCGCGGCCGCCGCGAGGCGCCCGGCGACCTCGTCCGCCGAGCCGTCGGCCGACACCACCCGCCCCGCTCCCCGGCGCCCGACGATCTCCTGCGGTCCGCCGCGGTCGGTGACCACCGTCGGCAGCCCCGACGCCATCGCCTCCAGCACCGCGTTGCCGAACGTGTCGGTGGTGCTGGGGAAGACGAAGAGATCGGCGCTGGCGTAAGCGGCGGCGAGCTCCTCGCCGTGCAGGAAGCCGGTGAAGGCGACGCCGGAGCGGCTCGCACGCCGCGCCAGCTCGTCGGTGTGGGGGCCGTCGCCGACCAGCGCGAGCTGGACGCGCCGGCCCCCTTGCCGGAGCCGGGCGAAGGCGTCGAGCAGGAGCTCCAGGTTCTTCTCCTTCGAGATGCGGCCGACGTAGAGGAGGGTCGGGTCGTCCCCGAGGCCGAAGCGGCGCCAGAAGCCCTCCTGGCGCCTCTCCGGGCCGAACAGGCCGAGGTCGACGCCCCGAGGCATCGCCCGCAGCTTGCCGCGGTCGAAGCCGCGCGCCGCCAGCGTGTCGGCGTAGACGGCGCTCGGCACGTAGAGCCGGTCCATGCCGCCGAAGAACCAGCGCATGTAGGCCCAGGCGCCCTCTTCGAGGAGCGGATCGCCGGTCAGGTGCCGGAGGTAGAGCGGGAAGTCGGTGTGGTAAACGCCGGTGACCGGCAGGCCGAGCAGCCGCCCGGCGGCGAGCCCGGCGAGGCCCATCGGACCCGGCGTGCTGACGATCAGCTCGCCGTAGCCGGCCCGCTCGCAGTGGTCGACGATCTCGAGCCAGGGCGGCACGGAGAGCGTCAGGCTTTCGTAGCCGGGGAGCGGGAACGAGGAGAGCGGCGCGAAGCGGTGGAGGCGCGCCGGCGGCTCGGCGATCGGCTCGGAGTCCGGGCCGCAGGTCAGGACCGGCAGCTCCAGGCCGCGCCGCTCGGCGGCGGCGGTCACCTGGCGGATCGTGCGGGTGACGCCGTTGACCTCGGCGAGCGTGTCGGTGATCCACGCCTTCTTGGGCGCGTCGGACCGGCCGCCACCCGCCTCCGATCGGACGTCCGGGACCGGCCCGAGCGTCCGGCGCACGGCGGCGAGCAGGGCCTCGTCCTTGTACTGCGTCCGGAAGGCGACGGCGTAGGGGGCCGCCGCGATCGCCAGCGGCGCGAGGTGGGAGACGGCGCCCACGGCCTCCCCGATCCTCCCGAAGCGGAGCTCGAGCGCCGCCCGGCGGGCGAAGCGCTCGACCACCTCCGCGCAGGCTCGGTTCGCCCGCTCGAGGGTGACCTGGTCGATCGTCGGGGCGGCCTCGGTGCGGGTGCGGCCCCGCCCGAGGTGCCACCACTTCCGCTCCGGCGCGGGCTGCGGCCGGGCGAGGCTCCTGA
This sequence comes from uncultured Thermoanaerobaculia bacterium, assembly GCA_964560325.1. Lineage (GTDB taxonomy): Bacteria > Acidobacteriota > Thermoanaerobaculia > Multivoradales > DATKCC01 > CAZLLV01. The sequence continues at coordinate 9,461 of CAZLLV010000249.1, read as the reverse complement.
GCAGCTTGGCGAACGGGTCGTTCCGGGCGAGCAGGCCGCTGCCGAAGCGCTCCTGGAAGTAGCGGTAGGAGATGGTGAAGAGACTCTGGGCCAGGCGGAGCGCCGAGCCCGGCTCGCCGCCCGGGGCGCAGGCGCCGGCGGCGAGGAGCGCCAGGTACTCGTCGACCGTCGACGCCGCCGGGGTCTCGGTCCAGGTGGTCGCCACGTAGAGGCCGCCGTGGTCGTCGCTGCCGCCGGTCGCGGACTTCTCCCACGGGCGCTCGCCGCGCGGCTCGAGGCCGTGGCGCTCGGCGAGGTCGAGGACGATCTCCTCCGTCAGAGCGCCGAGCACCGCCTCCGCGAGCTCGTTGAGGTGGCGGTCGTGCATGCCGTTCCTGGTCTCGAAGCGCTCGAAGAGGACGAGGAGCTTCTCGACGTGCTCGAGCGTCAGGCGGTCGTTCACCCGGTAGAGCGGATGGGCGATGGCGTGGACGATCCCCTCGTCGACCAGGTAGTCCCGGAGCTGGTAGACGTCCTCCCGCAGGCGCTGGATCTCCCGGTGCTGCTCCTCGTCGATCCCCCAGACCAGGCAGTGGATCTTGCAGCCGTCCTCGGGGAACGAGACCGTCACCTCCTCGGAGAGGAAGGTGACGGGCAGGTGGGCGATCTCGAGCGCGCCGTCGATCGTGTCGTGGTCGGAGAGCGTGACGAAGTCCATGCCGCGCTCGCGGCAGGTCCGGTAGACGTCGAGCGGTTCGGTGAAGCTCTCCGGCGCGGCGATGCGGCGGAGGAACCACTCCTCGGGGCGGTTCGAGTGCTTGGAGTGGACGTGGAGGTCGGCTCGGCAGGTCATTTCGACTCTCTCCTTTGCCGCCGAGCGTAGGCACGCTCGAGCGCCTGCCGTGTGACGGCGCGGCGACGAGACGGTGAATCCCTTTGTCCGTGCGAGTTTTTCCGCCGCCGCGCGACCCGGATGCGACCCGCCTGCGACACGCGCGTCACGTCGTCGCGGCTTCGTCACACAGGTGTCTTTCCGGTGTCGCCGCCCCGGCTTAGCGTTCCCGGTCGAGGGGGCTCCGTGAGGCGGGCGTCGAACGCGTCGCCGGACGTACGCGGGCCCAGCAGGGCAGGACGCGCGGGTGGAACCGCGCGGGAACCGCGATCCGAGCGATCGACGAAACGACTTCACGACCGAGGAGACCGAGATGACCCGGACCGTTCTGGCGATTCTGACCGGATGTCTATGCCTGGGGCTGGCGGCCGCACCGCTCGCCGCCCAGGAGCGTGAGCAGGAGGTGGAAGAAGGAGAGGCGGCGGGTGGCCGCGGCCTCGAAGCGCGCGTGGCCGAGCTGGAGGCCCGCCTCGCCGAGGCCGAGGAGGAGGACGGGGAAGGGGACGCCGAGCCCGCCGGCTGGGACTTCGGATGGAGCAACGGCTTCGAGCTGACGAGCCCGGACGGCGACCTGGTGCTCGAGCTCGGCGGCCGGATCCAGAACGACTGGGCCTGGTACTCCGCCGAGGACGGCCTGGAGGCGGCGGTCGGCCCGTTCGAGGAGGGGACCGAGTTTCGCCGCGCGCGCCTCTTCTTCGCCGGTGAGCTCTACGACCGGGTCGAGTTCAAGGCGCAGTACGACTTCGCGGGCGGCGATGCGGAGTTCAAGGACGTCTACCTCGGGCTGATCGACCTGCCCGCGGTCGGCGGCCTGCGCGTCGGCCACTTCAAGGAGCCGTTCAGCCTGGAGGAGCAGACCAGCTCGAAGTACCTGACGTTCCTCGAGCGGGCGCTTCCGATCGAGGCGTTCTCGCCCGCCAGGAACACCGGCTTCATGCTGCACGACGGCGGGGAGCGCTACACCTGGGCGGTCGGCGCTTTCCGCGACACCGACGATTTCGGCGACGCGGTCGAGCGCGACGAGGTGAACCTGACGGCCCGGGTCACCGGCGTGCCGTGGACGAACGAGGACGGCTCGCGTCTGCTCCACCTGGGCCTCTCGGCGAGCGAGCGGGAGCCGACCGACGACAGCCTGCGTTTCCGATCCCGGCCGGAGAGCCACCTCGCCCCGCGTATCGTCGACACCGGCGCTTTCGGCTCCGACGGGCTGACGCTGATCGACGCCGAGGCGGCGGTCGTCCACGGGCCGTTCTCGGCGCAGGGCGAGTGGGTGAGCGCGCAGGCCGACGGTCTCGGGAACGCGGACGTCGACGCGGACGGTTTCTACGTCTTCGGGAGCTGGTTCCCGACCGGCGAGCACCGGCCGTACAAGGCGGGCTCGTTCGGGCGCGTCAAGCCGCGGAGCCCGTGGCGCGACGGGGGATTCGGTGCCTGGGAGATCGCCCTGCGCTACTCCTCGCTCGACCTCGAAGACGGCCCGGTCGCGGGCGGCGAGGTCGACGACGTGACCTTCGGCGTCAACTGGTACCCGTTCGCGAACGTCCGCTGGATGGCGAACTACGTCATGTCCGACCGCGACGACGTGGGCACCGTGGACACCTTCCAGATGCGGTTCCAGATCGACTTCTGACGGATCGCCCCTCTAACCCCAACCACCCACCTCGCCCCGCAGGGCGCGGTGCCGATTGCGCGGGGAGGAAGGGCGCCCCCACCCGAACCTCTTCCTGCGAGGCTGCGGTGTGAGCGCGTAGGGCGGGCGGATCGCGCGGCGTGGGAGCGTCGCGCGGCTTTGTGGTTCTCTCGCCCGTTCCTGCGCGAGTCGAGCACGCAAATAAAAGATAGTGCTATAATGCGAAAATCTCGTAGGACGTGAGGGCGCAGGAAACATTTCCCGAGGAGGGGCGATGCAAAACAGAGGAAGAACGTGGACGAAGATGACAGTCATGGCTTGCACTCTTGGCCTTGCACTGACCGTTGGAGCCGGAGCGCTGGTGGCCCAGACGAACGGCGACGCGGAGTTCAGTCATCCGATCACTTGGAAGAATGGACCGCCGCTTTACTTCTCCATCGACGATGGACCGGCCAATACGTGCGGCTCCCTCGAAATCTCCCGCAATGGGGGGGCGTGGACGAGCGCACCCGGTTGGATCTGCACGAACTCCAGCGGAGACGCGACGAAAGGACCCTGGTACTGGGCGGATCAGACGGGTGACGAGACCGCGGAGGCTTACATCCTCTGGCCCGACGCGACCTTCACCAACACGGATGTCCATATCTGGGATGTCCAGCGGCCGACGGTCGCGATCTCGAGCTCGTGCACCGGCGGTCCCCCGAGCTGCTGGTCCGGTACGGCGAGCGACGGCATCTGGGGTGCCTGTTTCGATTCGTCGTGGGCCTTCGTGTGGTCACGGTTCTACGACGTCACGGCCGCCCGCTACTACGACTCCGGCACGGGTGCCTACAGCTCGATCGGCTGGGTCTCGTACTACGGTAGCTTCACCAGCCTTCCGAGCTGCTCGCCCGGCTGGTTGGTTACGGCCCCCCCGTCGGGGGCACACGTCTCCGGCCACAGCTACGAGTGGACCGTGACGGTCTTCGACGGAGGGCAGTCGTCTCTCCCCGCGGTCTACACGTTCACATACTGACGTATCCGCGGGAGCCGATCGAGTTCCTCGTCTCCTTCTGCTCGGGGCCGGTGATTCCGTGCCGGCCCCGGCAGTCTCTGGTATCGTGCGATGTCTCACGAGCCGCGCGAGGAGCCCAGCATGTTGAGGGTCATCTACGAAGACGTAGGGCAGAAACCGGTCGCCGCCACGGCGGCGATCCCTGTCGATCCGGTTGCGTTCGGCGCCGGCTTCCATGGCGAGGAGCGGGAGGATTCGGAAGCATTTCGGTGGATGGCGTCCGAGGGGACCTTGGAGCTCGAGCCGTCCGAGGAGCCCCGCTTCCTCGAGATGGGCGTCTTCTCCCCCTACTACGACCTCTCCCAGGTCCTCGCGGTCGAGATCGGTGAGCGGACCCACGAGCTGCCGCTCGCCCACGCCTGGTGCCCGGTGTCGCTGCCGGTGCCGGCCGGCGCCTCCGGTGTCCGGATCGTGGCGAGCCGCCTGCTGCCCGACGAGCACCATCCGGGCGACCCGCGCGAGCTCGCGGTCCGGGTGCGCGCGCCGCGGCTCCACGCCGACCCCGAGCGCCACGCCCACGTCGAGCGGCAGCGGGCGAACGCGGTCCTCAACCTGCGCGAGATGCTCGACGGGCGCGAAGACCTTGAGTCGACGCCGCGGAGCCTCGGGATCGACATGTACGGCGTCTGCAACGTCAAGCCGCCGTGCGTCTACTGCGACTGGGACTTCAGCAAGGATCTCGAAGGCGAGAAGGTCGACGCGCCGTTCGACCGCGAAACGCTCGCCTCCTGGGGGCCGCTCTTCGACAACGCCGCGAACCTCGTGAACTGCTCGATCGGCGAGCCGTTCATGATGAAGAACTTCGACGAGCTGCTCGACGCCTTCGGTGAGCAGGGCAAGAGCCTGGAGATGGCCACCAACGGCCAGATCCTGACCGACAAGAACATCCAGAAGCTCCTCGGCCGCCGCATCCACCTCTACATCTCGCTCGACGCGGCGACCGCCGAAACCTACGCCAAGCTGAGGAACACCAGGTTCGACCGCATCCTCGACAACCTGCGGCGACTGATCCCCGCGAAGGGTGGGCGGGCGGGGCTGCCGAAGGTCCACATGGTCTTCATGCCGATGCGGGTCAACCTGCACGAGCTGCCCGGCTTCGTGCGCCTGTGCGCCGAGCTGGGGGTCGACCGGATGGTGCTCCGGCCGCTCAACTACAACCAGTCGACCGAGCTCGACTGGGAGCGCGGCGGCCACCACTTCGAGTACGACAAGGAGCTGCTCCCCTGGGACGAGCTGGTGCGGGCGAGCGGCCGGGCGGCCGAGCTCTGCCGGCTCTACGGCGTGGAGCTCTCCGACCAGATGGACTTCGGCGGCTCGATGGAGTCCCGCTTCGCGGCCGAGTACGAGCGCGGCCGGCGGGAAGGCGCGGCGATCTACGCCGAGCACCAGGGTGCCCAGGGATCGAACGGGTCGAACGGCTCGAACGGGTCGAAGCCGTCGAACGGGGCCCCGGTCGCGACCGGGGCGGCCCCGGAAGCGCCGGTGCCGGTCGCTCCCCCCGCGGGAAAGGTGTCGCTGCCGGTCCTGCCCGCGGCGCCCCCGAGCCTGGGCGAGGAGCAGGTCCCGCTCTGCACCGAGCCCTGGAAGAGCCTCTACATCCTGCGCCGCGGGATCATGCCGTGCTGCTACGGGTCGAGCCCGATCGCGCCGATGGAGGAGCACGCGGAGACCTGGAACGGCCCGCTCCTCCAGGACATCCGGCGCGATCTCGCCGCCGGCCGCTTCCACGAGTACTGCCTCGCGGCCGAGGCCTGCCCGATCGTGCGGAAGACCGAGGCCGAGCACTCCTTCACCCGCGGCGAGCGCCTGTTCATGACGGTCAAGCACGCGTGGCAGCGGATCGACCGCCTCGGCCGGGGTGTTCCGGGCAAGCTCATCGCCCCGGTCAAGCGGCCGCTCGCCGGCCTCGCGCGGCGCGCCACCTCGCTCGTCGGCGGCTGATCGCCGCTCCGCTCCCGAGACGCCTCCCGACGAGCCGAAGGCGTGATAGGTTTTCGCCGCCCCGGCGCGACCGCCGCGGCCCTCCAGCCATGACAGACGATCCGAATCAGAATCCGGGCGATCTCCAGCGCACCCCCCTCTACGAGAACCACCGCGCCGCCGGCGCCCGCCTGGTCGACTTCGCCGGGTGGGAGATGCCGGTCCAGTACACCGGCGTGATCGAGGAGCACCGGGCGGTGCGCGAGGCGGCGGGCCTGTTCGACGTCTCCCACATGGGCGAGGTGCGGGTCGCCGGTCCGGGCGCGGAGGACTTCCTCCAGAGCCTCACCCCGAACGACGTGTCGAAGCTCGAGGACGGCCAGGCGCACTACAGCGCCCTGCTCACCGAGCGCGGCACCTACGTCGACGACCTGCTGATCTACCGGATGGGGCCGGAGGAGTACCTGGTCGTGGTCAACGCCTCGAACCGGGCGAAGGACTTCCGGTGGATCGCCGACCGCGCCCGCGGCGCCGAGGGGGTGGAGGTCGAAGATCTCTCCGACCGCTACGCGCTGCTGGCGCTCCAGGGGCCGAAGGCGGTCGAGATCCTGCGGCCGCTCGCGAGCCTCCCCGGCGAAGGCGCCACGCTCGACGACGTGAAGGTCTACCGCTTCGCGCGCGGCGAGGTCGACGGCGTCCCGGCGATCCTCTCGCGCACCGGCTACACCGGCGAGGACGGCTTCGAGCTCTACCTCGACCCGGCCGACGCGCCGCGGATCTGGGACCGGCTGCTCGAGGCGGGGGAGGAGCACGGCCTCGTACCGGCCGGTCTCGGCGCCCGCGATACGCTACGGCTCGAGGCGGGGATGGCCCTCTACGGCCACGAGATCGACGACACGACCACCGCTTGGGAGGCGCGGCTCGGCTGGACGGTCAAGGCGGACAAGGGCGACTTCGTCGGCCGCGAGGCGCTGCTCGCCCAGAAGGAGAAGGGCGTCGAGCGGCGGCTGGTCGGCTTCGAGATCGTCGGCCGCGGGATCGCCCGCGAGGGGCACTTGGTGATGCGCGGCGACGAGGCGGTAGGCCGCGTGACGAGCGGCACCTGGAGCCCGACCTTCGAGAAGGCGCTCGGCATGGCCTACGTGCCGGTCGAGCTCGCGGAGCCGGGCACGGAGATCGAGATCGAGGTGCGGAGCAGGCGGCTGCCGGCGCGGATCGTCGAGACGCCGTTCTACCGCCGCGCGAAGTAGCGACCCGCCCGGGAGACCGGGCGCTCCAACCGACTGTCGAGGAGGAGAGCATGTACCCCAGCGACTATCTCTATTCGCGGGATCACGAGTGGGTCCGCGTCGAGGGCGACACCTGCGTCCTCGGGATCACCGAGTACGCCCAGGAGGAGTTGGGCGAGATCGTCTTCGTCGAGCTGCCCGAGGCGGGCCAGAGCTTCGATTCGACCGACGAGGTGGGGACCATCGAGTCGGTCAAGGCGGTGGCGGAGGTCTACACGCCGGTCTCCGGTGAGGTGATCGAGGTCAACGCGTCGCTCGAGGACGAGCCCGAGCTGCTCAACGACGATCCGCACGGCGACGGCTGGCTGATCCGGATGAAGATCTCGGACAAGGCCGAGCTGAAAGAGCTGATGAGCGCCGAGCAGTACGAGGAGTACATCGCCAGTGGCGACGAGTGATCCGCGCCCGCCCCACCGCTACCTCTCGACCGGAGAGGACGACCTCCGCGAGATGCTGGAGGTCCTGGGCGTGGCCTCGGTCGACGACCTGTTCGCCGGCCTCGGCGATATGATGCTAGACGCGCCGCTCGACTTCGAGGGGCCGCTCTCGGACGCGCAGCTCCGGGCGCGGTTCTCCGGGCTCGAGAAGCGCAACCGGGTGGGCGGCCGCGACCTCGTCTCGTTCCTCGGCGCCGGCGCCTACCGCCACGACGTGCCGGCGGTCGTCGACCACCTGCTCCTGCGCGGCGAGTTCCTGACCGTCTACACGCCGTACCAGCCGGAGATGAGCCAGGGAACGCTCCAGGCGATCTTCGAGTTCCAGACCTTCATCTGCCTGCTGACCGGGCTCGACGTGGCGAACGCCTCGCTCTACGAGGGGGCCTCCGCCTTCGCCGAGGCGGTCCTGATGGCCGACCGCATCCAGAAGAAGCGCAAGAAGGTCGTGGTCTCGCGGGCGATCCACCCGCAGTACCGGGCGGTGCTCCTCTCCTACGTCTCCAACCTCGACCTGGAAGTGGTCGAGGTCGGCTGGGACGAGCACGGGCGCACCGACCGGGCGGCGCTCGAAGCGGCGGTCGACGACGACACGATCTGCGTCGCGGTCCAGTCGCCCAACTACTTCGGCGTCGTCGAGCCGTGGGGGCCGGCGACCGAGATCGCCCACGGCGCCGGCGCGCTCTCGATCGCGGTGGTGGCCGAGGCGCTCTCGATGGCGCTCCTGGCTTCCCCCGGCGCGGCCGGCTGCGACATCGCGGTGGGCGAGGCGCAGTCGTTCGGCCTGCCGCTCTCCTACGGCGGCCCCTACCTCGGGTTCATGGCCGCGCGCGAGCAGCACAAGCGGGCGATGCCCGGCCGCCTCGCCGGCGAGACGGTCGACGCCGACGGCAAGCGCGCCTGGGTGCTGACGCTCTCGACCCGAGAGCAGCACATCCGGCGCGAGAAGGCGACCTCGAACATCTGCACCAACCAGGCGCTCTGCGCGCTCGGCGCCACGGTCTACCTGGCGCTTCACGGCCGGCAGGGGCTGCGGCGCCTGGCGGAGGTCAACCTCCAGCGCGCGGCGGCCCTCCGGCGCCGGCTGGCGGCGATCGACGGCCTGTCGCTGGCCTTCGAAGCGCCCGGCTTCAACGAATTCGTGGTGCGCGCCGAGCGGCCGGTGGCGGACCTGCTGGCCGAGCTCGAAGGCGACGGCATCCTCGCCGGCGTGGCGCTCGGGCCGGACTACCCGGATCTCGACGACTGCTTCGTGCTGGCGGTGACCGAGGCGAACCCGCCGGAGGAGATCGACCGGCTGGTGGAAGCGCTCGGCGAGCGCGTGGCGACGGCCCCGGCAGTGGGCTGAACGAGGCGGAGCGGACGTGGAGCGAGGAGACGACGCGATGAGCGAAGCGACAGGCAGCGGAGCCCCGAGGCAAGACGACCGCCGCTTCCCGCGGGTGGCGTGGCAGGAGGAGGGGCTGCTGTTCGACCGGTCGAGCCCGGGGCGCCTCGGCGTCGTGGTCCCCGACGCCGGGGTCGACGAGCGGCCGCTCGAAGAGCTTCTCCCCGACGGCCTGCTGCGCGACGAGGTCGAGGGCATGCCGGAGCTCTCCGAGGTCGACGTGGTGCGCCACTTCACGCGCATCTCGCGGAAGAACTACTCGGTCGACCTCGGGCTCTACCCGCTCGGAAGCTGCACCATGAAGTACAACCCGCGGATCAACGAGGACATGGCGCGCCTCCCCGGCTTCGCCGGCAGCCATCCGCTCCAGCCCGCCTCGACGGTGCAGGGGAACCTGGAGCTCTGCTGGCACCTGGAGCGGGCGCTGATCGCGCTGACCGGCCTCGACCGGGTCTCGCTCCACCCGGCGGCGGGCGCGCAGGGGGAGTTCGCGGGGATCCTCATGGCCCGCGCGGCGATCGACCGCCGGGGCGAGAACCGCAAATACGTGCTGATCCCCGACTCGGCTCACGGCACCAACCCGGCCTCGGCCCGCTTCGCCGGCTTCGAGGTCAAGGAGCTGCTGTCGAACGCGCGCGGCACCCTCGACCTCGCCGACCTCGAGCGGGAGATGACCGACGAGGTGGCGGCGCTCATGCTGACGGCGCCGAACACCCTCGGCGTGTTCGAGGACCAGATCCGCCAGATCGCCGACATCGTGCACGGCAAGGGGGGCTTCCTCTACTGCGACGGCGCCAACTTCAACGCCTTCGTCGGCAAGGCGCGCCCGGGCGACATGGGGATCGACGTCCTCCACATGAACCTCCACAAGACCTT
>CAZLLV010000248.1:0-13144 GCA_964560325.1 uncultured Thermoanaerobaculia bacterium | reverse complement strand
GGCGACGGCACCTTCGAGGACGTGACGGAGTCCGCGGGAGTGGGCGATGACCGCGTCGGCGCCTCTGCCGCCTTCGCCGACACCGACCGGGACGGCGACCTCGACCTCTACGTCACCAACTACGTCGACTTCACCGTCGAGGGCAACGTCCCCTGCGGCAACCAGGAGCGGGGCATCCGGACCTACTGCCACCCGGATTCGTACCAGGGGCAGAACGACCGCTTCTACCGCAACCTCGGGCGCGGTCCGGACGGCGCCGTTCGGTTCGAGGACGCGACCGCCGAGGCCGGGTTCGGAGAGGCGAACGGCAAGGGCCTGGGCGTGGTGTTCAGCGACTTCGACGAGGACGGCTGGCCCGACCTCTACGTCGCGAACGACATGACCGCCAACTTCCTCTTCCGCAACCTCGGAGGCCGCGAGGGCGGCGCGCCGGGGCGCTTCGAGGAGATCGGCCTCCTCTCCGGCACCGCCTTCAACGAGCGCGGCAACGCCGAGGCGGGGATGGGGATCGAGATCGCCGACCTCGAGGGCGACGGCGGCACCGAGATCGTGGTCACTCACATGGACGACCAGACGAACGCCGTCTACGGCCTTGCCGGGCCGTGGATCTTCGCCGATCGCCGCTACGCCACCCGGCTCGCCGAGCCGTCGGTCGGCAAGGTCGGCTTCGGCGTGGTGGCGGGGGACTACGACCAGGACGCCGATCTCGACGTGGCGGTCGCCAACGGCCACATCATCGACAACATCGAGCTCCTCGATCCGCGCCAGCGCTTCCGGCAGCCGAACCAGGCGTTCGAGAACACCGGCGGCGGCCGCTTCCGCGAGGTTCCGGAAGCCGGGTTCGACATCGCCCGCTCGAGCCGCGGCATGGCGGCCGGCGACCTCGACGGCGACGGCGACCTCGACCTGGTGGTCAACAACTCGAACGAGCTCTCCGAGGCGTACGAGAACGTCACGGCGCAGACCGGCGGCTGGCTCCAGGTCGTCCTCGAAGACCCGGCGAGGGCGAACCGGAGCGGTATCGGCGCCCGGGTGACGGTCGAGGCGAACGGCCGGAAGCAGTGGCGCGAGGTCCGCACCGGCTCCTCCTACCAGTCGCAGAATGCCCTGCCGGTCCACTTCGGCCTCGGCGAGGCCGAGAGCGCCACGGTCACCGTCCGCTGGCCCGACGGCACGGTGCAGACGGTCGAAAACGTCCCGGCGAACCGCCGGATTCAGATCGCTCGCTGAACCCGTAGGGCGCGATCCCGCCCTACGCAGCCACGCAGAAAGGGGTTCGGGCGGGGGCGCCCTCTCTGCCCCTCGAGGGGCGGAGAGGGAAGGGGAGAGGTGGGGTGCTGAATCAAGGCTCGCCGGGCGCCGGGCCGAGCTGGTCGAGGCGTTCGAGCAGCCGCCGGGGGCCGGGGTTGTCCGGTTGCACCGCGATCAGGCGTTCGAGCACCTGGCGGGCTTCGATCCGGCGGCCCTGGCTCATCAGGAGCACCGCGAGGTCGGAGAGGGCGCCGGCGTGCTCGGGATCGATCTCGAGCGCGCGTCGCAGCGACACCTCGGCGGCCGCGCCGTCCTGGAGACCCATACGGACCGCGCCGAGCTGGTAGTGGGCGGCGGCGCTGTCGGGCGCCACCTCGACCGCGCTACGGGCGGCGAGCAGCGCCGGCTCGAGCTGGCCGGAGAAGAGGTGGGCGCGGGTCAGCATCAGGCGTGGCTCGAGGGCGTCCGGGTTGGCCTGCACGGCCGTCGCGAGGAGCGCCGCCGCATCGGTCCAGCGCTCCAGCTCGAAGGCGAGCCGGCCCATCGGTGCGGCGAGCAGCGGCGAGCCGTTCGAGAGCTCGAACGCCCTCTGGTAGGCGTCGAACGCTTCCTCCCTCCGCCCCGTTCGCTCGAGCGCCAGCCCGAAGAACTGCCAGGCGTCGATCGAGCGCGGGATCTCCTCGGTCGCGCGCCGCAGGAGCGGGATCGCCTGCTCGTTCTCTCCCTCCTGCACCCGCGTGACCGCCTCGCGCAGGGGTGCGAGCGCCGCGATCTTCTGCCGCGGGTCGGGCAGGTCGCCCTCGTCGGTCGTCGTGCTCCCCAGGTAGCCGAGCGAGGCGAGCGCATCGCGGGTGTCGCTCTCCTCCTCGAACGGCGGATCGAGCGCGGTGTCGTAGCTCCCCAAGGCGTCGCGCAGGCGGGCGTACGCTCGGCGGTCCTCGCGCAGGATGTCGTTCGTCTCGGCCGGGTCCTCGACCAGGTCGAACAGCTCGCCCCGGCCGCCGCCCTCGATGTAATGGTGGTCCCCCATCACGACCGAGGTCAGCTCGCTCCAGCCGAATCGCAGGCGCGGGTGGAAGGTCTCGGCGTAGATCGAGCGCGGCGACTCGGGCGCCCGGCGGTCTTCGGCGGCGACGGTGAGGAGCGAGGTGCCCGGGAGGGGGCGCATCGGGTCGAGGCCGGCGAGCTCGAGGAGCGTCGGCGCGAGATCGACGAGCTGGACCGGTTCGGCGACCGTCGCTCCGGCGCGCCGGTTGCCGGGGAGCTTGACGAGGAGCGGCACCTGGAGATCCTCCCGGTAGAGGAGGATGCCGTGCTCCTTCTCGCCGTGGTCGCCCAGGCCCTCGCCGTGGTCGGAGAGCACGATCACCGTCGAGCGCTCGTAGAGGTCGCGCTCGCGCAGCGCTTCGACCAGCCGTCCGACGACCGCGTCCGACGCCGCCACCTCGCCGTCGTAGGTGTCGCCGTAGCGGGCGGCGACGTCGCGCGGCGGGGTCCAGGGGGTGTGCGGCTCGTAGATGTGGAAGAAGAGGAAGAACGGTCGCTGCTCGACCGTGTCGAGCCACTCCAGGGCGGCGTCGAGCGTCTGCCCCCCGGAGCGCTGGATCTCGCCGATGGTGGCGCTCTCCGCCTCGGAGAGCCGGTCGTCGTAGTGGTCGAAGCCGCGGGCGAGGCCGGTCTCGGCGCGCATCACGAAGGCGGAGACGGCGGCGCCGGTGGCGTAGCCGGCCGAGCTCAGGCGCTCGGGGATCGTCGTGCCGGCGCCCTCGGTCAGCCGGTAGCCGGCGTTGTCGCGCACGCCGTGCTCCGGCGGCAGGAGGCCGGTCAGGAGCGACGCGTGCGACGGCAGGGTGAGCGGCACGTGGGCGTAGGCGCGCTCGAACAGGATCGAGTCCTCGCGCAGGGCGTCGAGCGCCGGCGTCTCCACTCCCTCGTAGCCGTAGGCCGGCAGGCGGTCGGAGCGGAGGGTGTCGATCGAGATCAGAACGATCGGCCGCCCGCCCGGTACGCTCTCGACCCCGCCGCGCCGGCAGGCGCCGGTCGCGGCGAGGGTGGCGAGCAGGAGGAGGGGTGCGGCGAGGCGGAGGCGGGTACGGCGATGGCTCATCGGCCCTCGATCGTACCAGTCGACTCCCCGGGCACAGCATCGAGTCCACGCCGAGGCCCGGCGAGTGGCCCTCGGTAGATTTCACAAGAGAACACCCGCCACATCCGCACCACCTCGCCCCGGTGGCGGAGCTCGATCGGCGCCACCTCTTCGACCCTCTCGAAGTAGCGCCGCGTGCGGGCGACATAGCGCTCGGTCCGCTCGCTCGGGCGCAGATCCTCCTCGGCCAGGAGCAGGAAGGCGTCCCGCCCGGCGAGCCGCGACAGGTCCTCGCCGATGTAGTCGTACTGGAGGGCGTTCCAGCCGATCACGTTCATGCCGTAGACCGGCAGTTCGGTGTGGAAGCGGAGCTCGGCGGTCGTCTTGTAGTTGTCGCCCGAGAAGAAGAAGCGGTCCGGGTGCCGCTCGGCCACCGTCTCGACCTCGGTGGCGAGCTCGCGCCAGCCCCACCAGGTGTCGTTGCTGTGCACCGGCACCGGGTAGGCGACGAGCTCGACCGCCGCCACCGCCAGGAGCGCCGCCCCGAGCCCCGCCTGCCACGCCGTCGCCCGCCGTCCGGCCGCCGCCGCGACCAGCAGCAGGCCGGAGAGGTAGGCCGGCATCGGCCAGTTCACCTTCACCCAGGTGACGGTCGAGAGCGCCAGGCAGGTGGCGAAGAGCGGCACCGCGAAGGCGAGCAGGAAGAGCTCGCGCTCGCCGACGGACTCGGTGATCCGCCGCGGCCGGCGCAGGGCGCGGAGCGTTCGGCCGCCGAGAACCCAGACGAAGAGCCCGAAGCCGACCGGCAGGAGCACCGCCATCTGGCTCGCCAGAAAGCCGAGCGCGTCGTCCGGGTCGAAGCGGCTCTCGGCCGCGCGCCCGCCGAACTGGAACGCGAACGAGGCGAAGTCGTGGCGCAGGTTCCAGATCCAGACCGGGAGCGAGACCGCCTGCGCGACGGCGAGCGCGAGCCAGGGCCGAGCGGTGCGCAGGAGGGGGCGGTGCGCGGGCGAGGCGAGGAGGAAGAGGACGAGCCCGCCCTGGAGGAAGACACCGGTGTACTTGGAGAGGAAGGCGAGGCCCATGGCGACGCCGGCCGCTATCCAGGGGAGCCAGGAACACCGGCCGGAACGTCGGCCGCCCTCGACCTCGCCACCCTCGGCCTCGACCGGGAAGAGCGCCCGCTCGAGCGCCAGGAGCGACAGAGTCCAGAAGAGGAGGAGCGGCACGTCCGGCACCGCGATGAACGAGAGCAGCAGCGCCACGCCGCTCGCGGTGAAGAAGACCAGCGCGCGGCCGGCGGCGTCCGCGCCCAGGAGGCGGCGGCCGAGGGCGTAGAGGGCGACCTGGGTGGCGAGCGTGGTGACGAAGACGGTGCCGCGCACCGCGAGAGCGCTCTTGCCGAACAGCGCCGCCGCCGGCCAGAGCAGCCAGCCGATCATCGGTGGGTGGTCGTAGTACGAGAGCGCCGGGTGCTCGGCGTAGGTGAAGTAGTAGGCGCTCTGCGGCATCAGCCCGAACGCCGGCGCGATCAGGGCGCGGACGAGGGAGAAGGCGGCGAAGAGGCCGAGGGCGGCGCGCGGGCTCATTTTCGGCGAGACCGAGGCGGTGGCCCGCTAGCTCTCGGGCGCTTCGATCGGCGACGGGACGGCGGCCGGCAGGGACGCGGCGGCTCCGCTCCGCCCGGCCGACCACCGGAGTCGCAGCAGGTGGTAGACGGCGAGGAAGATCTCCCGCGCCGAGATCTTCGAGCGCCCGCCTTCGCGGTCGCAGAAGACGATCGGCACCTCGCCCAGTGACAATCCGCCGCGCGCGGCGAGGAAGGTGATCTCTTCGAGGAACGAGTAGCCCGAGCTGCGGATGGTGTCGAGCGGCAGGGCCCGGAGCGCGCCCGCCCGGTACGCCCGGAAGCCGGAGGTGCCGTCGTGCACCGGCAGCCGGAGCAGCCGGCGGGCGACGGCGTTCGCGGTGCGCGAGAGGAGGCGCCGGTGCGCGCCCCAGTTCTCGATCCCGCCGCCCGGCACGTAGCGCGAGCCGAGCACCAGGTCGTGCCGCCCGGTGGCCGCGACCAGCCCGGGCAGGTGCGCCGGGTCGTGCGACAGGTCGGCGTCCATCGTCACCACCAGGTCGAAGCCTTCGTCGAGCGCGATCCCGAAGCCGGCCAGATAGGCGGTGCCGAGGCCGAGCTTGCGTGGCCGCGAGAGGAGGCGGATGCGCCGGTCGTCCCGCGCCAGCTCGCGCACGCGCTCGGCGGTGCCGTCGGGCGAGCCATCGTCCACGAACAGCATCTCCGCCGACGGCAGCGCATCGAGCACGCGGCGGGAGAGGGGCGCGACGTTGTCCGCCTCGTCGTACGTCGGGATCACGACCAGGACGCGGCGTGCCACGGCCGGCTTGTCGGTGAGCACCGGCGGAGGGTAGCACGCGGCTGCCTGCACCGGCCAGACGCCGGCCGGAGGGGTCGGGCGCGGCTCGCGGTCCTTCGCGGTCGCCCTCGGCATGGTAGGTTGCCGTCCTCGGCCACGCCGATCCGAGCCCTGCGATGTCCCGCCGTCCTCTCCGCCGCCCTCCCGCCGCTTCCGTGCCGATCGTGGCGCTCGTCTGCCTGCTCGCCGGGGCGGGATCGACCGCCACGCAGGCCGCCGCGCCGACCGCCGCGCAGGCGCCGTCGGACCCCTCCCCGGCCGCGGCCGCGGAGTCGCGCATCCGGTTCCGGGAGACCGCCGACGCCTGGGGCGTCTCGTTCCGCCATCACCACGGCGGTTCGGGCCGACGCTACATGGTCGAGACGGTGGTCGGCGGCGTGGTGATCTTCGACTACGACGGCGACGGCGACCCGGACCTCTTCTTCGTCGACGGCGGCGCGTTGCCCGGCTACGAGGGGGAGCCGCCGCGCTCGCGGCTCTTCCGCAACGACGCCGGCGCCTCGGGCGATTCGGGGGAGCGCCGCTTCGTCGACGTCACCGACCGCTCGGGGATCGAGGTTCTGCACTACGGCTCGGGCGCGACGGCGGGTGATGTCGACGGCGACGGCGACCTCGACCTCTACGTCACCGAGCTGGGCGCCGACCAGCTCTTCGAGAACCGGGGCGACGGCACCTTCGTCGACCGGACGGCCGCCTCCGGCCTGGGGGCGGAGCACTGGACCACGTCGGCGACCTTCTTCGACGCCGATCTCGACGGCGACCTCGACCTCTACGTCGCCGGCTACGTCGACTTCCGGGTGGAGAGCCACCGGCCGTGCCGCGACGCGGCGGCGGGCATGGAGTCGTACTGCCACCCCGAGGCCTACCCCGGACTTCCGGATCGGTTCTACCGGAACGACGGACAGGGCGGGTTCACCGACGCCACCGAGGCCGCCGGGCTCGCCGGCCCGCGGTTCGCCGGCCTGGGCGTGGTGGCCGGGGATCTCGACGGCGACCGGCTCCCGGAGGTCTACGTGGCGAACGACGCCGACCCGAACCTGCTGTTCGTCAACCGCGGGGTCGGCGAAGACGGGATGGTGCGCTTCGAGGACGTCTCGATCCTCTCCGGCACCGCCTACGGCGAGGGCGGCAAGGCGGAGGGCGGCATGGGCGTGGAGCTGGCGGACGCGGACGGCGACGGCCGGCCGGAGCTCTTCGTGACCAACTTCGAGATCGAGACCAACGCCTTCTACCGGAATCTCGGCGCGGGCCTGTTCCACGACGCCCGCTTCGCCTCCGGGCTCGCCACCGGCTCGCTCACCAGTCTCGCCTTCGGCACCGTCTTCGGCGACTTCGACCACGACGGCGACCCCGATCTCGCGATCGCCAACGGCCACATCCTCGACAACGCGGCCGAGATCAACCGGACGAGCGCCTACGCGCAGCGCAACCAGCTCTACGAAAACGTGACGCCGCCCGGTGCACCGGCGCGGTTCGTGGAGCGGGAGGGCACGGGGCTCGACGAGGTGCGCGTCAGCCGCGGCCTGGCGCACGGCGACCTCGACCTCGACGGCGACCTCGACCTGGTGGTGGTGAATTCGAACGACCGGACGGACGCGTACGAGAACGTGTCGGAGGCGGCGGGCGGGTGGTTGACGGTGGCGCTACGGGGTGGGGAGGGAGGGGAGAGACGCGGCGTCGGCGCGCGGCTGGAGCTGGCGACCGGGAGCGGTGAGACAGCGCGGGTGCAGACGAAGGAGGTGCGCACGGCGTCGTCCTACCTGTCGCAGAACGACCTGCCGGTCCACTTCGGCGTCCCGGCGGGAGAAGGCCCCGCCCAGCTCACCGTGCGGTGGCCGGACGGGACGGTCCAGGTGTTCGAGGGGGTCGAGCCGGGGGCTCGGATCACGGTTGCGCGGTAGCCTCAGATAATTGCCGTCGCTCTCTTGATCTCATCGAGAACCATCACGCCGGCGCGACGGAGAACCGTGGTGGGGGTTGCGGCCAAGAGTTGAGCCAGGGCCAGAGGATCGGCCCGGAGGTCGGAAAGGCGAGTGAGGTCGGTGGCGAACGAGGTGTTTTCCAGGACCGGGGAGTGCACGGAGGCGATGGCCGTGCCGTCCTGCATCATGTACAGGCGTCCCTCGTCGTTCTCCCGAAACTCGAAGCGCTTCGGCCGTTCGGTGAGGGAGAGAGCCGCCGCGGTGAGGTACGCCAGATCGGCGTACGCGGGGCTGTCGAAGGTGAGGCACGGGCCTCGTTCGCCCAGTCGGTAGACCGCCCAGAGGGGTGGGCCGTCGCCCCAGAGGCGGTTCAGGCGCCACGGGCCGGAGAAGTCGGCCTCGGGCACCGCGGGCTCGTACGTCCGCCCATGGATCCCGTCGAAGAACTCCTCGGAGAAGGCGTTGGGATGGGGGGAAGGGGTAGACTCGTCGCTACGGCGTCGCATTGCGTACTCCTTTGCGTCGTCGAGGGCACGGCAGCGGTTGCCGCCGTCTGTCGTGCCCGCTTGAAATGGATGGGCCGTTGCCACAACCCGGGCTTGGCTTCTTACGCTACAGTACCGCTGTGGAGATGTCAAGCGTTCGCTGGAGATTTGGGGGCGAGGTGGGTGAGTGGGCGTGCCTGCGCCGGCGGTTCCGGGCCGGGGACGTTCCCGGGCTTCGGCACGGCTCGGCTGGTGCCCCTGCCGACGGGTGCCTCGCCTGGCTTCGCTCGACGGGCGGTTCGGGCGTGCACTCCGGACGAGCGTGCCGGCTCTGTCGGCTCAGACGCCTACGCCCGGGAAGTCCCGGCCCGGAACCGCTGGGGTTCGGTGGTGGTCGGAAGGTGCGGGGGAGGACGCCCCGGTCCGGCTCACCGTGCGGTGGCCGGACGGAACGGTGCAGGTGTTCGAGGGGGTGGAGCCGGGGAGGCGGTTGGTCGTCGACCGGACCTTGTAGCCGCTCGGCTCGCCCGACGGATCGTCAGATCCCCAGGTCGTCCAGGGAGCGGGCGACCAGGAGCCGATCGGCGATCCGGGCGAGCTCGTCGGTTGAATCGATCGCCTCGATCCGCTCTCTCCGATCGGGTGAGACGGCTCCGAAGCGGCTCTCGATCTGCCCGAGCACGAGGGTACGCATCCCCTCGACACGGCCCTCGATCCGGCCCTTTTCCATCATCCTGTCGCCCCAGGTCATCTCCATGGTGGTCACCTCCTGGTTCTCCTCTTCGGCCAGGAGGGTGTCGTACTCCTCCTGCGCCGCGTCGTTCCATTGTACGTAAGTCTCCACGCAGTTCACCAACAGATAGCGACCGGCGTCGTCGACCTCGGCTCGCGCAATCCGGCGCAGGCATTCGATCTTGTGCCGGGCCGGTGAGAGCCCGCCAGGGTCCATGAGAGCTGATAGTGCCGGGGCCAAAAGCTCCGGCCGGTCGAGGTATCGGGTCGCTTCGCTTCGGGCGAGTCCGAACGCGGAGTAGCTGAAGCTGGCCAGGCGGCGACCGGCGAAGCGGTGCTCGACCGTGACCTCCTCGACGTCCGGCCGGCCTCCGGCGAGATAGACGATGATCGGCACCACGGGCCGCTCGTGACGGAGCCAGAGCTGCATGGCGTAGCGCCACATGCGCTCATCCATCTCCCGGCCTCGTGCGCGGGCTTCGACCTCGACGTGGACCAGGACGATCTCGGTCTGGGCGTCGGTCGTCTGCACTGCAGCGACGAGGTCGAGCTGACGGCGCTCGCCCTCGGGCACGTCGGTGAACTGCTCGCCGTCGAGGAACTCCGGCTGCTCGAGCCGGAGCTCCCGGGCTATGTCCGGGACGACGATCCGCAGCAGGTCGCGGAAGAATCTCCGGATCAAGGTCTTGAACAACTGGTCGTGGTCGGACACCCGATCCTCCCCACGTGTCGGTGAGCGTCGTCGGCCGCGGCCGATCCGCGGCCCTCACCTACCTAGGAAGGAATCCGCGCCCGGGATCGCACAGAAAAATCGCCGGGCCCCGCCGTGACGGGCTCGGAAGGGACCTACCGGGCCTTGCGCGCAGAGTGGACGGTGGCGCCGCCGTCTGGGAAGATCGGGGACGAGGTGGGCGAGTGGGCGTGCCTGCGCCGGCGGTTCCGGGCCGGGGACGTTTCCGGGCTTCGGCGCGGCTCGGCTGATGCGCCTGCCGACGGGGTCCTCGCCTGGCTTCGCTCAACGGCCGTTGCGGGGGTGCACGCCGACCGGGCTTGCCGGCTCCGTCGGCTCAGACGCCTACACCCGGGAAGTCCCCGGCCCGGAACCGCTCAGGTTCGGTGGTGGCCAGGGGTCGCTTGCTGAATTCGGCCACGCGGAGGTGGCGAATCGGTGGTCGAGTGGCGTTGGCTGAGAACTGTCGTCCGGTCATATCGAAACCCTGAATGAGCCGGAGAGTTGGGTCATGGCCAGCTGTGCACACTGTGGGGAACAGATCATCTTCGGGGGAACTCGAGTCGGGAAGCTTCGCTATTGCAGGAGGGGCTGCCTGGAGAAGGCCGAGGCGGCTGCATACAGTGTCGGTCAAGCGCGACTCTCCTACCAGAAATGCCTTGCTCAGCTTCGTGAGGATCCGACAAACCCTCGCAGGCGGGAGCAGGCTCTCGAGGCCGGCCGGGCTTACGCTGCCTCCAAGCGGCACCGCGAAGGAGGAAGGCTTACGCTCTACGATGAGACCTCGATCGCGAATGACATCGAGGCTGCCAGCGCGGCAGCATTCGGAAATCGGAAACCGCCTGGCGAGCTATCGATGTCTATCGAGGAGAGGCTCGAAAGGCTGTTGGCCTTGAGCGAAAAGAATCTGATCACCGACGAGGAGTACATCGAGAAGCGTTCGGCGATCCTTTCTGAGCTATGAACCGCACAGCGTCGGTGTCCACTCGAGATGTTGCGAGCGACGAATCGGCGGGTGGGTTTCCCAGATTTCCCGCGAGCCGCCACCGAACCTCCAGGGTCCGGGCCGGGGGTTTTCGGCCGTAGGTCTCTGAGCCGCCCGAGCTGGCACGCCCGGGTGGAGGGAACGCCCGTTAACACCGGGCGAGCGAAGCCAGGCGAGGCCTACGGCGGGAGTACTACCAGCCGAGCCGTGCCGGAGGCCGAAACGCCCCCGGCCCGGACCCGGCAGCGTAGGCACCCCAGCTTCATCCACCACCCCCGCCCCTCGCCGAGCGGAGCCACCTACCCCTGCGCCCGCAGCCGCTCCAGGCTCGCCTGCGCCTGCGCGTCCTCGGGGCGGATCTCCAGCACCCGCTCCAGCAGCGTCCGCGCCTCCTCGCGCTCCCCCTGCACGATCAACAGCACCGCCAGATCGTTCAGCGCCGGCACGTGCCCCGGCGACAGCTCGATCGCGCGACGAAAATCCGCCTCCGCCGCCTCCCGCCGCTCCAGCGCCATCGACGCCGCGCCCCGCTGATGCAACGCGTCCGGACTCTCCGGCGCCACCGCCACCAGCGCCTCGGCCACCTCGAACGCCTCCTGCGGCCGGCCCAGACTCAGCAACAAGAACGACTCGAACAGACGCGGCCTCGGATCCTCCGGCGCCAGCTCGACCTCCGCCCGGGCGATCGCCAACGCCTGCTCCGACTCTCCCTCCTCGAGCAGCACCCGCGCCCGCTCGAGCCTCGCCGCGGTCGGATCCTCCCGCGCCAGCCGCATCCGCTGCATCTGCTCCGTCTCCGGACCCGCCTCCCGCGCCAGCCGCTGAAACTCCTCGAGCGCCCGCCGGGCCTCCTCGTCACGACCGACCGACGCCAGCGCCTGCCCGTAGCTCTGCCACGTCTCCTTGCGGTCCGGCTCCATCTCCGTCGCCACCTCCAGATACGGAACCGCCTCCTCCGCCCGCCCGGCCGCCAACAGCCACCGCCCATACTCGCGCGCGATCTCGGTCGCGATGACCCAGCGCGGATCGTTCGGATCGTGCTCCTGCGCGACGATCGGCTCGGCGAGCGGCGCGAGCGTCCCCAGCGCCCCCTCCAGGTCCCCGCTCTGATACTGGGCGCGGCTCAGCAGCAGGATCGACGCCGGATCGTTCGCCCTGCCTTCCAGCACCTCCACCGCCCGCTCCGCCTCGCCCACCTGCACGTGGGCCTCCGCCAGCACCCACCGCACGTCCGCGTCGAGGCGCTCGGGCAGCGGCTCCTCGGCCCCGATCAACGGCGTGAGGAGCGCGATGGCGGCGTGCGGATCGCCCTGGAGCAGCAGCAGATGGCCCCAGAGCATCTTGTCCGCCGGGTGCGTCTGGGGCACGTCCGCCAGCAGCTCCTCGGCGGTCGGGATGCGGCCGAGGCGGAGCGCGGCGAGGACGGCGGCGCGCCGGGCCTGAGGATCGTCGGGCACGCGGTCGAGCCAGGGGACGAGCAGCCGGTAGGCCTCGCGGATGCGCCCCTGGAGGCCGTAGAGCAGCCCCAGCTCGCGGATCGCCGGCGTGCCGGGCTCCAGAGTCAGCGAACGCTCCAGGTACGCCTGCCCCCGCGCGACGTCGCCGGTCGCGACCGCGGCGCGCCCCGCGTTGTAGAGGATCGCCGCGTTCGCGTCCTCCCGCTCCGCGAGCGGCTCGAGGACCGCGAGCGCGTCCTCCGGACGCTCCGCCTCCACGTAGAGCGCCCCGAGGACGCCGCGCACCTCCGGCGGCGGATCGCCGGCGCGCAGCGGCTCGAGGAGCGCGATCGCCCCCTCCAGGTCCCCGGCCTCGACCTCGGCCATCGCCCGGTCCAGGAGATCGACCGCCTCCGGCGCGGCGTCCTGGGCCGGGAGCGCCGCGGGCGCCCCGAGCCATAGCGTGAGCGCCACCGCGAGCCTGCCGATCGTACCGATCCGTTTCATCGCTCCGTCCCTTCCGCGGCGGTCTCGTCGCCGGCCGGTTCAGGCTCCCGGATCTCCAGGAGCCGGTCGATCTCCAGCGGGCCGTCGATCACCTGCTCCGCTCCGGACGGCCAGGTGACGACGATCCGGCGCACCGTCTCGTGGTCGCCGAGCCCGAAGTAGAGCGGCATCGAGCTCTGCGAGAGGTAGCCCGACTTGCCGTCGTGGAACTGCGTGTAGGCGTCGTCGCCG
Organism: uncultured Thermoanaerobaculia bacterium; assembly: GCA_964560325.1. Taxonomy (GTDB): domain Bacteria; phylum Acidobacteriota; class Thermoanaerobaculia; order Multivoradales; family DATKCC01; genus CAZLLV01. Next base: position 353 of record CAZLLV010000248.1, on the reverse strand, counting down.
GCCTCCACCCGCACCATGGCGCCCAGGCCGTCCGGGTTCGAGCGGGTGCCGGCGAGGTCGATCTTCAGCCAGTTGACGCCGTTGCGCTGCGCCAGGTCGCTCACCAGCACCTGCGGCGCCGAGTTGAACTCGTTGGTCACGATGTCGAGGTCGCCGTCGTTCTCCAGGTCGAAGAGCACCGACGAGCGGGTGCCGAGGGCGGCCATCACCTCGAGGTGCCCCTCCTGCCCCTGGCAGAACCGCTGGAGGCGGTCGCTGCCGGGGCAGACCGAGCCCGCGTCCGAGCAGTCGCCCTCGAACCAGAGGGTGTGGGTGGCGCCGTCGCGGCGGGGCTCGACGCCCAGGACGAACGC
>CAZLLV010000247.1:0-9975 GCA_964560325.1 uncultured Thermoanaerobaculia bacterium | reverse complement strand
CGCCCGCCGTCGCCGCGTCCGCCGCGGCGGCCCTCGGCGTGGCCGGTGGGGCGCGCGACTCGGTGAGCGAGCGGATCCTGATCCACGCGCCCACCGGGCGCGACGCGACGCTGTCGTGCGACATCCTCGGCCGCGAGGGCTACGTCTGCCAGGTCTGCGATACCTGCGCGGCCCTGACCGAGGAGATCGAACGCGGCGCCGGGCTCGCGCTGATCGGCGCCGAGTGCCTCGACGCGGAAAGTCTGCCGTTGCTGGTCGCCCGCCTCGAGCGCCAGCCGGTCTGGTCCGACCTGCCGATCGTGCTCCTGACCCGCGAGAGCGAGGACGGCGAGCTCGTCGTGCAGACCCTCGGGCCACGGGCGAACCTGACCCTGCTCGAGCGGCCGGTCTGGATCACCAACCTGCGCAGCTCGGTGCGGGCCGCGGTGCGCGCTCGGCGGCGGCAGTACGAGGTGCGCGACCTGCTGGTGCGGCTGGCCGAGTCCGACCGGATGAAGGACGAGTTCCTCGCCATGCTCGGACACGAGCTGCGCAACCCCCTGAACGCGATCGCCACCGCGGCGGCGATCCTGCGGGAGGAGGAGGGCGGCGAGCGACTCGGCCGGCAGATCCGCCTGATCGAGCGTCAGACCCGCCACCTGGCGCGCATGATGGACGACCTGCTCGACCTCTCGCGCCTGAGCCAGGGGAAGATCGAGCTGCGGGAAGCGCCGATCGACCTCCGGGACCCGGTGCGCGGGGCGGTCGAAACGATCGAGATGGCCGGCTTCGGTGGCGAGCGGCGGATCGACGTGCGGCTGCCGGACGAGCCGGTGCCGGTCGTGGGCGACCCGTTGCGCCTGGAGCAGATCGTCGCCAACCTGCTCCAGAACGCCGTCAAGTACACGCCGGACGGTGGAAACGTCGCGCTCGCGCTGACGGTCGGCGAGGACGAGGCGACGGTCGCCGTCGAGGACGACGGCATCGGCATCTCGGAGGACGAGATCGAGACGATCTTCGCCCCCTTCACCCGCCTAGGAAACGGCACCGGGTCGGAGGCCGGTCTCCAGGGAGGGCTCGGCATCGGGCTCTACCTGGCGCGCCGGCTGGCGGACCTGCACGAAGGACGGCTCGAGGCGACGAGCGCCGGGACCGGGAAGGGGAGCGAGTTTCGGCTCGTCCTGCCGCTCCGGTCCGGCGCGGCGGACACCGGCGAGCCCGCGGCCGCGGACGGCGACCCGGCCGGCGATCCGGCGAACGGCGACGAGCCCGGTTCCCGGGAGCGCGCGGACGGCCTCAGCGTGCTCCTGGTCGAGGACAACGAAGAGGGGCGCCAGGCGCTCGTCGAGCTGCTCCGGATCTGGGGCTGCGAGGTGGTCTCGGCGGCGACCGGAGAGGACGGCGTGGAGCGCGCCCTCGGCGACCGGCCCCGTCTCGGCCTGATCGACATCGGCCTGCCCGACATCGACGGCTACGAGGTGGCGCGGCGGATCCGCGGGGAGCTCGACGGCGAGGTCTGCCACCTGGTGGCGCTGACCGGCTACGGACAGCCGGAGGACCGGCGCCGCGCCCTCGACGCCGGCTTCGACGAGCACATGGTCAAGCCGGTCGATCCGAAGCGCCTGACCGAGCTCCTCGAGACGGTGCGAGGCGGGTAGCCCGCACGGCCACGAAGTAGACCCACGGCACGACCACCCGCTGGTCCGGATCGGTCCGGGCCTTCGCCTCCTCGAGCGCCGCCGCCCGCTCGGCCTCGGACAGATCGGGGGCCACCCGGTCGATCATCGCCGGAATCGTCATCAGCTCCATCAGCTCGCGCTGGCGCCCCCGGTACGCGAACGGGTGCCGCGCGATCGACTCGAACCCGGCCTCGGCGAGCCGGTGCTCCAGCCGCTCCGGGTCGAGCGTCTCGTGGCCGGGGAAGGGGTGGCGGGTGCGGCGCTCGACGGCGCGCGCGAGGGCGACCTGGAACGGCGTGAGGTACGATGAGGCGCCCTCGGTCACGGCGCTCGTCAGCCGCTCGGCCGGGACGTTGAAGACGAACCGGCCGCCGGGGGCGAGGATGCGCGCCAGGGCCGCGAGCACCGCGCCGGGGTCGGGGAACTGCCAGAAGGCGGCGTTGCAGACCGCCCGGTCGAACGGACCCTCGGTGACCCGCTCGAGCGCCGAGGCGGCGGCGACCCGGAAGCGCGCCCGCGGATCGAGCACCCGGTCGCGCGCCACGCTCACCATCTCGTCCGATCCGTCGACCCCGACCAGCTCGGAGCGGCCGGGCATCCGCTCCAGGCAGGCGAGCGCGGTCGCCCCGGCGCCGCAGGCGAGATCGAGCACCCGCGCCGCCGTCTCGACCTCCGCCAGCACCGCCAGCCGCCGGTTGAGCGCCCGGTAGATCCCGTGCTCGCGCGTGAACGCCTCGTACACCTCGGCGTTCAGCCACCCGGACCAGGGAGAGCGGGGACCGTCGGAGCCGTCGCGAGAGGGAGCCACGGCCCCTACCGGTGCTCGGGGTTCTCGAAGTCGAAGCGGCAGCCGGCGTCCCACTGGGAGCGCTGGTTGCCGTGGGCCGGGATTCCGCCTCGGTCCTTCAGCATCCGGGCGAGGTGGAGGAGGTTCCAGGTCATGAAGGTGGTGTTCCGGTGGGTGACGTCGTTCTCGGGGCCGCCGGAATCCTCGTCGAGGTACGACGGCCCCGGGCCGACCTCGCCGATCCAGCCGGCGTCGGCCTGGGGCGGGATCGTGTAGCCCAGGTGCTGGAGGGCGTAGAGGACGCTCATCGAGCAGTGCTTGACGCCGTCTTCGTTGCCGGTGACGAGGCAACCGCCGACGCGCCCGTAGTAGGCGTACTGGCCGTGCTGGTTGAGGATCGACGACGACGCGTAGAGCCGCTCGATCACCTGGGTGCAGACCGAAGACTTCTCGCCCAGCCAGATCGGCGTGCCGATGATCAGGATGTCGGCGGCCATCACCTTCTCCTGGATCGCTGGCCACTCGTCGATCTCCCAGCCGTGCTCGGTCATGTCGGGGTAGACGCCGTGCGCCACCCGGTGGTCGACGGGCCGGATCAGCTCGGTGGCGACGCCGTTCTTCTCCAGGATCGCCCGGGAGACCGCGATCAGCCCTTCGGTATGGGACCGCTGGGGGCTCTTCTTCAGCGTGCAGCTCAAGAAGAGCGCGGATAGGTCGGAGAAGTCCCACGGATGGTTTTCGCACTCGGCGAGCTGTGCTTCGTTCAGGCGGCTCTCGTTCTCGGAATCGGAAATCCCGGTCATCGTGCGCCCTCCTCTCGGTCAAGGGTGTCGGGCATGATCTGCGCTCATTCGCTCGAAAACCCGGCTTCGGGCGGCGGGGCCGGCGAGAGCTGCGGTTTCGATTGTATGGGGTCGTCCGCGGCTTCGTCTCCGAGATCGGCTACCGCGGTGAGGCAGATCTTGGTAAACTCCTGAGGTATGAACCTTCAGAAGGTGTCGTGTCGCCGCGCCGGGCTCTGGTGCTCGGAGATGGCTGCCGCGTGGGCCGGGTGCGTCGGTCTTCTCACTCTTCTCACCATTCTCGGGCTGATCGCCGGCGGTTGCGGCTCGGGCTCGGTGCCTCGCGGCTCGTTCGCGGTCGAGGTCGCGGACCCGCAGGGGGAGCCGGTCGAGGGTGCCGAGGTCCGGATGTCGGGGGCCGGGGGAGATCGCTCCGGCGTCACGGACGAATACGGCGCGGTGGTGTTCGAGTCGGTGACCAGCGGGTCCTACGACGTCGCCGTCCAGCGTGCGGGCTTCGAGCCGGTCCGGGTGAGCGGCGTCCAGGCGCGGCCGGGCGGCGTCTTCGGCATCCAGCTCGCTCCGACCGTCGCGACGCTGCCGCCCCCCGAGCCGCCGCCCGCCGAGGACGAGTACGAGGTCGTCGAGGTCTTCTACGGCACCGACCGGAACCGGCGCGTCGGCGAAGTCGACCCGCGGCGGATCTACGGCGGCGACCGTGGCGAGCTCCGGCTGGGGGCGCTCGAGGTGAGCATCCCGAAAGACCACCGGATGGGCGAGCTCGAATCCCCGCGCTGGTGGCGGCTCGAGCTCCGGCCCGACCCGGAGAAGCACGTGGTCCTGCTCTCGGTCGACGAGCTGCCGCGCGACGACTTCGCCCGCCGCCTGCGCGAGCGGGTGGAGGCGACCGACGACCGGGAGGCGTTCGTCTTCGTGCACGGCTACAACGTCGACTTCGACGAGGCCGCGCGCCGCACCGCGCAGATCGCCTACGACATCCACCACGACCTGGTGCCGATCCTCTTCTCCTGGCCGTCGCGCGGCAGAGCGGCGGCCTACCTCGCCGACGGCGTCAACGTCGAGTGGTCGGTGCCCCACCTGCGTGAGTTCCTCGGCCTGGTCGCGGAGAGATCGGGCGCGGAAGAGATCCACGTGATCGCCCACAGCATGGGGAACCGGGCGCTGACGCGCGTTCTGCGGGACTTCGAGCGGGACGGCGCCGCGGGCGCGGAGGTGCCGCGTTTCGAGCAGGTCGTGCTGGTGGCGCCCGACATCGATGCGGACACGTTCCGCGGCCCGACCGCCGAACAGCTTCCCTCGGCGGGGGAGCGGATCACTCTCTACGGTTCGGCGAGGGACCAGGCGTTGGAGCTGTCCCAGACGTTTCACCGGTATCCGCGTATCGGTGACTTCTCCGACGGCGTCGTCGTCATGCCCGGCATCGACCTGATCGACGCGACGGCGGTCGACACCAGCCTGACCGGCCACTCCTACTACGCCGACGGCACGTCGGTCCTCGCCGACCTCTTCTACCTCCTCCGTTTCGGCCTGCCGCCCGCCGAGCGCGACCGGTTGGAGGCGGTCGGCCCGGCGGACGAGGAGTACTGGCGCTTCGTGCCGTGATCCCGCCGGGCCGGTGCCTCGTCAGGCGACGCGGTGGTCGAGGGCTGCCAGGTCCACGCCGGCGAGGAGGGCGCCGAGCCGATCGATCAGCGTTTCGAGGTCGAACGGCTTGTAGAGCATCAGGTCGGCGCGGCTGAACTCGAGAAAGATCTCCTCGCGGTCGGGCTCGCCCGAGAGGTCGCGCGCGGTCAGGAGCACGATCTTCAGGCCGCGCGGGTAGACGCCGCGGTGCTCGTCCTCCCGTAGCGTTCGCGCCACGCGGTAGCCGTTCTCACGCGGCATCATGACGTCGAGCAGCGCCAGGTCGGGCTGGTGTGCCCGCGCCGCGCCCAGCGCCTCCACTCCATCGGTCGCCGTCACCACCGAGTAGCCCTCCCGGGACAGCCGGTAGCGCAAGGTCTCCAGGACGTCGGGCTCGTCGTCGGCCACCAGGATCGTCGGCATGGTCATCGTCGGCTCCTTCGCTCACGTGCAGGTTCGGTCGGTCGGTCGGCTCGAGGCAGCGAGCGATCAGCGCCCGGCCGGTGGCGCCGTCCTCCGGGTACTGCGCCGGGCCGTGGACGCGCGGCACCGGCAGGCTGTCGCCACCGATCCGGAGCGCGAGGCTCGCGAGACGGCGGTTCAGGCGGTCTTTCACGATCTCGCTTCCCTCGCGCGGCGTGGCGAGGAGGACCAGCACGATCCGGTCGTGCGCTGGCTCGATCCGGAGCAGGTCGCAGTCGCGGGGCAGCGCGCGGCGCAGCTCGTCGCGGATCGCGAGGAGCGCCGAGTAGCGGATCTTCGGGTCGGCGGCGGGGGAGCCGGCGGCGAGCTCGTCGTCCCGCCAGGCGATCACCAGCACTCCGAAGAGGGGGTACTTGCGGTGCTCCCGGACCTCCTCCTCGAAGGTGGCGATCTCGCGCGCCGCGTCGAGGTCGGCGGGCAGCGAGAGCACGAAGCGGCTGCCCGGCGGCGGGTCGGCCTCCTCCACGTGCAGCCGGCCGCCCTGGGCGTGGGCGAGCTCGCGCGAGATCGAGAGGCCGAGGCCGGTCCCCCGGACCCGGCGCGTCAGGAAGTCCTGACCCGGCGACGTGGCCTGGTAGAACGCCTCGAAGATCTTCTCGCGCTCGCTCTCCGGCACGCCCGGTCCGCTGTCCGTCACCGCCAGCTCGACCTCGTCCCCCACACGGCGCGCCGAGAGCGTCACCCGGCCGCCGTCGGGTGTGAACTTCAAGGCGTTGCCGGCGAGGTTTACCAGCACCTGGTGCAGCCGCTTCGGATCGCCCCAGACCGGCAACGGTCCGCCGGTCTCGGCGGTGAAGGTCACGCCGGACGAGAGGGCCTGCGCCTCCATCGAGTCGCGCACCTCGCGCACCAGCAGGGCCGCGTCGGTCTCCTCGAAGCGGTACTCCAGGCGGCCGGCCTCGATGCGCGAGACGTCGAGCAGGTCGTCGATGATCGCCGACAGACGCTCCTGGTTCCGCTTCGCCATGTCGAGGAAGTGCTTCTGGTCGGGCGCCAGCTCGCCGGTGGTGCCGCCGCGCACCAGGTCGATGGCGTTGCGGATCGAGGTGAGCGGGGTCCGCAGCTCGTGGGAGACGACCGAGACGAACGCCGACTTCATCTCGGAGAGCTCGGTGAGCTGTCGGTTGGCGGCCGACAGCGCCTCCTCCGCCTCGAGCCGCTCGGCGACCTCCTCCTCGAGTCGTGCGTTGGCCGCCTCCAGCCGCTCGCGGACCTCCTGGAGCCGTGCCACGTCCTCACCCTTGACGAGCGCGCGGTGCCGCTCGCGCCGCACCCGGTCGACCAGGTAGCCGTAGAAGCTCGCGACCGCGAACAGGAACGGAAGGCGGATGAGCGTCGGCGTCTCCAGGATCGAGCCGCCCCCGGAGGCCGAGAGGACGTAGAGGTAGGCGCCGGAGACGACGACCGTGCCGAGGGCGATCAGCGTCAGGCTCTCGCCCACCGCGGCGAGGAAGAGGACGAAGAAGTAGAGGAAGAAGAACTCCGGTTCGAAGCGCCCGGTCGCGAGCAGACCGACGGTGACCCAGGTGGTGTCGAGGATCAGCGAGCCGGCGGAGAAGAGCGGCGAGTCGAGGATCCGTCGGGGGAGCCGGGTGGCGGCGACGTTCGACAGCAGACCGGCGCCGATCCAGCCCACGATGAACGGCGAGATCGTCGCAAAGCCGCTCTCGGCGAGCAGCATGTAGGAGGTCGCGATCAGGAGCGTGAAGCGGAGCAGGACGAAGGCCTGCCCGCGGGCTCGCAGATCGCACGGCTCTCGGTCGTCGGTCACGGCGCGCAAGGTCTCGGGCTCCGAGACCGACGCTACGCCGGGCGGCGCCGGCGAGCCACCTCACGGACTCCGTTTCCCGGGTCCGCGTCGCTCCTACGGCGGGTCAGCCGCCCGCGCCCGCCGGGTCGCCCGTCTCGGCCTCGGGCTCCGGATCGGGCGGTAGGGGCTTTCGCGGCAGCGGCTCGTCGCGCGTGGCCGCGTGGTAGAGGAACGAGGCGAGCACCACCGACGCCTGCGTCAGATCCTCCCGCGAGAGGTGATCGTAGGTGTCGGCGTTGGTGTGGTGGGTGAGCGAGAAGTAGTCCATCCCGTCCTGGACGAACTGAAAGCCGGGCACGCCCACGCGGTCGAACGGCAGGTGATCGGTGCCGCCGGTGTCGTTGTTGGTCACCGTGGTGGCGCCCAGGTCGTGGAACGGCCGGAGCCAGGCCTCGAAGATCGGTGCCACCGCGGCGTTGCCCTGGGTGTAGATCCCACGGATGCGGCCGCCGCCGTTGTCGATGTTGAAGTAGGCCGAGACCTCGTCGTGGAGCGCGTGGAGGGTGAGTGGCCCGGTCTCCTCGCGCAGGAAGCGGGGCAGGTCCTCCTGCTCCGGGTCGATCGGGCGGGATGCGAGGTTCGCCCGCGCCCACTCCCGCGACCCGAGGAGGCCCTGCTCCTCGCCGCTCCAGAGCGCGACGCGGATCGTCCGGCGCGGCCGGGCGGCGATCGCCGCGAGGATCCGCAGCGCCTCCATGACGATCGCCGAGCCGGCGGCGTTGTCCGTGGCGCCGGTCGCGCCGTGCCAGGAGTCGAGGTGGGCGCCGACCATCACCATCTCGTCGGCGAGGTCGGTGCCGGGCAGGTCGGCGAAGGTGTTGTAGGCCTGGAGGTCGTCGTCGTGAAAGCGGGCGACGACGTCGATCTCGACCACCGGGGCGGGCTCCGCCTCCTCCTCGTCCCCGGCGTCCGCCGCCGGTTCCTCGGGCTCGTCGCGCTCCGCCGCCGGCGCCAGCCGGGCCAGGCGGTTGTAGTGCTCGACCGCCATCACCAGGCCGGGCACGCCCGGGTTCTCGTCCGGCTCGCGCGAGCCGCCGCCGCCCACCCGCACCAGCCCGGCGTCGCGCGAGCTGACCTCGATCGTCGCCACCACCCCCTCCTCGGCGAGGAAGGCGGGGAGCGCCTGGCGCAGCTCCCAGCGGCCGCGCCAGTCCCGCCCGCCCCGTCCGCCTTCGTCCGGGATCTCGAAGTCGGTCAGCTCGGAGAGCTCCGCCGCGTCGTAGCGGTGGAGGACCGGCTCGTCCCAGTCGCGCAGCGGGCGCGGCTCGTCGATCAGGACGATCTTGCCGGCGAGCCGGCCGCGGTAGGCGTCGAGGTCGTCCATCGACTCGATCGACACCCGAACGACCTCGCCGCGCACCGGACCGTCGGTGCCGGGGGTCCACGCCTCGGGCAGCGCGATCAGCGGCATGGGGAACGGCTCGACCAGGTGCACCGCGGCGCGGTCGAAGCTCCAGCCGCGCCCGAACTCGCCCCACGGCTCGACCTCGGCGTTCGCCAGCCCCCACGACGCGAGCCGGTCGCGGGTCCACTCGTTCGCCTCCTTCATGGCGGGCGAGCCGGTCAGCCGGGGGCCGATCTCCTCGGTCAGGTGGCGCGCCGTCGCCATCGCCTGCGAGCGGGCGAAGCCCTCGTCGCGGATGCGGTTGACCACGTTCCAGTCGACCGGCTCCGCGCCGGGAGCGACACCCGCCGGGCTCGCGGGCCGCCCGGCGGCGGCGAAGAGGAGGCCGCAGACGGCCGCGTGGACGCAGACGGATCGCGCGGAGAGGGAACGGGTCGAGCGCATGGTGAGTCCTCCGGAAAGTGGGTCGGCGCACTCTACCGCACGCCCACCGCGCTCCCGGCGGTCGCCGAGCCGGCACCGCGCCGCTTCTCTCGGGGGCGTGTTCGTGGTACGAATGCGGGGAGGAGCCAGCCGAGATGAGACCGATCACCGCCGCCGACCTGATGAGCCCGGAAGTCCTGACCGTTCCCGAGGACATGACGGTCCGGGAGCTCGCCGGTTTCCTGATCGACCACGAGATCACCGGCGCGCCGGTGGTCGACGCCGAGGGGCGGTTGACCGGTGTCGTTTCGGTGGTCGACATCGCCGACATGGCGGCGGGGGCGGAAGAGGAGGACGAGGGCGCCGAAGCGGGCGAGGAGGGAGAGAGGATCGGCTTCTTCGCCCGCGCCTTCCGCGACGTGCTGTCGGCCGGGGAGCGCAAGGAGCTCGACGTCTTCTCCGGCGACGACGGCGAAGTGCGCGTCGGCGAGATCATGAACCCGGACGTCTACTCGGTGCCCGAGGACGCGACCGTCTCCGAGGTCGCCTCGACGCTCCTCGACCACCACGTCCACCGGGTGGTGGTCATCGAGGCGGGCCGGGTGCTCGGCATCATCACCACGTCCGACCTGCTCGGCCTCCTGGTCGACGAGTCGTGAGCCCCCGGCCGCTCCTCGGCATCGTCGGCGGCATGGGGCCGCTCGCCTCCGCCGAGCTCCTCGCGACGATCTACCGCGAGAACCTGCCCGAGCGGGAGCAAGAGGCCCCGCGCTGCCTGCTCCTCTCCGATCCGACCTTCCCCGACCGGACCGAGGCGATCCTGCGCGGCGAGACCGCCGCGCTCGCCGATCGGCTGGAGAGCGCGATCGATTCGCTGCTCGTGCAGGGCGCCGAGCGAGTGGTGATCGCCTGCTTCACCGTCCACGGCCTGCTCGGCGAGCTGCCGGAGCGCTCGCGGCGCCGGGTGATCTCCCTCGTCGACCTGATCGTCGACGAGCTGGCCGCCGAGGCCCCCGTGGCGGTCCCCAGCCTGCTCCTCGCCA
>CAZLLV010000246.1:0-2981 GCA_964560325.1 uncultured Thermoanaerobaculia bacterium | reverse complement strand
CTGCTCTTCGACGAAGAGGATCCGCTTGCAGGAGTCGCACTGGACCAGGTTCCCCCGGTCCTGGACCTCGACCAGGATCTGCGGACGGACGTTGTAGTTGCACACCCCGCAGTGCCACATGCTCTGGCCCCGGGCTCGCTCCATCTTGCGGATCGGCGCCAGGGCGTTGCCGTGGGTGCGCTCCAGGATGCGCTCGAACTGCGCGAGCTGCGGCCGCGGGACCTCGCCGCGCAGCTCCGCGACGCGCGCCTCGAGCTCCTTCAGGTCCTCGGCCAGGCCCGGCTTCTCCTTCTCCCAGCGGGCGAGCTCGGCCTGGTAGCGGTCCTCGAGCTCCTGGAAAGCGGCGCGCTTCTCCTCGAGCGCCTGGTTGGAGGCCTCGACCCGCTCCATGGCGGCGAGACCCTGCTCCTCGAAGCTGGCGATCTGTCCCTTGACGGTGTCGATCTCCTGGAGGAGGGCGCCGTACTCGCGCTGGTTGGTGACCTCGTTGATCTGGCGCTGATACCGCCGGAGCTTCTCCTGGGCGTCGCTGATGCCCGCCTCGGCCGTGCGGCGCTCGATCCGCCCCGCCTCGGCCTGGTGCTCCAGCTCGTCGATCGCCTGCTTTCTCTGCTGGTACTCGTCGTCCAGCTCCTTCATCCAGTCGGGGATCCCTCCGAGCTGGGACTCGATTCGACGCAGTCTCCGCAACGCGTCTTGCAGCTCGATCACGGTGTCGAGGGGTCGCTTCATCGCTTCGGTGACCTCTTCCTGTCGGCTGTGCGCACCTGGAGGGTGACGGCGGTCGCGCGCTCGCCGCAACGAGAAAGGGGTGCCTCGTGAGAGACACCCCCCTCTGGTCTCGGAGCGGGACGGTACGTCGCGCCCCGTTCGGCTCGGGCTTCTTCTGCGGCGATCGGAGACACCCTCTGGCTGCTGCTTGGTCGGTCCTGAGTGGGTCCACCTGGATTTGAACCAGGGACCTGCCGGTTATGAGCCGGATGCTCTAACCGCTGAGCTATGGACCCGCGCGCCCCTCCGGGGGGCGAATCAGTATAGCACCGCGGGCCGGTGGAGCGCTCGCCCTTTCGCCGCCTCACATCCCATACATTTGGCTGTAGCTATCTGAGAATAACAACACCCACTTGACGTAACTCCGCGACTCTTCGATCGGCAGCGACTCCATGAAGTAGTCCATCTCGGCCGACGGCCCCGCCTCGCGCCAGAGCCGCTTGATCCGGTACGGGCCGCCGTTGTAGCCGGCGAGCGCGAGCTCGGTGCGGCCGTCGAACATGCGGAGGAGCTGGCTGAGGTACTCCGCCCCGAGGCGCACGTTGTAGGCCGGCTCGTCGAGCCGCGCGTCGGAGAAGCCGAGGCCGAGCCGGTTCGCCACCTCGCGGCCGGTGGCGGGCATGAGCTGCATCAGCCCGCGCGCCCCGACGTGGGACATGGCGGTGATGTCGAAGGCGCTCTCCTGCCGGATGATCCCGTAGACGAGGTGCGGCGGCACGTCGGCGCGCTGGGCCGCGGCCCGGATGTCGTCTTCGAAGGCGAGCGGGTAGTAGAGGCGGCGCGCCTCGACCGGCACGCTCGACTGGTACGGCCCTCCGAGCGCCGGGAAGGCGCGGCGCAGGTGCGGAATCGCCGTCCGGTAGCGGCCTTGGCGGGCGTAGGCGACCCCGGTCAGGGCGTTTCTCGCCCGGCGGTCGGTCCGCTCGCCCTGCGCCTCGATCTCGGCCAGGGCGAGCTCGTCGAGCCCGACGTCGGTCAAGAGGCGCGCGCGGTCGAGGTCGGGGTCGGCCGGCCACGGCTGTTCGGGAGGGGGCTCGTCCCCGGCCGCCCCCGAAGCGGCACCCGACACGCGCGCCAGGGCCTGCTTGCGGTAGAAGTCGGTCGTGTCCGACGCGACGATCTCCGAGAACACGGCGCGCGCCCGCTCATGGTTGCCCAGCCGCTCGAAGGCGCGCCCGGCCCAGTACTTGCCGCTCCGCGCCTCCCGGCTCTTGGGGTAGATCGACTGGAGCTCCGACCAGTACCCGACGGCGCCCGTGAAGTTCTGCTTCCGATACTCCTGCCAGCCGAGCCCCCAGAGGTAGGGGGCGCCGGTCGTGTCGAGCGGATCGAGCCGGACCAGCGCGCGCAGGGCCTCGACCGCGCCCTCGAAGCGCTCTTCGGCGACCCGCTCGGAGAAGAGCTGCCGCAGCGCGTCGATCGCGAGATCGCGGTCGCCCCCCTGTCGCACGACCCGCAGCAGGTGCTCCTCGGAGGCTCGGCGCATGCGGTCCCGCTCGGCGACCGAGAGGCGCGCGCCGCCGGCGAGCGGCGCCGCCAGGTCGGAGTAGGCGCCGGCGAGCGCCCAGTCGACCGCCACCCGCTCCTCGGCGTCCGCCGGCACCGCCGTCTTCAGGACCCGCACCGCCTCCTGCCCCTCGCCCCTCTTCGACAGCGCACGCGCCTGGAGGATCGTCCACTCGAAGCTGCGCTCGGCGCGCGGCACGTCGGCCAGAGTGAGGAGCGCGCCGTCGGAGAGGCCGCTGTGGAGGAGCGCCTCGGCGCGGCGCTCGAGCTCGGGCCCCGAGAGGACGGCGCGCCAGGCGACGCCGCCGCCCGGGCGCCGGAAGAGGTCGATGACGTTCAGCTCGGCAGCGGTGATCGGAGCGTAGGTGAGCAGCCGGCGCGCGGCGCGCGTCTGGAGGGTGAGGTCGCCCCGGTCACGCCCGATCTTCCAGGCCAGCGCCTCGGCGCGGGCGATGGTGGCCGCCGCCAGACCCTCCTGCTCGCGGCTCCAGCGCACCAGCTCGAGAGCGTGGCCGGGGTCGCCCGCCTCGACGCTCTGCTCGATGGCGGAGACCAGCGAGCGCTCCCACAGCGGCGAGCCCCGGTGGTCGGCCAGGAGCGCCGCCAGGGCGTTCTCGGCGACCTCCTCGTCCTCGCGGGCGTGGGCGCTCTGGGCGAGCAGGTAGAGGCGCCAGTCCTCGAGCACCGCGCCGGGCTCGGCGGCG
>CAZLLV010000245.1:0-3870 GCA_964560325.1 uncultured Thermoanaerobaculia bacterium | reverse complement strand
GGGGGGGCGGGGGGGGGCGGGGGTTGCCCCGGGTAGGCCGGCGGGCGGCGCGGGGGGGGGGCGCCCGGCCGGGGGCCGGCGCGCCACGCCCTGCTCCTGAGCCTCCACCACATCGTGTGCGACGAGATCTCCCGGGCCTTGCTGGCTCGCGACCTGGGGTCCCTCTACGGTGCCCAGGCGTTGGGCGGCGAGGCCGATCTGCCTGAGCTGCCGATCCAGTACGGCGACTACGCCGCCTGGCAGCGGGAGCGGCTCTCCGGCGACAGGCTGGAGCGGCTGGTGGAGCACTGGCACGAGCGGCTGGCGGGGGCGCCGACGACCCTCGACCTGCCGGCCGACCGCCCGCGCCCCACGGCACCCACCGGGGCCGGAGCGACCCTGCCGCTGACCCTAGACCCCGGAGCCTGCCGTGCCCTGGGCCGGATCGCCCGCGCCTCCGGTGCGACCCTGTACATGGCCTTCCTGGCGGTCCTGGGCGTCCTCCTCAGGCGCTATACCGGGCGCGACGACCTGGTGGTGGCCACGCCGGTCTCCGGCCGGTCGCGCCGGGAGACCGAGGGTCTGATCGGCTTTTTCGTCGACACCCTCCCCCTGCGCCTCGACCTCTCCGGTGCGCCGACGCTCCCGGCCCTACTCCGGCGGGTGAAGGAGACGGCGGTGGAGGCTTTCGCCCACCAGGAGCTCCCCTTCGAGCGCCTGGTCGACGCTCTCGCTCTCGACCGCGACCTGTCTCGCCACCCCCTGGTCCAGGTCAGCTTCGTGCTCCACGACGGCGTCCGAGCCCGTTCCGCTGGCGCCGCCGCCGAGCTGCCGGGGCTCCGGATCCGCCGGATGGGGATCGCCCGCGGGACCTCGAAGCTCGACCTCACTCTCTCCCTGATCGACGACCTCGAGGAGGGAGAAGTGGTCCGCGGCGCTCTGGAGTACAGCCGCGAGCTCTTCGACCGGACGACAGCGCTTCGCCTGGGCCGCCACTTCGGCCGGCTCCTCGTCGCCCTGACCGAGGCGCCAGAGGCGAGCGTCGTCGCGGCAGACCTTCTCGAGCCGGGGGAACGTCACCAGCTCCTGGTCGAGTGGAACGACGCGGCCTCGGTCTTCCCGGAGGGGGAGCCCCTGCATCGGCGGATCGCCCGGGTGGCGGCCGGCGCGCCGGACGCGGTGGCGGTCCGCTGCGCCGGCCGCTCGGTGACCCACGGCGAGCTCCAGCGCCGCGCGGCCGCTCTGGCGGAGCGGCTGGTCGCGGCCGGGGTCCGCCCCGACCGTCCGGTGGCGATCTTCCTGGAGCGCTCGATCGAATTGCTGGTGGCGATCCTGGCGGTCCTGCGGGCGGGCGGCGCCTACCTTCCCCTCGACCCCGCCTATCCCCGCCGGCGCCTGGAGCTGATGGCCCGGGACAGCGGCGCGGCGGTCGAGATCACCGACCCGGCACTCGCTCCGTTCCTGCCGGAGACCGGTGCCGTCCGGGTGCTGGTCGGGCAACGAGATGGAGCGGACGAGGGCGATCCGGCCGAGCCGGTCCTGCCGGCGGCCGGCGATCCCGCCGACCCGCAGCGCCTGGCCTACGTCCTCTACACCTCGGGATCGACCGGCCGGCCGAAGGGCACCCTGGTGACCCACCGGGGCGTGATGAGCTACCTGACCTGGGCGGCCGCCGCCTACGACGCCGGCGGCGGGCGAGGCGCCCTCGTCCACTCGTCGGTCTCCTTCGACCTCACGGTCACAGCGCTCTTCGCGCCCCTGGTGACCGGCGGGACCACCGAGCTCGTGCCCGAAGGCGAGACGGTGGAGGGGCTTGCCGGCGTGCTCCGGCGGCGGGGCGGCTTCTCCCTCGTCAAGGTGACGCCGTCGCACCTGGAGGTCCTGCTGCAGCAACTCCCGGGCCGAGCGATCGAGGGCGCCGCCCGGACCGTGGTGGTGGGCGGCGAGGCTCTGGCCGCCGGACCGGCCGGCGCCTGGCTCCGGCGGGCCCGGGGAGCGGCCACTCTGGTCAACGAGTACGGGCCCACCGAGTGCGTGGTGGGCTGCTCGGTGGAGACGCTTCGGGCGGAGCGGCCGCCGGCCTGGAAGGTCTCCATTGGCCGGCCGATGGCGAACGCCCGCCTCTACGGCCTGGGACCCGAGCCCGAGCCGGCGCCGATCGGCGCCCCCGCCGAGCTCCAGGTCGGCGGACCGGGCGTCGCCCGAGGTTACCTGGGTCGGCCGGGGCTCACCGCCGAGCGCTTCGTGCCCGATCCTTTCGGCCCACCCGGCTCGCGGCTCTATCGGACCGGCGACCGGGTGACCCGGCGGCGGGACGGCCGGTTCGACTTCCAGGGGCGGATCGACGACCAGGTGAAGGTCCGCGGCTACCGGATCGAGCCGGCCGAGGTGGAGGCGGCCCTCCTGGCCGTTCCCGGTGTCGAGCGGGCGGCGGTGGCGGTCAAGCAGGGGGTGGGCGGCCTCCCCCGGCTCGCCGCTTACCTGGTGCTGGGCCGCCCCGACGACGAGGGCGCCGCGATCGAGGAGGTGCGCCGGGCGTGCGCGGAGCGGCTTCCGATCCACATGGTGCCGGGTTCGTTCACGGTCCTCGAGGACCTTCCGCTCTCGGCCCACGGCAAGGTCGCCCGGGACGCCCTGCCGGCGCCCGACCTGCGTCGGACCGATTCGGCCCAGTCCTACCAGGCGCCTCGGGATGACCGGGAGCGGCTGCTGACCGAGATCTGGAGCCGTGTCCTTGGCGTGGAGCGGGTGGGCGTGCACGACGACTTCTTCGACCTGGGAGGGGACTCGATCCTCGCCGTGCAGGTGGCGGTGCGGGCGAACCGGCGGGGGATCGAGGTCACCCCGCGCCACCTGTTCCGCGAGAGGACCGTGGCGCGGTTGGCCCGATCGGCCCGATCGGCCCGATCGGCGGAGGAGTCCCGTAAGGATGGTCCAGAACGCCGGGCCATCAGCCCCACCAGGGTGGCCGCGGCCTGGCTACGGGCCTCGGCGGAGCCCGCCGGGCCGGGCCGGACGGTGGCGGTCGCGACCCTGCGGCGGCGGGTGTCCGCAGACCGCGCGGCCGCGGTCCTGGCTGATCTCTTCCGGCGGCACGAGTCGCTCCGGCTGGAGGCCGACGGGAGCGGCCGGACCGGCGAAGCCGGCGAGCTCATCCCGAGGTTGGCACCCGCCGGCGAGCACCGGATGGCGGTGGTCGACCTTGCCGGCCTCGTTTCCGGCCCGGCCGCCGCCGCGCGGCGGGCCGTCCTCTGCCGTTGCGCGGCGACGGGGCCGGGGGCCCTGGTCCAGACCCTGTTGCTGCGCGGTCCGGACGACGACCGCCTGGTGGTGGCCGGCCACCGGTCCGCGATCGACCCCGGCTCCTGGCCGGTCTTCTGGCGTCAGCTCGCTGCCTACCTGGAGCGTGCGGAGAGCGGGGAGCCGGGGTCCGGAGAGGGTCCACCGGACGACCTCGACCGGATGCTGGAGTCGATCCGAGCCCTGGACGCGGCGACCCCGGTCGAGGCCGAGGCGGCCGGAAAGGCGGTGCCGGAGGGCGCCCTCCACGCGATCGAGATCGAGCTGTCGGCCCGGCACGCCGCCGAGCTGGCGGAGAGTGCCGGAGGGCGCTTCTCGCCCGTCGAGATCGTCGCCGCCGCCCTCCTCCGGGCTGCTCCTTCCGTGGCGCCGCGCCTCGATCTCCTGGCGGACGCCCGGGCCGCCCTCCCGGAGCCGTGGGTGCGCCGGCGTGCGATCGGCTGCCTGTCGGCCTGGGTCCGCCTCGATCCGGCGCCGACGCCCGGCGAGGCGCCCGGCTCGACTCTCCGGCGGCTGCGGAGCGAGCTACTGCGACGGCTCCGGCGGGAGATCCCGCCGGTGGCCCCGGCGGTGGCGAGCCCGCCCCGCCTC
>CAZLLV010000244.1:0-5017 GCA_964560325.1 uncultured Thermoanaerobaculia bacterium | reverse complement strand
CCGCCGCGGGCGAACAGGTCGTCGTGCAGGCCGACCCGTTCGACTCCCAAGGCGGCGGCCCAGACGCCGGCCACGATCTCCTCCTCCGGGGTGGCGCGCCAGGGCTCGGGCTCTCGCTCCGGCGTCTCCACCGGCGCCGGCAGGGCGTCCCGGTCGACCTTGCCGTGGACCGTGAGCGGCACCTCGGCGATCGGCAGCACCACGTCCGGCACCATGTAGCCGGGCAAGCGCTCGGCGGCGAAGCCGCGCAGGTCGTCGCCGTCGACCGGCGCGCCGCCCGCCGGCACCACATAGCCCGCCAACAGGGTGCCGGTGCCGGTGTCCCGACGGTAGGAGACCACGGCGTCGGCCACCGACGGGTGGGAGGCCAGGACCGCCTCGATCTCCCCCAGCTCGACGCGAAAGCCCCGAACCTTCACCTGGTGGTCGAGCCGGCTGACGAACTCGAGCCGCCCCCGAGGGCTCCAGCGGGTCGAGTCGCCGGTGCGGTAGAGGCGCGCGCCGACCTCGTCGCCGAGCGGGTCGGGAACGAAACGCTCGGCGGTCAGCCCGGGGCGGCCGAGGTAGCCGCGGGCCAGGCCGGCGCCGCCGATCCGGAGCTCCCCCGCCACCCCGGCCGGCAACGGCTCACCGGCGCGGTCGACCACGTAGGTCTCCACGTTGGCGATCGGACCGCCGATCGGCGGCAGCCCGCTCCGGTCGAGCCCGGCAGAGATGACCGGAGTCGAGGTGGCGACCACGGACCCTTCGGTCGGCCCGTAGTTGTTGATCAGCTCGAAAGGCTCGTCACCGCCGGCGTGGTGGAGGCGGTCGCCGCCGGTCAGGAGGACCCGCAAACCGCCGGCCGCACGGCCATCGAGGCGCAGGGCCGCCTCGGCCAGGGGCGTCGGCAGGAAGGCGACGGTCACCCGCCGCTCCTCCAGGTGGCGCCAGAGGTCGGCGGGCACGGCCCGCAAGCGATCCGGCACCATCTCCAGCACCGCACCCGCCGCCAGGTAGGGCCAGACCTCCCAGACCGCAGCGTCGAAGCCGAGACCCGCCACCTGGGACGCCCGGTCTCCGGCGTCGACGCCGAACGCCTCGAGGTGCCAGTCGACCAGGTTGGTGAGGCCGCCGTGAGGGATCTCCACGCCTTTCGGCGCGCCGGTGGAACCCGAGGTGTAGATGACGTAGGCGAGGCCTTCGGGCGGACCGGCCTGGAGCTTTTCGGGAGACGTGCCCGCGACGGAGGCCGGCCGGGAGAGATCGCCGAGCCGCCCCAGGGCGATCCGCGGCGGACCGTCGTCGCCGGCCGGCGGCGCCCCGCCTTCTCGCACCAGGACGGCGAAGGCACCGGAGTCCCGAACGATCGTTCGCACCCGCCCGGATGGGAGCTCGGGATCGATCGGTAGATAGGCGCCACCCGCGAGGAGCACCCCCAGAGAGCCGACCAGCGTGGACGGCGAGCGGTCGGTGAGGAGCGCCACCGGTCCTCCCGGCGGGAGCCCCGCGTCAAGAAGCGCCGCCGCCACCGCCCGGGCCCTCGCCAGGACCCCGGCATAGCTGAGGTGATCGCCGCCCGCCACCGCGCACAGTGCGTCCGGCGCCTCCGCCGCCCGGCGCTCGAAGCGCGCATGCACGGGCTCGCGGCCGCGGGGGCGCCGCGCGCCCCGGCTCCACTCGGTGAGCACCTGGACCCGTTCCGCCGGGGCCATCAGCGGCAGGCGGGCGACGGCGAGCGACGGCTTCGCCAGAGCACCTTCCAGCAAGGTCACCAGGTGGCCCGCCATCCGGGCGACGGTGGCTCGGTCGAACCGGTCCGGGTCGTAATCGAAGCAGGCGAGCGTCGTCTCCCCTTCCTCCGCCACCAAGAGGGTCAGGTCGGCGAGGATGGGCCGCTCCGCCAGGGCGACCGAGCGCAACCGGCGGTCGCCTACCCGCGCCGGCTCCCCCTCCCGCCCGAGAGCCAGCGGCGCGAGCAGCCCGCCGGTCCGCGACGGCGCCTGCTGGTAGGCGAAGAGGACCGGGACCAAGGGCATGCGGCCGGGGGGCCGCTCCGGCGCGAGGGCTTCGACCAGGCGGGCAAACGGATAGTCCTGGTGGGCGAAGACCTCGAGGGCCCCGCGGTGGGTGCGCTCCAGCTGGGTGGCGAAGCTCGGTCGCCGGGAGAGGTCGGCGCGCCAGACCACCGTGTTGACGAAGTAGCCGACCAGCCCGGCGAGCTCCGGGGCGTCGCGCCCGGTGGTCGGCGAGCCGATCAGGAGGTCGTCGGCGCCGCTGTACCGGTGCAGGAGGACCTGGAAGATGGTCAGGAGGACCATGAACGGCGTTGCGCCGGCCTCGCGTCCCAGAACGCGCAGCCGCTCGCCGGTCTCTCGGCGCATGGCGAAGGGGTGAATGCGCCCGGCGTGGGAAGGCCGGGCCGGCCGCGGGCGGTCGGCGGGCAGGTCGAGGGAGTCGGGGGCGTCGCGCAGCCGGTCGGCCCAGAACGCCGCCAGAGCCGCATCTCGCTCGCCGCCCAGGGCCGCACGCCGGCGGCGGACGTGCTCGGAGTAGGACACGGCGGGGACCTCGGTGGGCACTGCTGCGGACGGCTCGTCCCCGTCGAGGAACGTCAGGAAGTCGTCGAGGAGGATCGCCAGGGACCAGAAGTCGACGACCAGGTGGTGGAAGACGAGGAGCAGCACCGGGTCGTCGTCCGCCACCGGGAAGAGGTGCGCTCGGACGAACGGCCCGTCGGGGAGCTCGAACGGCAGGTGGGCCGCCGCGGTGAGCCGGGAGCGGAGGCTCCGCCGGCTTCCCTCCTCGGGCTCCTCGCGGCGCAGCTCGACCGTGGCCTCCGCCCGGATCGCCTGGCTCGGCTCCCCCCCGCCCACGATCAGCCGGGTGCGCAGGACCGGGTGGCGCTCGACCAGCCGGGCCAGCCCGGCTTCGATCTCCTCCTCCGAGGCCGAGATCGAGAGGGCCCGGGCCACGTGGTTGATCGGGCTACCGTGGTCCTGCACCTCCAGCAACCAGAGGGAGAGCTGGCCCGTGGACAGCGGATAGGGCTCGTCGGGGACCGTGGCTTCCGCGCCGACGGCCTCCCCCGGATCCGGCTCGCCCCCCTCGGCGCCCGCCTCCACGGGCCGGGTGAGGCGGGCCCGCAGGCCGGCCACGGTGGTCTCCAGCAGCTCGTCCTGCGTGAGCGCCGTGCCCCACTCGGACCGCAGCCGGTGGCCGAGCTCGGTGGCGCCCAGGGAGTCGAGCCCCAGCCGCACCAGCGGCAAGTCCTCGGCGATCCGGCCGGAGTCGAGCCGGAGGGCCCGGACGACCGCTCGCCGGAGGTCGTCATCCTCGCCCTCCGCCACCGGGCCCCCGGCGGGACCCGCGGCCCGCGACGACGCCACCACGGTCAGGTCGCCGTCCATGTAGAGGCGCCGGCAGAGGTAGCGCTGAACCTTGCCGCTGGAGGTCCGGGGGACCGATCCCTGGCGTACAAGGACGACGTCCCACGGTGGAACCTCGTGACGCTCGCTGACCGCCCGGTGCACCTCCTCCAGCACCCCGCTCCAGTCTCGGTCCTCGCTCCGGCGGCCCACCTCCTGGACCACCACCAGCCGTTCCTCGGCCTCCCGCTCGACGGAGAACGCGGCCACCCCGCCGGGGCGAAAGTCGGGATCGAGAGCCTCGACTGTCCCCTCCACATCCTGGGGGTAGTGGTTGACGCCCCGGAGGATGATCAGGTCCTTCAGCCGCCCGGTGACGTAGAGCTCGCCATCGCGCAGGAAACCGAGATCGCCGGTGCGCAGATACGCCCCTCCGTCGCCGTCCCGGAGCCGGGCTCCGAAGGCGTGGCCGGTCTCCTCCGGGCGCTCCCAGTAGCCGGCCGCCACGTTCGGGCCCGCGACCCAGATCTCCCCGACTTCGCCGGGTCGCCGCCGGCGGCGGGACTCGGGATCGACGATCTCGACCGCCTGTCCGATCGGTTCGCCGCAACTCACCAGGCGCTGGCGCCGGCGGCCGAAGCGGCGCACCCCGGGCTCCCGGTCGGGGGCCACCCCCGAGACGATGAGCGTCGCCTCGGCCAGGCCGTAGCAGGGGAAGAAGGCGGAGCGGCGGAAGCCGGCTGGCTCGAAGGCCTGGGCGAAGCGGTCGAGGGTCCGGGCTCGCACCGGCTCTGCGCCGTCGAAAGCGACGCGCCAGGAAGAGAGGTCGAGGGCCGCCCGGTCCTCCGGCGTCGAGCGCCGGACGCAGAGGTCGAAGGCGAAGTCGGGTGCCCCGCTGGTCACCGCCCGGTAGCGGGTGATCGCCTCCAGCCAACGCATCGGCCGCTGGAGGAAGGCCACCGGGGACATCAGAACGCACGAGGCGCCGGTCCAGATCGGCTGGATCACGCCGCCGATCAGCCCCATGTCGTGGTACATCGGCAGCCAGCTCACGAACAGGGAGCCCTCGTCGTGCCGGCAGGCGGCGCGGATCATCTCCTCGTTGGCCACCAGGTTGCCGTGGGTGACCATCACCCCCTTGGGATCGGAGGTCGACCCCGAGGTGTACTGGAGGAACGCCAGATCGTCCGGCGCGAGCCTCGGGTCGCACCAGCCGTCCGCCAGGCCGTCGTCGACCGCGTCGGCCGCCAGGACCTCGGCTCGGTAGCCGTTCCTCGTGAGGAAGCCGGCGACCCGGTCGCGCTCGCATTCCACCGTCAGAACGAGACGTGGGGAGCAGCTTCGCAGGATCCCCGAGACCCGGTCGATCCGCTGGCCGCCCCGGGGCGGGTAGCTGGGAACCGCCACCGCGCCCGCATAGAGACAGCCGTAGAAAGCCGCGACGAAGTCGAGTCCGGCCGGGAAGAGGAGCAGGACCGGTTCGCCGGTCGCTCCGCGGTCCCGGAGCACGGCGGCGATCGCCCGGGCCCGCCGGTCGAGCCCGGCGTAGGAGAGCGCGCCCTCCTCCTCTTCCCCGTCGCGCAGGAAGAGGTATGCCCGCTCGTCCGGCGTCGTTCGCGCTCGCGCGCGGACGCGGCCGACCAGCCCTTCGGAGGACGGCTCCGCGGTGG
>CAZLLV010000243.1:0-2648 GCA_964560325.1 uncultured Thermoanaerobaculia bacterium | reverse complement strand
GCTCCATCACGTCCGGCACCTGCGCCCACCCTCGATGCCGGCGCCGCGGGGACCGGCGTGGCGACTGCCGGCCGACCGGCGTCCTCGTCGCGTGCATCGGCGTCCACCCACGGCTCGGGTGCCGCGGGATACGGCGGCAAGGTGTGCTCTCCGGCCCCGGCGAGGCCCGCACCCGCGCCCTCCCCCGGCTGCGGCGGCGGGAGGACCGCTCGCACGGCAGTACCGACCGCGGCTCCGGCGCTCTCCCGTGGCTCCGGCGCCACGCGAGGCGATCGCACCGCGACGCCCTCCGAGGTACCGGCGGAGGGCGCACTCCTGCTCTTCCGCGCCGTGGGTGTCTCAGGCACGCGGGGGGCCGCGTCGACGGTGCGGCCCGCCAGCTCGCTCGTTTGCGGCCCGGGCGCGACGGGTGCGTTCGGCACCGGCATGCGAGCCCCGGCCTCCACATGTCCCGCGCCAACGGGCTCCGCCGGTGCCGCGGGCGCGGCGGGCGGCGCCAGGTGGTCGCCGGCCGCGGCGATCTCCGCACCCGCGCGCGGCGGCGGCGGCGGAGCCGAGGAGGCCGCCGGCTGCCCTTGCGGCGCGGCGGCGTCCACGGGGGCCGCGGAGACCGTCGGCTCGCCGCGTCCGCGCCCGGCCCCGTCCGTTTCGAGGCTCGCCGGACGGAGATCCCGGCCCCGCGGCGCCTCGGCCCCCGCCGCGAGCTGCGGCAGCGTCGAGCGGCGGGCGGCGCGGGCACCGGCCGCCTCGGGCTCCGCTCCTTGGCCATCGGCGAACCGGGCTCCCTCCGAGCGAGCCGCAGCGGGCGCGGGGGCGCGCCCCTCGCCGCCCGCGGGATCGGCCCGCACCCCGGCGATCCGCGCGCCTTCGGCCGGTGTTCTGCGGCCGGCCGTCTCGCGACCGTGCGCCTCCGCCCCCACGTCGATGCCGGGCAAAGTTCCGTCGCCGGTCGGCGCCGCGCCGGCGGTTCCGTGTTCCGCCATCGCGGCCTCCGGCTCCTTCCCACGTCCGTCGCCGAGAGTGGCGTCGCCGGCTACTGAGTCCAGGCCGGCAGCGTCCCTCCCACTCGCCCCCGCCGCGGTGGCCGCCGGCGCGCGCCGGCGCGCCACCGGGTGCGCACCGTCTTCCCCGTGGATGCCGGCCGCCGGCGCCTCGCCGGCGAGCGGCCTCCCCGCGGAAGCGTCCTCGGCCTTCCCCGCGTCGACTCTCCCCGCTTCGACTGCCGGTGCGCCGCTCGGCGGCGGCGCCACCGCGCCGCTCGTCTCCAGCGCAGCACCCGCCGTCCCGACGCCGTCAGCCGGAGCCGGCGCCTGGCCAACGTAACTCCCGGGAGCCGGCGTGCCGGCGAGCGGGGCATCCTCTACTCCGCTTCGGTGCTGCACGGCGGCCGTTGCCGGCCTACCGGCGGCGCCTTCGCCGAAGTCACCTTCGACCTCGCCCGGTGCATACGGGGACGACGCGCCGATCCCCGGCATCTCGCCGGCCGGCCCGGGGGCGACCGCACCGGCTGCGCGGCCCGCGCCCGGGAGCGGGAGACCGGCAGTCTCCGCGCGGCCCGCGTCCGGCGCGGGTGCTCCCGAGCGGGGCGGCTCGCGGCGGCCGGCGTCGAGACGGCCACCGGCCTCCTCCTCGAGGACAGCCTGCGGCTCACCGGCCACGGGACGGCGGGGCGGCGGTGCCGCTGCGGCTGCCAGGGCGACCGGCTCGTGCGCTTCGCCTCGCTCGACGTCCGCGGGCTGGCCGCCGGCATCCGTTCCGTCGCCGGCCGCCACATCGCTCCCGGCAAAGGCGGCGGGCGGCGGCGCCTCGGCGGCGACGGCTCCCTGCGCCGCCACGGCGGGTGGCGGCGCCTCGGCGGCGGCTCCGCGCGCTGCCGCGCCGGGCGCGCCCGGTCCACTGCCCGCCGCCGCTTCCGCGGCCGGCCCGGGAGCCGCCTCGTCGGCACCCGCCGAGACCAACACCTCGGCTTCCGCACCGGCTCGCCGCGCGACCGGCGGCGCCTCGCCCGGCATCGCCGGGTCACCGAGAGGTGGTGTGGACGCAGCGGCCGCCGGAGCCTCGGTCGCGGAAGCCGGACCACCCGCCCGGCGATCGACCGGGAGACCGGCCCGGCTCACCGACAGCTCGCCGCCGCCGCTCTCGCCAGGATCTTCGCCGAGGGGTTCGACGTGCGCTGCGGCAACGTCGCCGGCGCGACCCGTAGCGGGACCCCTGCCGCCGGGTTCCAAAGGCGGCTCCGCGGCTTCACCGGCTCCGCTCTCGCCGCGGCGCTCGCGACGTTCGGCCCGGCGGTCGGAGGCGGGCGCCGCGGTGGTTTCGCGAACCTCGCTGCCTGCCACGGCTTCGTCGGCGCGCGGCTCGGCCATCGAAACCTCGTGCGCCAGGTGCCCCGAGGGAACCTCGGGTATCCCGCCGAGGGGCAGAGTCCCACCGAATGGCCCAGCATCCTCCGCAGGCGCCGTGGGCGCCTCGACGGCGAGCAGAGCGCCGCCGGGACCCCCGGCGCCTGGAGACGCGGGGACGCCTTCGCCGGCAGGGCCGGCGCGCCGCTCGGCGGCAGGCGCCAGACCCGGCGCCTGCTCGTCGGGAGGGGCGCCACCGGGGACCCCGGTGCCCGGGGCCGCAGGGACGCCCTCGCCGGCAGCGCC
>CAZLLV010000242.1:0-10138 GCA_964560325.1 uncultured Thermoanaerobaculia bacterium | reverse complement strand
CACCCGGCGCAAGATCGACGCTGAGTGGCTCGCCAAGGCGCTCGAGCGCGAGGGCTTCGCCGCCGAGCGCATCCACGGCGACCTGTCGCAGGGCCAGCGGGTCCAGGCCCTCGACGGCCTGCGCAAGGGCAAGCACCGGATCCTGGTGGCGACCGACGTGGCGGCGCGGGGGATCGACATCCCGGTGATCGAGCACATCATCAACTTCGATCTGCCCGAGCAGGTCGAGGACTACATCCACCGGGCCGGCCGCACCGCCCGCGGATCGGCCGAGGGCACGGTGTCGTCGATCGCGACCTGGAAGGAGAAGCCGTTCCTCAAGGACCTGGAGGCGGCGCTGGGCGAGCCGCTGCCGCGGCTGACGGTGGGGGAGGTGGCGCCCTACGAGGAGCTCCGGACCCACCGGCCGACCGGCGATCTGCGCAAGGGCAAGAAGAAGATCCGGCGCAAGCTGTAACGGGCTCGGCGCCTCGGCCGGGCATGAAGACGGTACAATAGCTGTTCTGGCCGGTGACGGCCTCTCCCCGGCGCCGGCGCAAGCCTCCGGCGCGCATCCCCGGAGACTTTTCCGTTCGACCCCGTTCGACCCGTTCGGAACGGGGTCGAAAGATCATGGCGGTACAAGGAGTGTTTCGATGACCCACAACGTCGCGGCCCTGCGGAGGCTCCTCTCCGAGGTCCCACCGGTATCCGAGTTCTCCCCCACGACCGACGCTCTGAAGCGGGCGAGGGAGCTCGACGAGAAAGAGATCGCGGCAGCGCTCAAGCGCTTCCTCTCGATGCCGCAATCGACCACGACCCTCGCCAATCCGAGCCTCTACAAGGCGACGGTCGCGTGCGACGGCGAGGAGGTCGACCTGGCGATCCGCAGCTTCTCGATCCGCGGCGTGGTCCAGGAGGACGAGATCGTCAACGCCGAGATCTCGCCGGCCGGTCTGATCTTCTCCGGCCTCTTCGGCCGCCGGCCCGGCTCCGTCGGCGACGGCCTGGAGGAAGAGGGCGTGATGGCGTCGCTCGTCGAGCGGCACTTCTTCCGGCCGCTCGCGATCGGACGCCCGGACGGCCTGCTGCGCCGGGTGGTCGAGATGGTCCACCGGCACCCGGGTGCCGGCCCCGCCGAGTACATCGAGTACTTCACGGCGCTCGACCGGACCGTGCGCCGCTCGCGGAAGCTCCCCGACCACGGCATCGACGACGAGCGGCTGCCGGGGGCGCTGCTGATCGAGATGGTCTCGACCCACATGAAGAACGTCGCCGTCGGCTGCGCGGCGATCTGGGCCAACCGGGTCCTGCGCGAGCGGGCCGGCCTGTCCGCCGCGGAGCTCTCGGCCGAGGTCGAGCGCTTCTTCGAGAGCGAGCGCGCGGACGGCAAGAGCGCCTTCGAGATCGTCTACAGCTGCATCCTCGGCCGCTCCGCGAACCGCACCGAGAACCGGATCCTCGAGCGCATGGGCATGATCCAGATGCACCACGGCTCCGCCGGCTCGAACATGGTCGCCCGCTACATGTCGACCCTGCACGCCGACTCGGTGCTCGACCTGTTCGCGGCGTCGCTCCTCGCCCTCGACGCGGCCCGCCACTTCGGCGCCATCCACGACCTGACCACCTTCGTGCGGCGGCTCGAGGCGATGCCCGAGGACGAGCGGCCGCAGTTCATCCGCGACGAGATCCTGAAGGGCGGGCTGCCGACCTTCGGCCACCCGGAGATCGCCGCCGCCGGCCGCGGCGGGGTGATCCAGCAGGACCCGCGGGCCGCGATCTACCTCGGCCCGCTGCTCGAGGCGCTCGACTCGGGCGAGATCGTCCTCGACGACCGCCAGCGCCGGCGCCTGGAGCACATCCAGCTCATCTACCGGATCGCCATGGTCGAGGGCGTGCTCAAGCCGGGCCGCGAGGAAGACGGCGCGCTCCGCCTGACCCCGAACACCGACTTCGGCGCCTGGACGGTGCAGGAGGCGCTCGGCATCCACGACCTCGAGCGCACCTTCCTGACCTACGTCTACCGCGGCTTCGGCTGGATGATGGACGCCCGCGAGCAGCTCCAGCAGAAGATCATCCGGCCGGTGATCGCGCCCGACCCGAGCATCCTGCCGAGCCCGGACGAGCGCCGCACGATCCCGGACCTGGTGACCCGGCTGCACGAGCGACTCGCGGCCCGCGAGCCAGCGTTCGAGGTGCGGGCGGAAGTCACCGTCTAGACGGTCTAGCGCCGTCTCCTGGCACCGCCTGGACGGCGCTCCGGTGCCGCCGTGCGGGGGTCGTCCGGCCAGGCGTGCTTCGGATAGCGGCCGGCGAGCTCCTTTCTCACCTGCGGGTAGGTGTTGGCCCAGAAGCTCGCCAGATCGTCGGTGACCTGCTGCGGGCGCATGTTCGGAGCGAGGAGGTGGAGGAGGACCGGCACCCGCCCTCCCGCCACCCGCGGCGTCTCGGCGAGCCCGAAGACCTCCTGGATGCGCACCGCGAGCACCGGCGGCTCCTCCCCCCGGTAGGCGAGGCGAACCCGGCTGCCCGACGGCACCTCGATCCGCTCCGGCGCCTCCCGGTCGAGCGCCTGGAGGTGCCGGTGGGAGAGGGTGCCCCGGAGCACGGCGGCGAGCGGCAGGCGGCGCAGGTCGGCGAACGAGCGCGGACCGCCGCCCCCGCCGCTCCCGCCGGCCGAGGCCGCGGCGATCAGCCCCGGCAGCAGGCTCTCCGCGAGCTCCCGCTCGAGATCGGGAAGCTCCAGCTCCGGCATCGCGTGCCGCAGGAAGCGCGCCCGTTCGAGCAGCCCCGCGACCTCCGGCTCGTCGAGCGCCAGTGCCCGTTCGGGAGCCGCCGCCGCGGCCTCGGCGAGCACCCGCGCCGCCTCCTCGGGTGGCGCCGGCACCTCGCGCCGGTCGAGCTCGAGGTCGTCGAAGCGGGTCACCCGGTGCGCGACCACCCGCTCCCGCGCCGGGTCGAAGGACACCTCGTCCTCCTCCGTCACCCGGTCGCCCGCGACCTGGTCGAGCCAGGAGCGCTCGACCGCCGACGCGAACCGCACCAGCGCCTCGGAGCGGGCGCCGGCCTTCCCCCGGCCGAGGTCGTCGAGATCGACCGCCACGAAGAGCTCCGGCCCGCCCGCCGCGAGCGCGCTCTCCCGCGCGAGCCGCACCCCGCGCCCGCCGACCATCACGCCCCGATTCGGTGAATCGCTCCCCGGCTCGCGCCGCCGGACCAGCCGGTCGGCGTGGGAGACGAAGAGGGCGAAGAGGAGCGCCTCCTCGCGGGCGCCCGAAGGGCCGGGCGTCGGCGACTCGGGCGTGTCGATCTCGCGCAGCAGGCGGGCGAGCTGGTCGCGGCTGCGCAGGACGAAGCGGGCGGCTCCGCGCTGGACGCGGCCGACCTGCGGCGACTGCGCGCTCCAGTCGTGTCCGGTGCGTTCGAACGCTTCGAGGGCGTCGAGCCGGTCGAGGAGGTCCGAACGGCTCGCGCGGTGCGCCTCGCGCGGCCCGCCGGACGAGGAGAAGGGGGGCCGCTCGGAGAGCATCGCCGCGAGCAGCGCCGCCTCCTCGCCGAAGCCCCGGCGGTGCCCCTCGACCAGCAGCCGCCCGAGCCGGGGGTGGACCGGCAGCCGCGCGAGCGCCTGGCCGAGCGGCGAAAGCCCGGCGTCGCCCAGCGCGCCCAGCCGGCGGAGCAGGTCGAGCCCGGCCGCCACCGCCTCGGGCGGCGGCGCCTCGAACCAGGGGAAGGCCGCCGGGTCCCCCTCCCCCCACGCCGCGAGCTCGAGCAGCGCACCGGAGAGCTCGAGCCGTGCCACCTCCGGCGCCTCGGCGTCGGGCAGGGCCGCATGCTCCATCTCGGACCAGAGGCGAACGCAGACACCCGGCGCGGTGCGGCCGGCGCGCCCGGCCCGCTGGTCGGCCGAGGCCCGGCTGATGCGCGCGAGCTCCAGGCGGTTGAGGCCCGAGCCCGGGTCCTGCCGCATGCGGCGGGCGAGCCCGGTGTCGACCACCGCCGTCACCCCCTCGACCGTCACCGAGCTCTCGGCCACGTTGGTGGCCAGGATCACCTTGCGCCCGGCCCGCGGCCGGAGCGCCGTGTCCTGTTCCTCGAGCGACAGCCGGCCGTGGAGGCGGAGGAGGTCGATCCCCGCGCCGCTCGCCCAGGGAGAGAGCTCGTCCTCGCAGGCGGCGATCTCGCCGACGCCGGGGAGAAAAACGAGGATGTCCCCCTCCGTATCCGCCGCCACCTTCCGCACTGCGCCGGCGACCGCGGGGACGAGCTCGGAGCGCAGCCCCCGCGGGTCGCGCGGCAGCGAGCGGCCGGAGTAGCGCACCGCGACCGGGTGGAGCCGGCCGGGCGCCTCGATCGTCGGTACCGGGCCCCCACCCGCTCCCAGGTAGGCGGCGACCGGCACCGGGTCGAGGGTCGCGGACATGACGAGCACCCGCAGGTCGTCGCGCGCGTCGCGGCGCAGGCGCTCGATCATGCCGAGGGCGAGGTCGGCGTCGAGGCTCCGCTCGTGGAACTCGTCGAAAACCACCAGGGAGACGCCGTCGAGGAACGGGTCGTCCTGGAGCGTCCGCACCATCATCCCCTCGGTCACGAAGACGATCCCGGTCTCGGCGCCGCCCCGATCGATCTTGCGGTCGAAGCGCACGTGGTAGCCGACCTCGCGGCCGAGGGTCCAATCCCGCTCGTCAGCGATCCGCTGCGCCGCCGCCCGGGCCGCGATCCGCCGCGGCTCGAGCACCAGCACCCGGCCGCCGCGCCCATCCCCGGTCAGCGCCTCGCGGAGCGCCGGCGGCACCCGCGTCGTCTTGCCCGAGCCGGTCGGCGCCCGCAGCACCGCCGCACCCCGCTCGTCGAGGGCGCGGACGATCTCGGGCAGGTGGGGGTCGATCGGGAGGGGGGCGGGGGCGTCGCGCGGCATCGCCCTCCATCGTGTCAGACCCCCGGCTGGAGCCGGGTCCGCGCTGGGCTCTATACTCGGCGCGCCCCGAGCCACTGGACCGGATGCCGTGACCCCCGAGTACGACAGCGCCTCGCAGCTCCTCACCCTGACCTTCGACGGCCTCGACGCCGTCGAGCCGTTCGTCGCGTCGATGCGCGAGCAGAAGGGCTTCCTGGCCGCGGTGCCGGAGCGGCTGGCGCGCGGCTCCGAGGTGACGGTCGCCCTCGCGGCGCCGGGGAGCTTCGAGCTCCGGATCGGCGCCCAGGCGCTCCACGTCTTTCACGAGGGTGCGGAGGGCTTCACCACCGCCTTCCAGACCGACGAGTGGACGACCGCGAAGACCCTCGAGCTGCGGCGCAAGCTCGGCGACGGCGCCCGGGAGGAGGGGGCGGAGGCGGAGGAGCGGGGCGAGACGATGGGCGCGTCGCCGATCTTCCGCATCCAGAAGATGACCCCGCCGGAGAAGGTGCGCCTGGCGCTCAAGGCGAACCGCACCGAGCGCCAGATCCTGCTGCGCGAGACCTCGCCGCAGGTGATGATGGCGCTCCTCAACAACCCGCACCTCGAGAGCGACGACGTGCTCCAGATCGTCAAGTCTCCCTACGCGCCCGGTTCGATCCTGAAGCGGGTGGCGAGCGACCGGCGCTGGTCGTCGAGCCTCGACGTGCGGACGGCGGTGGTGAAGAACCCGCAGACGCCGTCGATCCTCGCGAAAAACCTCCTGCCCGGCCTGCCCACCTCGGCCCTCCAGGGCTTCGCCCGGAGCTCGGAGATCCGCGAGGACCTGAAGAAGGCGGCGCTCAAGCTCTACCTCCAGAGGATGGGCAAGTGACGAGGCCGGCGGCGCCGCTCTGTCCCTCCCCGGGCGGCCCCGGGCACCATGTTGCGTGTGGCCCCCGCGGCGGTTTCGGAACCGCCGGCGGGAACGGCCACGCGGATTCGCGACACACCGAGACGACCGACACCGCCGGAGGAACTTCATGAAGCTGGGCGACGTGCTCAAGAAGGAACGTGAGAACAAGAAGCTCTCGATCGACGAGGTCGCCGAAAAGCTGGGGATCTCCTCGGACGAGTGGCAGACCATGGAGGCGGGGGAGTCCCCGGCCGAGCAGTGGGGGCCGCACCTGGCGCAGATCGCGATCGAGCTTGAGACCCCGACCTCGCGCCTGCTGGCCGAGTCGGGCCGCTTCTCCGACACGAAGAAGGGGCAGGCCGGCGGCCTGATCCAGGGGCACCGGGAGCGCCGGGAGAAGAGCGAAGCGGAGATGGCCGAGGCGCTCGGGATCTCGGAGGACGAGTACCGGAAGATCGAGTCGGGCGACTCGGAGCTCGAGGTGTACGGGCCGCGGTTCCTCGGCTTCGCGGAGGCGATCGAGCAGCCGGTGTTCAACCTGTTCTACCCTTGCGGGCTGCCGTTCCAAGAGCTCGACGATTACCCCTGATCCGTCCCGCCGGACGGGAATCCCGAGAGACGCCGTACCTGTTGCTTCCTCAGGCAGGGTGCGAGAGCGCCCGCGTGCCCATTCCATTCCACAGATCCTGGAACCTGAACGTCATCCGAGGCGAGATCCATGACCACCAAGACCGCTGAGACCGCTCCCCGCAGCGAGACCCTCACCTTCCAGGCCGAGACGCGGCGGCTTCTCGACCTGATGATCCACTCGCTCTACTCGAACAAGGAGATCTTCCTCCGCGAGCTGATCTCGAACTCCTCCGACGCCCTCGACCGCCTGCGCTTCGAGGCGCTCAAGGAGGACGGGCCGGAGCTCGGCGAGGCGCCGCTCGAGATCCGGATCGAGGCCGACCCGGACGCGCGCACCCTCACCGTGACCGACAACGGCATCGGGATGAGCCGCCAGGAGGTGATCGACAACCTCGGCACCATCGCCCGCTCCGGCACCCAGGAGCTGATCGAGACGCTGAAGAAGGCGGAGAAAGCCGAGAAGGCGGGCCAAGAGGAGGACTCGATCCTCCAGCTCATCGGCCAGTTCGGCGTCGGCTTCTACTCCTCGTTCATGGGCGCCGACCGGGTCGAAGTCCTGACCCGCCGCGCCGGCGAGGAGACCGCGACGCACTGGCAGTCCGAAGGCACCGGCGAGTACACCGTC
This sequence comes from uncultured Thermoanaerobaculia bacterium, assembly GCA_964560325.1. Taxonomy (GTDB): domain Bacteria; phylum Acidobacteriota; class Thermoanaerobaculia; order Multivoradales; family DATKCC01; genus CAZLLV01. The sequence continues at coordinate 3,115 of CAZLLV010000242.1, read as the reverse complement.
TCCGACGGCGAGCGCGACGCCCGCGGCACCACCGTCACCCTGCACCTGAAGCCGGTCGACGAAGAGGCCGGGCTCCAGGACTTCACCGACGAGTTCGTGCTCAAGCGGGTCATCAAGCGGTACTCCGACTTCGTCACCTACCCGATCGTCCTCAAGACCGAGCACGACGAGATCGAGCAGGACGAAAACGGCGTCCCGAAGCAGCCGGAGACGAAGAAGCGGGTGGTGCAGGAGTCGACCGTCAACTCGCGTGTGCCGGTCTGGGCGAAGCCGGAGTCGGAGGTGACCGAGGAGGAGTACGCGGAGTTCTACCGCCACATCTCGCACGACTGGAACGAGCCGATGGCGCACATCGCCCAGCGTGCCGAGGGCCGCTTCGAGTACCAGGCGCTCCTCTTCGTGCCCGGGCAGGCGCCGTACGACCTCTTCTACGTCGGCTTCGAGCCCGGTCTCCAGCTCTACGTCAAGCGGGTGCTCATCATGGAGCGTTGCGAGGCGCTCCTGCCGCGCTACCTCCGCTTCCTGAAGGGCGTCGTCGAATCGCCCGACCTGCCGCTCAACGTCTCGCGCGAGATGCTCCAGGGCGACCGGCTGATCCACGCCATCCGCAAGGGGCTGGTGAAGAAGGTGCTCGACTACCTCTCCGAGCTGAAGGAGAAGGACGGGGAGAAGTACCGGAAGTTCTGGGGCGAGTTCGGCCGCGCGATGAAGGAGGGCGTGACCGAGGACTTCGACAACAAGGCGAAGCTCACCGAGCTGCTGCTCTTCCAGTCGTCGCACGGCGACTCCGAGGAGGCGTCGACGACCCTCGCCGAGTACGCCTCCCGCATGAAGGAGGGGCAGAAGGAGATCTTCTACCTCACCGGCGAGTCGCGCGAGCAGGTCGCGAGCTCGCCGCACCTCGAGGCGTTCCGCGACAAGGGCATCGAGGTGCTCTACCTGGTCGACCCGGTCGACGAGCTGCTGACCCAGTACCTCACCGAGTACGACGGCAAGCGGCTCAAGTCGGTCGGGAAGGGCACGGTCGACCTCGGCGACGAGAAGGAGGTCGAGGAGCGCAAGAAGGAGCTGGAGCAGAAGGAGGAGGTGTTCAAGGGCCTGACCGAGCGGCTCCAGAAGGAGCTCGACGAGCACGTCAAGCACGTGCGCCTCTCGACCCGGCTCACCACCTCGCCCGCCTGCCTGGTGGGCGCCGAGCACGACTACAGCCCGCAGCTCGAGAAGCTCCTCCAGAAGGGCAAGGGCGGCGGCCCGAAGCAGCGGCGGATCCTGGAGCTCAACCCCGAGCACCCGGTGGTGCGAAAGATCCGGGAGCAGCTCGGCGAGACCGTGGCCGAGGCGAAGAGTGGCGAGGTGAAAGCGGAGGGCGAGGCGAAGGAGGGGAAGGGCGCCGCCGCGAAGAAGGGCAAGGCCAAGCCGAAGAAGGCGGCGCAGGAGCTGCCGGTCGGCGACTACGCCCAGCTCCTGTTCGGCTACGCGCTCCTCGCCGAGGGCTCGGAGCTGCCCGATCCGGCACGCTTCAACCGCGCGGTGGCCGACCTGATGGCGCGCAGCCTGTAGGACGAACGACGACACGCTCGTCGGAGATTCTCCGCTTCAGGCGAAAAGTCGTTGAATTAAGATACTCTCAATCGGTCCGACGCGGTATCGGGCGGCTCCTCGAGCCGTCCGAGAGTCGGCGCGGCTCTCCCACGGGGGGAGCCCCATCCACCGGCGATTTCCCGGTTACTCTGCCTGCTTTCCGCTCTACCGGGAGCGCCGGACGAGGGCCCACCGGAAACGGTGCCCCCTTCCCACCTACAAGTGGCCCGGTGGGTTCCCACACCCCCACCGGGCCGCTCCCTTCCCAGAGGCGCCATGGCACCGCGTCACGCGCCGTCCTCGCTCCTCCCTCGCTGCGGCGTACGGTTCGTACGCCTCACTCGGTCGTCCGCTGCGGGTGGCACGTGCCACGGCACCCTGACGCCTCTGGAAGCACGGCCGGGACCATCGGGAACGGGAGACGATCGAAAGCTATGATGAGAGGACCGATGGGAGCGGCGAAGAAGATCCTCTGTCTGGGCGATTTCCACCTCGGGGCGCGGCCGCGGCGCGTGCCTTCGGGGGTGGACGTGCGGGCGGTATCGGTGGCGGCGGCGTGGAAGCGGGCGGTCGACCTGGCGCTGCACGACGGGATCGGGCTGGTGCTCCTGGCGGGCGACCTCGTCGACCGCGCAAACCATTACTGGGAGGCGTTCGGGCCGCTCGGCAACGGCCTCCGGCGCCTGGCCGACGCCGGGATCGACGTCTGCGCGGTGGCGGGAAACCACGACTTCGACGTGCTCCGGCGCCTCACCGACGTGGTGGGCGGCGAGCGCTTCCACCTGCTCGGCGACGGCGGTCGCTGGGAGCGCTTCACCTGGCGGGACCGACAGGATGAGAACGCCCGGGCGCTCCTGCACGTCGACGGCTGGTCGTTCCCGGCGCGCGACGTGGCCGACGATCCGCTCGCGCTCCACGACCTCGAGCCGCCCGAGGAGCCGGCGCCCCGCCTCGGCCTGATTCACGGTGACCTCGACACCTCACCCTCGACCAACGCGCCGCTCACCCGCGCCGGCCTCGAGGCGTGCGCCGGCGGCGCGATCGACGCCTGGGTGCTCGGCCACCTCCACCAGCCGAAGCTCGTCGACCTCGCCGGCGGCCGGTGGGCGCTCTACCCGGGCTCGCTCCAGCCGCGCGACTGGACCGAGGAGGGGGAGCACGGCGCCTGGACGCTCGAGCTCGATCCGTCGGGAGGCTGCCCGGACCGCCCGGCGCTCGTGCCGCTCGCCACGGTTCGCTGGGAGACGGTCGAGGTCGACGTGACCGGAGCCGCGGACGCCGACGGAGTCTCGGCGCGGGTGGCGGCCGAGCTGCGGGGGGCGGCGGACGAGCTCGGCGGCTACGGCCCGGGCGCGCCCGATCGACTGCTCCTCCGGGTCGAGCTGACCGGCCGGAGCGTCGTGCCGCGGCCGGTGCTCGAGGGGTTGGCCGGGGTGATCGCGGACGGGGGGGGCTTCGCGGCGGGGGACGGAGAGGCTCGGGTGGCCGCGGTCACGGTCCGGACCCGCCCGGAGATCGACCTCTCGGACGTCGC
>CAZLLV010000241.1:0-23265 GCA_964560325.1 uncultured Thermoanaerobaculia bacterium | reverse complement strand
CTACACCGAGGAGGGGCACCCGGCCGCGCGCGGCAAGGAGGGCGCGCCGCACGCGAACGCGATCGAGGATCTGTACGTGCACAACGACGAGCTCCTCGGCCGGGTGAGGGAGAAGCTCGGCGACGAGGACCTGCTGGTCGTCTGCTCCGACCACGGCTTCGCCTCCTTCCGGCGCGGCATCAACCTCAACGCCTGGCTGCTGGCCAACGGCTACCTCCACCTGAAGGAGGGCGCCGACGGCTCGTCCGAGTGGCTGCGCGACGTCGACTGGTCGAAGACGAAGGCCTACTCGCTCGGCCTGACCGGCATGTTCCTCAACCTGCGCGGGCGCGAGGGCGAGGGGATCGTCGAGCCGGGGGAGGAGGCCGAGGCGCTGAAGGCGGAAATCATCGGCCGGCTCTCCGGGTTGATGGACGGTGAACGAGGAGAGATCGGGATCAACGAGGTCTTCGACACCGCGAAGCTGTACCAGGGTCCGTACCTGCGCAACGCGCCGGACTTCATCATCGGGTACAACGACGGGTACCGGACCTCCTGGGACTGCGCCACCGGCGTCGTCTCGGGGTCGGTCTTCGAGGACAACACGAAGGCGTGGAGCGGCGATCACGGCATCGACCCGCGCCTGGTTCCGGGGGTCTTCTTCTGCAACCGGGAGATCGCGGTCGACGATCCGGCGATCGTCGACATCGCGCCTTCGGTCCTGACCCTCTTCGATCTCGACCCGCCGGCCCACATGGACGGCAAGCCGCTCTTCGACCGGAGCGCCTTCCGGACCGGGCGGCCGAAGAAGAAAGAAGAGCGCCGCGCCGCCGCGGCGCTCTAGAAGAAGCAAAGAGGCCACGCCGATGCACGAACCCGCCCCCATCCGCACGAGCGCCCGCGCCGCCGGTGCGCTCCTGCTCGCCGCCGCGACCCTCGCCGGTGCTCTCGCCGGCTGCGGGCAGACCACCGACGCCGCGCCCAACGCGACCGAGCCGCGCGTGATCGTGCTCGGCTTCGACGGCATGGACTACGACCTGACGAAGAAGCTGATGGCCGAAGGCCGCATGCCGAACTTCGTCAAGCTCGCCGAGGCCGGCGGCTTCCAGCCGCTCCAGACCGCGATCCCGCCGCAGAGCCCGGTCGCGTGGTCCGACTTCATCACCGGCCTCGACTCGGGCGGCCACGGCATCTTCGACTTCGTTCACCGCCACGCGGACACGATGACCCCCTACCTCTCGACCAGCGAGAGCGTGGCGGAGGATCCGATCGCGACCTTCGGCAAGTGGCAGATCCCGGGCTCGGGCGAGGTGAAGCTCCTGCGCCACGGCCGCGCCTTCTGGGAGCCGCTCGAGGCGCGCGACGTGCCGACGGCGATCCTGCGCATGCCGGCGAACTTCCCGCCCTCGGAGACCGCGAGCTACGAGCTGACCGGCATGGGCACGCCCGACCTGCCGGGCGACCCGGGCCGCTTCTCCTTCTACACCTCCGAGCTCTTCGCCTTCTCCGGCCAGGATCTGTCGGGCGGCGACGTGTACGAGGTCGACGCGTTCGACAACGTGGTGCGCGCCAGCCTCTATGGCCCGGTCAACCCGTTCCTGGTCGAGCCCGAGCGGGTCGAGGCGGAGTTCACCGCCTACATCGACCCGAAGGAGGACGTGGCGAAGATCGTGGTGGGCGACGAGAAGCGCGTGCTCCAGGTCGGCGAGTGGAGCGACTGGGTGCCGATCGAGTTCAGCCTGATTCCGACCCAGGCGGTCGGCGGCATGGCGCGCTTCTACCTCAAGCAGGCGCACCCGGAGTTCGAGCTCTACGTCTCGCCGATCCAGATCGACCCGATGAACCCGGCGATGCCCGTCTCGCACCCGGCCGGGTTCGCCGCCGAGCTGGCGGAGGCGACCGGCCGCTTCTACACCCAGGGCATGATGGAGGACACGAAGGCGCTCTCCGACGGCGTGTTCGACGTCGAGGAGTTCCTGGCCCAGGCGAAAATCGCCGGCGACGAGATCCGCGAGCAGTACCCGTACGTGCTGAAGCGGTTCGACGAGGGGCTGCTCTTCTACTACTTCGGCAACGTCGACCAGGTCTCGCACATGATGTGGAAGACCCTCGACCCCGAGCACCCGGGCTACGATCCGGAGGTCGACCCGAAGTACGCCGACGTGATCCCGAAGCTCTACGAGGAGATGGACGAGGTGGTCGGCTACACGCTCGAGAACATGGGGCCGAACACGACGCTGGTCGTCATGTCCGACCACGGCTTCGCTTCCTGGCGCCGCGCCTTCAACCTCAACTCCTGGCTGCGCGACAACGGCTTCCTGGCGGTCAAGGACCCGAACCTCCAGCGCGACCCGGGCCTGTTCGCGAACGTCGACTGGTCGAAGACGAAAGCCTACAGCCTCGGGATCAACGGCCTGTACATCAACCTGAAGGGGCGCGAGGAGAACGGCATCGTCGACCCCGCCGACAAGGCGAAGGTGATGCGCGAGCTGAAGAAGGCGCTCCTCGCCGCGCGCGATCCACAGAACGGGCAGCCGGCGGTGACCAAGGTCTACATCGCCGAGGAGGCGTACGACGACCGGGGTTACCTCGACATCGGGCCGGACATCCAGGTCGGATACGCCGAGGGCTACCGCGGCTCGAACGAGACCGCGCTCGGCGAGCTGACCCCCGAGGTGATCACCGACAACCTGGAGCCGTGGAGCGGCGACCACTGCATGGACCACGAGGTGGTGCCGGGGATCCTGCTCACCAACAAGAAGCTGCCGAAGCCGGCGACCAGCCTGAACGACCTGGCGGCGGCGATCTTGGCCGAGCTGGGGGTCGAGAAGTTCCCGCTCGCCGAGACGAAGAAGGCCGCCGCCGAGGCGCCCTGAGCGCCGGCACCCGAACGACACCGGCGACCCCAGCGAGAACCTTCCGAGGAGACAGGAACACCATGTTCGGAGCACGCACCGTCAAGATCGACAAAGACCTCTGGAACCGGGTCAAGAAGTACTCGGACATCGCCGGCTACTCCTCGCCCGCCGAGTTCGTGAGCCACGCGCTCGAGAACGAGCTCGCGAAGCTCGAGGACGCCGACTCCGAGGAGGAGATCAAGAAGCGCCTCAAGGGCCTCGGGTATATTTCCTAGCGACCCTTCTCCTCAGCCTGCATGGAACTCGTCAACGCCGTCCTCCGCGGCCTGATCTCGGCCCTCCTCTACCCGTTCGGCGGTCTGCACCCGCTGATCGGGCTGACCGTGGTGTCGCTGGTCGTCGCCATCCTCATGCTGCTCGTCTTCAAGGCGACCTCGAACCAGGCGGGGCTGGCCGACGTCAAGCGGCAGATCCACGCCTCGCTGTTCGAGATCCGCCTCTTCAACGCCGACCTGGGGGCGATCCTGCGGGCGCAGGGCGACCTCCTGCGGCACAACCTCCGCTACCTCGGCTACTCGGTCGTCCCGATGCTCTGGATGATCGTGCCGTTCGTGCTCCTGATCGCCCAGCTCCAGTTCCACTACGGCTACGAGCCGGTGCGCCCGGGCCGGCACGTGCTGGTCGAGGCGTCGCTCGCCGAGGGTTGGCAGGACGGGGTCGAGGCGGAGGACGTGCAAGGCTTCACGAAGCCGGTCGCGCACCTCACCGCCTCCGACGGCGTGCGGGTCGAGACGCCGGCCCTCTGGGCACCGGAGCTCTCGGAGCTCTCCTGGCGGGTGGTGGCGGAGGTGCCGGGGGAGCACGAGCTGGCGATCGACGTGGCGGGTGAGCGCTACACCAAGCAGCTCCACGCCGGCGAAGGCCTCGACACCCGGCGGCTGCTGTCACCGATCCGGACAGCGCCCGATTTCCTGACGCAGCTCCTCTACCCCGCCGAGCCCCCACTCCAGGACGGTCCCATCGAAGAGATCCGCGTCTCCTACCAGGACGCCGAGGTCTGGTTCTTCGGCTGGAACACCCACTGGATCATCATCTTCTTCATCCTCTCCATCGCCTTCGCCTTCCTGCTGCGGAACAGGTTCGGCGTGACGATCTGAGGGTCCAGAAGGCAGCGTGCAAGCAGCTCGCTCACCGGCGCCACCGGCGGCGTGTTCACGTGGTGATGAGCCGGGCTCCGGAAGTGATCGACGGCCCTCCCTCGGTCGGTCGACTCGTCCTCAGCGATCCAGACTTCCGGCGGGTGCGACCCAGTCCGTCGCTTGACGGGTGATGGACGCGATGCGGTCGAAGTCGTCGTCGTAGTTGGAGGACGGCGAGGCCGGCGGCTTCGGCGGCGGCGGCGATCACCAAGTCGACGGGCTTCGCTCCCCGGTGGTGGCCTGCGCTCGCCATCTCGCCTGCGACCTGGACCGCCCGGCGCAGCACTTGGGGCGTGATCGGCGCCTCCGGTAACGCCCTCCGCTCTTCGATGACCTCGGCCACCTCGCGCGCCCTCGATGCGTAAACGACCTCGAGGTCGATCAAGCCGCAGGTCCACAGTCGGCCCGTGATGGCCAGCTCCTCGAGCCGGTCACCAACCCTCTGCTGGTGCGCCCGGCCCAGCACTGACGTGTCGACGAGATAGCGCACGTCGCTCAGGGCGCGAGGCGGGGGCGCCTCGCCTCCTCGATCCTCTCGAGGTCGAGCGCTCCTGCACGGCGTAGCCGCTCCACGTGCCGCAGGGCAGTATCGTCGTCGACGAGGCGCTGCAGGCCCTTGGTCACCGTGTCCTTGATCGTGTCGGTTCCCGAGACGCTCCGCGCCCGCTCCAGGAGGTCGTTGTCGATGTCCACGAGCCGCTTCGTCTTGAGGCGAGTATATCTTCCTCGTCATCGAGATATATGCGCTGCCGCTCGGCCGCGCGTGGCGTATAGCGTGCCAGGAGGCACCTCGAGGAGCTCATGGAACTTCCGGCCATCGGCCACCACGAAGCTCCAGCAGGTCGATGAGCGCCTTCAGGACCGTGGCGGCAGGAGGAACGAACAGCGCGGGCCGCTGGCGCCTATGAGTCGAAGGTCGAGAGTCGCCACCGGGAGGACGAGCTCTTCGGCCGCCGCCACGTACCAGGCGTCGTAGCTGGTGAGGTCGTGGCGCAGCTCCCAGATCCGGTTGGCGAACGGCGCGAACGGGACCAGCGCGATGTCGAGTTGGAGGAGATCGCGCGCCGCAGCGGCGGCTTGGGACCTCTCGATCTCGCCCGCCAGCTGGAGCCGACGGAGGATATTGGTCGTCTCGGCCAAGGCCAGGTCGGGCGCCACGAGACTCCCTCGGTCCACGAGGTTCTCCGCCCAGGCGCCTTCGGGTCCGGAGTCCGTGGTCAGGGCGACCAGGACCGACGCGTCGACGACCGCGCTCACCGGCGGTCGGCGTCCCGGTGCGCCAGGATGGTCTCCGGCGGGATGCGCTTCGGATCCAGCGCCTTGCGCTCCCGGATCCGCGCGACGACCTTCTCGACCGGCGGCCGCGAAGAGAGGCGCATCAGCTCCCCCTTGAGGTACTCCTGCATCGACTTGCCTTCGAGCGCCGCACGGGAGGCGAGCTCCTCCTTCACCTCGTCTGGGACGTCTCGGATGGTGATCTGTACACCCATGCCTGCATTTTGCCAGCAACGGATTCACGATGCAAGCGCCGGTGAAAGCTCACACCCGGAGCGTGAAGCGGAAGCGGGCGCCGGTCTTGCCGTCCCCCGGCGAGGAGTTCTCGTCTGCCGCCGCCGGGAGAAGGATTGCGTAGAATCGTCGCAATCGTGACCTCTTCCCTTCGACTGCTGGACGAGTCCATCCTCCTCGAACGTCTCGGATACGGGCATCGCGAGGGCCGGCGGCACCTGTTTCTGGTGGGCTCGCCGCTGGTGGCTCCGGAGGCTCCCGAGAAGCCGGGCGTTCCCGGGGTCTCGGCGATGATTCGCCGCGTGGGCGAAGTGCTGGGACGGGAACTGGACGGCCTCGGGTATCAGGAGGCGTTCCAGAAGCTCAACGACGTACGTTCTCCGGAGGCCGTGGAGAAGGCCGTCCGGGAGGCAGTGCTCGCCGCCTGCGAGCCGGCCGCGGCGGAGGCCGCGGATGGAGAGCTTCTCCGACGGGTCCGGGACGGGGAGCCGCCCGCCTGCCGCGCGCTGGAGAACCGGACCGAGGTCTGGCACCTGCGCCCGGGTGTGGAGGCCCTCGGCGCACTCTGTGCCCTCCATCCGGGCACCTTCGGCGGCCGGATCCTCACCACCAATTTCGACCCGCTGATCCAGGTCGCGGTCGAGCGCGCCGGTGGGCGCTCCCTGAGCACCGTGCTCCACGGTGACGGCCGCTTCACCAACTCGTGGGGCAGCGGCGCAGCGAGCCAGGTGATCCACGTGCACGGCTACTGGCACGGCAACGATAGCCTGCACAGCCCGCGGCAGCTCACGGCGGCTCGGCCGCAGTTGGAAGCGGAGCTCACGAGGGAGCTGCGGGACGCGGTGCTGGTGGTGGTGGCCTACGGCGGTTGGGACGACGTGCTGACCCGGACGCTCGAGAAAGTGGCGGCGGACGACGGGACGCGGCCGGAGATCCTCTGGACCTTCTACGGTGACGATCCGTCGCGCATCGAGGAGAGCCACGGAAAGCTTTTGAGCGCCTTGAGACCGGCCATCGACCGGGGGCGTGCCACGTTCTTCGGTGGTATCGACTGCCATCGGTTCTTCCCGGCCCTCCTGCGCGAAGTCGCCAAGCCGGAGGACCTGGAGGCGCTGGAGCGTCGGGCGGCGCGGCCGGCCGATAAAACGGGTCCCACCCTCCGGCGCGGCCTCGCCTTCAGCCTTCCTGGAGGCGATTTCTCCAAGGCGGCCGGAGCGCCAGGGAGTCGGGACGACTCCCCCTTCCGACCCGGCCTGCCGATCGCGTCGGACGAGAACCTCTTCGGGCGCGATCGAGAGCGGCGGCAACTGGAGGACGCCCTCCGTCGGGGCGGCTCGGTGCAGATCCTGGGCGAGCGTCGGATGGGAAAGACCTCGCTGCTCCGCTGGGTGGAGCGCCACGCGCTCGACTTCCAGGACCGGCCGGCGGTGCGGCTGGATGCTCAGGGGCTGGTGGGCCGGTCCCCGGCGCGGTTGGTCACCGCCTTGGCGGAGGCTCTCGGAGAAGGCAGTGAGGGGGACCTGGAGCCGGGGGAGCGCCTGGCCCGGCTGCCGCCGACCCTGCTCCTGGTGGACGAGGCGGAGAACCTGCTGCGGCCGGACCGGGGCTTCGGCGGGGACTTCTTCGAGCTGCTCCGCTCCCTGGGGCAGGAAGGCCGGCACGTCTGGGTCTCCACCTCCCGCGCCTCGCTGCCGGAGCAGATCACCGAGGTCGGCCTCACCTCGAGCTTTCTGAACGACGCGATCACGGTGCCGGTGGGGCAACTCGACGCCGGGGCGGCCCGGGAGCTCCTCGGCCAGGGAGATCGAGTGGACCGGGGGCTGGACGAGGAGCGGGTCGAGATGGCGCTACGGGAGGCGGCGGGCTTCGCACACGGGCTCCAGTGGCTTGGCGAGCAGCTCTGGCGGGCCCACTTGTCTCCCGAGGACACGCCCGACGCCTACGACCTCGCCGTCGAACCGTTCTTCCGTGCCTGGTGGCGCCATCGCGACTCGGTGGAGCGGGATCTTCTGAAGCGATGTGCCGCGGAGACGGACGTGACGATGGAGGATCTGCCGGAGCACCGGTTGCGGGTGGCGGCGCTCCGGCAGCGGGGTCTGATGACCCGAACGGAGGTCGGAGGCCGCTCCCTCCTGTCCCTCCCTGGCGCCGGATGGCGGAGGTACGTCCAGCGTGCCTGATCGGCAGATCAAGACGGGCGCCCAGACGCGGCCCAAGCGCCGGCTGAGGGGGGGGGACACCGCGGAGACACCCGAGATTCCCGGCTTCTTCCGGTTCATTTGGCTCTTCTTCATGCAGCCGCTCCAGTTGAACCGGCTGCTCGAGAGCTGGGGGTTCGATCCGGACGGCTCAGGGTGGGTCTTGGTTCGGAGAGCCCATCGTGGAGACGCTGCGGCGAAGGTTCTGACCTGGCGCTTCGGGTCGATATTGGTAGCCTGGGCCGCCGGTCTGACCCCATGTGCAGCAACGGTGCTCCAGTCGATAGGGTGGCCTGTCGATTGGAGCACCGTCGTTGCGGGCTTTTCCTTTGGCGTTTTCGTGGGTGTTGTTCTCGGTGTTGTTTTGGGTTTTTCTTGGGGCGTTTCTTGGGGGGGTAGTCTGGGTGTTGCTCTGGGCGCCGCTTGGGGCGTTCCTGTGTCCGTTGGTTGGGTTGTTGCTGGGGTCATTTCTTTTTCCCTTGCATCGGGCGTTGCTTTGGGTGTCTCTTTGGGCGTTGCTCGGGGCGTTGCCGGGGGGCTTTTCTGGGGCGTTGCACCGAGCGTAGCTTGGGGCGTCTATTGCGGTCTTTTTGCTCTTGTCCGAGATAGCACCGCGGGCGCCCTGGCGGACCCTCAGATAGTCGCCGCGGTAGGCGGTGGCGGCTTTCTGCTCTCTCATCTGCGCCTGCCCCTCTACCCGCTGGAAAGCCTGGTGAGTGGGGGGCTGAGGCTCCTCGCGAGCCGCTCTCCCGCCGCGGCGGCGAGGCGCTGGCGCTGGCTGCCGTTTCTCCACCACGACCTGATCCACCTTCCTCTCCCGGGCCTCTCCGACTACCTCGTCCGGATCGCCGAAGTGGAGCCGGAGCGGGCGCGCCGCCTGATCGCCGAGGCGACCGACACCGTGGCCCAGGGAAAGCCGGCCCGCCGGGCGCTCCTGGAGCTCCAGACACGGGCGCTCGAGCGGGGAGCGCGGGAGCGGCTGTTCGAGGCGACGGCGGCGCTCGCCTTGCCCTTCCTGCCGGAGGAGCGGGAGCTCGAGCCGGGCTCGGCCTTCTCCCGGGTCGTCGAGGCGGCCAAGAACCTCCGCGCCGCCGGCGTCTCCACCAGCCATCACCACCGGGAGCAGACCCTGGTCCGCGCGGCCGGCACCCTCCGTCGGGGGGTCGAGGCGATCACCGAGAAGCGCCGGCCGAGCCCCGAGGAGCGGCGGATGGTCCCGGTGCTCCGCGCTTGGCAGCGTGTGGTGGAGGAAGAGCACCGGAAGCTGGCCCGGGAGCGGGAGGAGCACCCGCAGGTCCCCACCGTGTTCGTCGCCGGGAGCGCCCTCGCGCCGGAGGACCGGGGCCTGTTCAAGGGCCGCCAGGACCTGGCGCGGATGATTGACCACGACCTCACCGCCGACCGTCGGGTGCCGCTCCTCCTCACCGGGCAGCGGCGGATGGGGAAGTCGTCCCTCCTCAACATGCTTCCCGTCCAGTTGGGAACGGGGACGGAGGTGGTGGTGGTCAACTTCCAGGCGATGAGCAGTTGGACGCCGGCGGAGCGGGAGGCGCCGCAGGACCGGATCGCGCGGGAGCTGGTGCCGGCCCTGGAGAGGCTCCCGAGCCCCGGCGGCGCCCGCTTTCCGAAGCCCCCCACCGCGGGGGCGCCATGGGGGGACATCTTCGACTGGCTCCAATCAGTCGACGGGAGCCTCGTCCGCTCCGACCTCCGGCTCCTGGTGGCCCTGGACGAGGTGGAGCGGTACCAGGAGGAGATCGCGAATTCCGGGGCGAGTACCGACCTCCTGGACTTCACCCGCGCCGCCGGCGATTCGTTCCGGAGGATCCGGTTCCTCCTGGTCAGCGCCTATCCGCTCCACCGCCTGGGGCCTCACTGGGTGGACCGGTTGATCAGCGCCGTCAGCCGGCGGATCGGTCCGCTGGACGAAGAGGCGGCGCGGCAGCTCGTCACGGAGCCCACGCCGGCCTTCCCGGACATCTATCCGGCGGGCGGAGTGGAGAGGCTCCTCCGCGAAACCGGCTGCCATCCGTACCTGCTCCAGTTGGTCTGCGACCAGCTCTGCCGCCTGCTCAACGCCGCCGGGCGGCTGAAGGCGACCAGTGGCGACCTGGACGAAGCCCTCGACCAGGCGCTGCTCACGACCCCGCTGTTTCGCGAGCTCTGGCGCCAGCGCTCCGACGACGAGCGGGCCGCCCTCCACGCCGTCGCGCGAGGCGGGCAACCGCCGGAGGCCACCGGCCCCGCTCTGCTCGCCCTGCGTGAGGAGGGCTACCTGGTCCGCGAGGGGGACGCTCACACCTTCGCTACCCCCCTCTTCGGGCGCTGGGTGGCCGAGCGGGGAGCCTGAGCGGGCGGTGCAGGAGGCGTGGTGCCGGCGGCGGAGGGGCCCGGGAGCGTGAAGCGGAAGATCGCCCCGGTCTTTCCCTTATCCGGCGGGGCGTTCTCGGCCCACGCGTGGCCGCCGTGGGCTTCGACCAGGTGCTTGACGATGGCGAGGCCGAGGCCGGCGCCGCCGGTGGCGCGGGAGCGCGAGGGGTCGGTGCGGTAGAAGCGGTCGAAGAGGTGGGGCAGGTGCTCGGGGTCGATGCCGGGGCCGTCGTCCGCCACGGTCACTTCCACCCGAGCCGTCTCCCCTTCCATCGACTCCAGCGTGCGGGCGCTGACCCGGACCGCACCCTCGGCCGGCGCGTGGCGCAGCGCGTTGACCAGGAGGTTGCGGAGCACCTGCTGGAGGCGACCCGGGTCGGCGGTGACGGTGAGATCGTCGGGAACCTCGATCTCGATCGACGCCGCGCGATCGCCGGCCGGTCGGGCGCTCGCGGCGAAACGCGCCGCCCGCTCGGCTTCGGCCCGCAGGTCGAGAGGCTCGGGCTCCAGGTGAAGACGGCCGGCGGTCGCCAGCGACAGATCCCGGAGGTCGTCGACCAGGCGCGCGAGGTGGACGGTCTCCTCGTGGAGGGACGCGAGGGCTTCGTCGTCCGGGGCGAGCAGGCCGTCCTGGAGCGCCTCGATCTGGCAGCGCAGGCTGGTCAGCGGCGTGCGGAGCTCGTGGGCCACGTCGTGGAGCAGCTCGCGGCGGGAGCGCTCCAACCGGTCGAGGCCGTCGACCATCGAGTTGAAGGCGGCGGCGAGCTGCCCGAGCTCGTCCTTCGAGGTCACCGGCACCCGCTGGGAGAGGTCGCCTTCCGCCAGGCGTCCCGCGGCGCGGGTCAGCTCGCGGACGGGCGAGAGCATCCGGTGCGCGAGGAGCCCGGTGCCGGCCAGGGCGAGGGCACCCGCCAGCACCACGCCGACGAACAGGGCCCGATTGAGGGGGCGCATGAAGACGCGCTCGGGGGTGAAGCGCCGCTCGGTGCCGTCGGGGTCGGTCCAGCCCGGCACCTCGGCCTCCACCTCGTCGACCGACCGGTAGTCCCGGGTCACCGTCCGCTCCACCTGCCCCGGGGTCCCGTCCTCGTTCACCGTCGTCTCCTCGACGACCGTCTGCAGCTCGATGAAGGTGTTGCGGGCCACGCGGCTGGAGAAGTAGCCGACCGCCGCCACGGCGGTCACCACGACCAGGCCGACGGCCACGAGCAGACGGGCGCGGAGGCTACTCACGGTCGTCGTCCTCGGCCGGCGGCACCAGCTTGTAGCCGGCGCCGAACACCGTCCGCACCCAGAGGGCGCGGGTCCCGGCGTCCCGTTCGCGCGACGGGGCTTCGATCTTGCGCCGTAGGTTCTTCACGTGTGCGTCGACGGTGCGGAGGTCCCGACCGTCCGCCGTCCGGCCCGCCACCGGCAGCCGGGCGAGGAGCCGCTCGCGGGACCAGACGACTCCCGGCCGCTCGGCCAGAGCGGCGAGCAGCTCCAGCTCGGCGGCGGTCAGGCCGAGGTCGCGGCCCGCCAGGCGCGCCTCGTGACGGGCACGGTCGATCTCCAGGGTCCCGCGGCGGAGGGTGGGCGGATCGCCGCCCGGCGTTCCTCCGCCGCTCTCGCCGCTTTCGCCGCTCATCCGCGCCCGCCGCAGGTTGGCCCGCACGCGGGCCACCAGCTCCCGGGGGCTGAACGGCTTCGGCACGTAGTCGTCCGCTCCGAGGTCGAGACCCTCGATCCGGTCCTCCTCGGTGGCGCGCGCGGTGACCATCACGATCGGCACCGCCGAGCTCTCGCGCACCTGCCGGCAGATCTCCCGGCCGTCCACGCCGGGCAGCAGGACGTCGAGGATGACGAGATCGAAGGGGCCGGCGAGGGCCTTTTCCAGGCCGGTCGAGCCGTCGAGGGCGACCTCCACGTCGATCCCGGCGTGGCGCAGGTAGAGGGCGACCGTGGACGCGGTCTTCGCCTCGTCCTCCACGATCAGCACCCGCGGCCGCGGGCCGGCGCCCCCATCGGGTCGATGCGGATCGGAGCCCATCGTGGGACGATACCTCCCTCCCGTGAAGCGGATGTGAAGCCTTCGCTCGATGCGGATCGGACGAGCCGCTTCACACGCTCTTCACAGATCGTGGCGAGGATGGTCCCCCGGGGAACGACCCCGAACGAAAGGAGACGACCATGAAACGCCGGTTCCGTATCGCCCTGCCCCTCCTCCTGCTCCCCCTGCTTCCCCTGCTTCCCATGGCGGCCCACGCCGCCGCGGCGCCGCCGCCGGACGACGAAGCCCGCGCCCGTCTCGCCGCCTTCATGGACCGCGCCGCCGCGGAGGGCTTCCGTGGTGCGGTCGCCGTGGTGCGAGGGGGCGACACCCTGCTCGAAGCCGGGTACGGAGAGATCAATCCGGGAGATCCGGAGGACGACCGGCCGATCACCCCCGCGACCGTCTCGACCGTCGGCTCGATCACCAAGCAGTTCACCGGCACGGCGGTCCTGAAGCTCGAGGAGGCGGGGAAGCTCTCGGTCGACGACCCGATCACGAAGTACTTCGACGGTGTGCCGGAGGACAAGCGCGCCATCACGATCCATCACCTGCTGACGCACCAGGCCGGCTTTCCGGGCGCCATCGGCCGCGACGCCGAGCGGGTGGGGCGGGACGAGTACGCGCGGCGCGCGCTCGCGACCGAGCTCCTCTTCGTGCCGGGCGAGCGCTACGAGTACTCGAACGTCGGCTACAGCCTGGCGGCGGCGATCGTGGAGAAGGTCTCCGGCCGCCCGTACGAGGAGTACCTGCGCGCCGAGCTCTTCGCGCCCGCCGGCATGGACGACACCGGCTACCACCGGCCGTGGGACCCGGCGCGGCTCGCCCACGGAGTGGCGGACGACGGCTCCGACTGGGGCACCGTGGTCGAGCGGGCGATCGTGGACGGCGGGCCCGGCTGGCACCTGCTGGGCAACGGCGGCATCCACTCGACGGTGGGCGACATGATCCGCTGGCACCGGGCGCTCGCCGGTGACCGCATCCTCTCGGAGGTGTCGAAGCGGAAGCTCTACGGCAAGCACGTCGAGGAGGGCGGCGGCACCTGGTACGGCTACGGCTGGTCGATCGAGCCGACGTCCTGGGGCGAGGCGGTCGCCCACAACGGGGGCAACGGCTTCTACTTCGCCGATTTCGTCCGCTTCCCCGAGAGTGACGTCGCCGTCTTCCTCTGGACCACCAGCCGGGAGGGGCGGCTCGAAGACCTGGCGCGGCCGCTCGCGCGGATCGTCTTCACCGGCGAGGTACCGGAGATCGCGCCGCCGCGCCCGCCGCTCACCCCGCTCGACGCTCTGCCGGAGAGTCTGCCTTCGGCCGCCGAGGGCTCTGCCGCGGCGCGCTGGCTGCTCCCGGGCACGCCGGCGGGCGCGCGGGCGGGGGAGCTGCTGACCGCTCTCGTCTCCCTCGACGAGTCGGCTCGGCGCGCCTGGGTCGAGACGGCATTCGCGCCGGACGTGATCGAGCGGCGGGGCGTGGACGGGCTGGTCGAGATCCTCGGGCGCCTCGCCGAGGACGCCGGCGACTTCGCCGTCCAGGGGGTGCGGCTCGAGCCGGCGGGCGCCGGGGAGCGGCTCGGCGTCGCCCTCGCACGCGAGGGCCGGCCGCCGATGGAGATCTCGGTCGAGGTCGAGCCGGAGGCGCCGCACCGGATCTCCGGCGTCGGCGTCACCGTCGGCGATTAGAACAGCCCGATCTGCTCGTCCTCTTCGCCTTCGTCGACCTCGCCGGGGCGCTGGAAGTCGAGGCGGCCGTCGAGGTCCGTGTAGTCGGCGGCGAAGCGGGTGGCGGCGAGGCGGTCGACCGCCCGCAGGCGCTCGAGCACGCGGCGGGCGAGCTCGGCGGCCCGCACCGACGTGGCCCCCTCGTCGACCAGCTCGGCCTCGATCCGGCGTGCCAGGTCGCGGGCGCCGGCGTCGCTCAGGCGGCCGACGCGCAGGAGCGCCCGCGCGATCTTGTCGGCGTCGAACGGCTCCGGCGGGCGGCCCGACTGCTTGATCACCCGGATCTCGGACGGCGCCAGGCGCTCGTGCGTGGTGAAGCGGCGCGAGCACTGCTCGCACTCCCGGCGGCGGCGGATGCCGTCCGGCATCGGCCGGGAGTCGATCACCTTCGACGAGCCGTCGCAGTAGGGACATTTCATGGCGCGCCGCCGATTATCTCCGACTCGCTCTGCGATAGCCTTCGCGCGATGAGCCTCACGGGGGAGTTCAAGAAGTTCGCGCTACGCGGCAACCTGATGGACATGGCGATCGGCTTCACCGTCGGCGCCGCCTTCACCGCCACCGCCCGCTCGCTGGTCGACGACCTGATCATGCCGCCGGTCGGCCTGCTCTTGGGACGAAACGACTTCTCCGAGCTCTACCTGCTGCTCGCCCCGGGCGAGGGCGCCTCCCCGCCGTACGCGAGCCTCGCCGAGGCGCAGGCGGCGGGAGCGGTGACCCTCGACTACGGCGCCTTCGTCAACAGCCTCATCGCCTTCCTGCTGGTGGCGATCGTGATGTTCGTGATCATCAAGGCGGTCAACCGCCTCGACCGCCGGCTGGAGCGCGAGGCGGGGGCGGAGGAGACGGCCGACAGCGAGCCGGACAACAAGAAGTGCCCCTACTGTCTCTCGACGGTGGCGGCCCAGGCGCTCCGCTGCCCGCTCTGCACGTCGTACTTCGACGGCGCCCCGCGCACCCCCGCGGCCGATCGCCCGGGCCCGTCGACCTGATCGAGCCCCCCGAGCCCTCTCCGCTCCGCGGCACGTCGTTCGCATCGTTCGACGGGTGCCGTGTCACGCCGTCGTCAGGTCCCGTTCGCCCTTCTCGCGCTCCTCCTGCTCGCCTGGGGAGCGGTCACCGTCTACGTCCTGGTCCGCGACCGAGGGGGCTTCGGCGGCCTCGTGGGCCAGGCGGCCCCCGGGGACGTGCTGGACCTGCCCGATCCGGTCGATCGAGATCTCGACGCGATCCGCGAGCGCGGTCACCTGACCATGCTCACGATGACCAACGCCACGAGCTACTTCATCTACCGGGGCGAGCTGATGGGGTTCGAGTTCGGGCTGCTCTGGAGCTTCGCGCGCGACCACGACCTGGCGCTCGAGGTCGAAGTGGTCGACGACCGCTTCGAGCTGCTGCGGCGGCTCAACCAGGGGGAGGGCGACATCGTGGCCTCGCAGCTCACCGCGACCGACGAGCTGCGGCGCAAGGTCGCGCTGACCCGGCCGCTCTACACGACCAAGCCGGCGCTCGTGCAGCCGGTCGAGCCGCCGCGCGAGGCGGACCTCGCCGGCCCGGTCGAGGAGCAGATCCTGGACGATCCGACCCGCTTCGAGGAGCGGGTGGAGATCTCCGCGCGGCTCATCCGCAAGCCGTCGGAGCTCGCCGGCGAGCGGGTGACGGTGCCGAGCGCGACGGAGACGGTCGACCGGCTGGTCGAGCTCGAGGACGAGATCACGGGCGACATCCACATCGTCGAGGTCGGCGGTGACGTGTCGTACGAGGAGCTGATCCAGCAGGTCGCGGCCGGCGACGTTGCGCTGACGGCGGGGCCGGAGTCGATCGCCCACCTCAGCCAGGCCTACTACACGAACGTCGCCGTCCGCCCCACCCTCGGTGCCGAGCTGTCGATCGTCTGGGCGGTGCGCGAGAACGCCCCGGAGCTACGCGCGGCACTCGACGCGTGGCTCGCCAGCAAGCAGGGGACGGCCTCCTGGAACACGCTGTACGAGAAGTACTTCATCGACCGGCGCGGCTACCGCGAGCGGCGCGAGAGCCGGTACCTGACCAGCATGACCTCCGAGCTCTCCGAGTGGGACCCGCTGATCAAGGAGAACGCGGAGGCGATCGGCTGGGACTGGCGCCTGCTGGCCGCGCAGGCGTTCCAGGAGTCGCGCTTCGACCCGCGGGCCCGCTCCTGGGCAGGCGCCGCCGGCCTGCTCCAGCTCATGCCGGCGACAGCGCGGCAGTTCGGAGTGACGAACGTCTACGACCCGCGGGACAACGTCTCCGGCGGGACTCGCTACCTCGAGTGGCTGGAAAACTACTGGAGCGACCAGATCCCCGAGCCCGAGGAGCGGTTGAAGTTCGTCCTGGGCTCGTACAACGCCGGTCAGGGGCACGTCCAGGACGCCCGCCGCCTCGCCACCAAGTACGGCGACGACCCCACCTCCTGGGACGATGTCTCCTACTGGCTGCTCCAGAAGTCGAAGCGGGAGATCTACACCGACCCGGTCGTCTACTTCGGCTTCGTCCGCGGCCTCGAACCGGTCACCTACGTCGCCTACATCCTCGAGCGCTACCGGCACTACCAGCGCTTCGTGACCGACGCCGCCGCGGCGGCCGGCGGTTGAGCCGGCACCACCACCTCGCCCCCTTTCATCACGAAGCGCACGTCTTCGAGGAGCGAGACGTTTTCGAGCGGGTCGCCGTCGACGGCGACGAGGCCGGCGAGGCGGCCGGGAGCGATCGCGCCGCGGTCGTCGACGCCGAGGACGCGGGCGCCGACGAGGGTGGCGGAGCGGATCGCCTCGAGCGGCGTCATGCCGTGGGCGACGAGCGCGGTCAGCTCCGTTGCGTTCTCGCCGTGCGGGATCTCGCCGGTGTCGCTGCCGAAGCCGATCGGCACGCCGGCCGCGATCGCCCGGCGCAGGCTGTCGCGCCAGGCGGGCTGCTCGCGCTCGAAGCGCTCGCGCACCGCCGGCGGGAGCTTGTCGAGATCGTACGAAGTCGAAACGTGGATGGTGGGGACCAGCACCGTGCCGCGCTCCAGCATCTCCGCGATCAGCGCGTCGTCGAGGAAGGTCACGTGCTCGATCGTGTCGGCGCCGCCCGCGACCGCCGCCCGGACGCTCTCGACCTCCCAGACGTGGGTCGCGAGCTTCACTCCTCGCCGGTGCGCCTCCTCCGACATCACCCGGATCTCTTCCTCCGAGAACTGCCCCCGATCGACGCACGCCTTGATCGCCTTCGCCCCGTGGCGCACCTGGTAGCGGATCGCTCGCACGATCTCCTCGGGCGAGCCGACGATCCCCTGCTCGGGGCCGCCCTCGAAGACGCGCGGCTCGGCGATCGTCTGGGCGCAGCCGCCGCCCAGAATGGTCAGCACGTAGCCGGACGGGACGACCCGCGGTCCGGGGACGATCCCTTCGTCGATCGCCCGGCCCAAGGTGACGTCCGCGAAGCAGCAGGCGCCGAGGTCGCGCACGGTGGTGACGCCGGCTTCGAGCGTGGCGCGGGCGCTTGCCGCTCCGACCAGGGCGTGCGTCGCCGCCGGCGTGTACGGGTGGTCACCGAGCTCCGGGAGGAGGTGGCGCGGGTCGTAGGTGAGGTGGGTGTGGAGATCGATCAGGCCGGGCAGCAGGGTGAGCTCGCCCAGGTCGATCGTGCGTGCGCCGGCCGGGACCGCCGGCGGCTCGTCCGCGGTGCCCACCGCGCGGATCGTCTCGCCCTCGATCACCAGCACCGGATCGGCGACCCGGACGCCGCGCAGCACGTCGATCATCGCGGCGGCCCGGACGACGATGACGGGTCGGGCGGCGTCCTCGGCCGGCGCGGCGGGCTCGGCGGGCTCGGCGGCGGTGAGCAGGGCGAGGAGGAGCGCGTACGCGGCCCGGCGGAGAGGTTTCATGGCGCCGGGCAGTCTACCCGTGCGCCGTCGCGGGCCGGCGCACCCTCGGAGCTATACTGAATCGCCTATGACTTCCCCTGCGATCCGATTCCGCGTCTCCGCTCTCCTCCCGGCGACCGTCGCCCTCGTCCTCGGATCGCTCCTCCCCGCCGCGGCCGGGGCCCAGGGTCTCGCGCTCGACGCTCAGCTCGTCACCGGCGATGTCGTCCGGCCGCTCGGGGTCGTCTCCGCCGATGACGGAACCGGCCGGCTGTTCGTGGTGCAGCAGACCGGCGAGGTCCGGATCTGGAACGGGGTCTCGCTCGAGGCCACGCCGTTTCTAGACCTTTCGACCGAGGTCGTCTGCTGCCAGGAGCGGGGGCTCCTCGGTCTCGCGTTCCACCCGGAGTACGCCGTCAACGGCGAGCTGTTCGTGAACTACACGCGGGAGCCGGCCGGCGGCGGGACCGAGACCGTGTTGGCGCGCTACGCCGTCTCGGCCGATCCGGACGTGGTCGATCCCGGCTCCGAGGAGATCCTCCTCGTCCTCGAGCAGCCGGCCACCAACCACAACGGCGGCGACCTCGCGTTCGGCCCGGACGGCTACCTCTACATGACGACCGGTGACGGCGGGGGCGGCGGCGACCCGGCGGAGAACGCGCAGGATCTCTCGACCCTCCACGGCAACGTCCTGCGGCTCGACGTCGACTCGGCCCCCGATCCCGGCTTCGCTTACGCCATCCCGCCCGGCAACCCGTTCGTCGGCGTCGCCGGCGTCCGCGAGGAGATCTGGGCCTACGGGCTGCGCAACCCGTTCCGCTTCTCGTTCGACCGCGCAACCGGCGATCTCTGGATCGGCGACGTCGGCCAGACGCAGTGGGAGGAGATCGACTTCCAGCCGGCCGCGAGCGCCGGCGGCGAGAACTACGGGTGGGACTGCCGGGAGGGCGCCCACGTCTACGACGGGCCGGACGACGACGACAACGCCGGGTGTGACGGGCAGGCGTTCGTCGACCCGGTGCTCGAGTACTTCCACCAGAACGTCGGCGGCGGCTTCCGGTGCTCGGTCACCGGTGGGTTCCGCTACCGGGGCGACGCCGAGCCGCGGCTGCGCGGCGTCTACCTCTACGCCGACTTCTGCTCGGGCGAGGTCTTCGGCACCGTTCCCCGCTGCGACGGGGCGTTCGAGAGCCGCGTGCTCCTCGACACGCCGTTCAACGTCACCGCCTTCGGCGAGGACGCGGCCGGTGAGCTGTACGTCACCGACCGCGAGGACACCGATGCGGGGGACAGCGAGGTCTACCGCCTGATCCTCGCGGCCGGATCCGGCGGGCCCGACCTCGCGCCCTCCACGGCGACGCTCGACTTCGGCACCGTCGAGGTCGGCGATACGGTCGCCCTGCCCTTGACGCTCGCCAACTCGAACGCCGGCCCCGAGGCGGCGGCGGTCTCCGGCTGGACTCTGTCCGACCCGGTCCGCTTCGCGCTCGACCCGCAGGGCGGCGCCGACCCCTGCAGCTCCGGCGGCCGGCCCTGCCTGTCGCCGGGCGGCGACTGCACGCAGGCGGTTACGCTCCAGGCCGACGCGGCCGGCAACCTCTCGGAGACCCTCGTCTTCGAAGGCAACTTCGAGACCGAGACGATCGCGCTGATCGCGGAGGTCGTGCCGTGCGCTTCCGACGTCGACCTCGACCTGACCTCGACCACGGTCACCGGCACCGAGACCCACCGCGCCTGCGACACTCTGACCGCCGGGCCGGATGTGACGGTGGCGGACGGCGGCGACCTGACGCTTCGCGCCGGCACCCGGATCGTGCTGCGCGACGGCTTCTCGGTCGCCTCCGGCGGCCGGCTGGCCCTCGAAGTCTTCTGAAGACACCGAACGCCGGCTGGTAGCATCGGTCCGCGCGCCGTCCGCGCGCAACCCGCGACCCGGTTCTTCCGTAGGAGATCTCCATGGAACACGTACGCCCGCGCCTCCCGCTCGCCCTCTCGATCCTCCTCCTCGCCGCCGCGCTTCTCGCGCCGGCCCTGCCCGTGGCCGCGCAGGACGAATCTGCCTTGGCCGAGGAGACCGACGAGGGTCTGACCCGGCTGCTGCGCCAGCCCGACATCCACGGCGACACGATCGTCTTCTCCTACGCGGGCGACCTCTGGTCGGTCGACGCGGCCGGCGGCGACGCGCGCCGGCTGACCTCGCACGAGGGGCTCGAGTACTTCCCCAAGATCTCGCCCGACGGGCGCTGGGTCGCCTTCACCGGCGAGTACGGCGGCAACCCGCAGGTCCACGTCATCCCGGTCGAGGGCGGCACGCCGCGCCAGCTCACCTTCCGCAACGACGTGGGTGTGATCCCGCCGCGCGGCGGCGTCGACAACCGCGTCCTCGGCTGGTCGCCGGACGGCTCGGAGATCCTCTTCTCCGCCCACCGGGTGCCGTGGAGCGACCGGATGGAGATCCCGTACACGGTGCCGTTCGAGGGCGGCATGGAGGAGCCGCTGGGCGTGCCGCGCGGCTCCGCGACCGACCTCCACGCCGACGGCGCGACGATCGCCTACACACCGATGTCCCGAGAGTTCCGGACCTGGAAGCGCTACTACGGCGGCAACGCGCAGGACGTCTGGACCTTCGACCTCGCGGCCGGCACCGCGCGCCAGCTCACCGACTACGAGGGCACCGACAACCAGCCGATGTGGGTGGGCGACACGATCTACTTCACCTCCGACCGCGAACACGGCAAGCTCAACCTCTACGCGATCGACGGCGACGCCCCGGAGGGCACCGCGCCGCGCCAGGTCACCGACCACCGGGTCTGGGACGTGCTCTGGCCTAGTGTGGGGCCGAGTGTGGGGCCGAGCGCCGGCGGACCGGGGATCGTCTACGAGGCGGGCGGCTGGATCTGGCGCCTCGACACCGCGAGCGGCGAGAGCGCGCGGGTGCCGATCCGCGTCTACGGCGACTTCGAGGGGCGCGTCCCGTACTGGCGCGAGGTGGCGTCGAACATCCAGGACGGCGACGTGTCTCCGACCGGTGCCCGGGCGCTCTTCGAGGCGCGGGGCGACCTGTTCACCGTGCCGGCGAAGGAGGGCGAGGCGCGCAACCTGACTCGTTCGCAGGGCGTGCGGGAGCGCGGTCCGGTCTGGTCGCCGGATGGTGGCCGGGTCGCCTACTGGAGCGACCGGAGCGGCGAGTACGAGCTCTACGTCCGGCCGGCGGACGGCACCGGCGAGGAGCGGCGCCTGACGAACGAAGGCGACGACCCGCCGGCCTGGCGCGACAACCTCCGCTGGTCCCCGGACGGCGAGAAGCTGGCCTACTCCGACCACGCGGCGCGCCTGCGGGTGATCGACGTCGAGAGCGGCGCCGTCACCACCGCCGACACCGGCCGCTTCGGCGACATCGCCGACCACGCCTGGTCGCCCGACAGCCGCTGGCTCGCCTACACCAAGGCGGGCGAGAGCCAGCTCCCGAGCCTCTGGGTCTACGACCTCGACGGTGGCGAGAGGCACCAGCTCACCCTCGACGGCTCGGCCGAATTCGGGCCGGCCTGGGACCCGAAGGGCCGCTACATCTACTTCCTTTCCAACCGCGACTTCAACCTGACCTTCAGCGCCTTCGAGTTCGACTTCGTCTACACCGACCCGACCCGCGTCTACGTGGCGCTCCTCCAGGAGGACGGGCCGGCGCTGCTCCTGCCGGAGAGCGACGAGGAGCCGGTCGAGGAGGCCGAGGAGGAGGACGCGGAGCCGCCGAAGCCGGAGGCCGAGGAGCGAAAGGGCGAGGACGCCGCGGGCGACGAGCCGGTGCGGGTGGAGATCGACGTCGAGGGCTTCGAGCGCCGCATCCGGGCGCTGCCCGGTCCGCCGGGCCAGTACGGGAACCTCGCGGGCGTACCCGCCGGTGTCCTCTACCTGAAGGCTCAGGGGACGGAGACCCATCTCCAGCTCTTCGACCTCGAGGCCGAGGAAGAGAAGACGATCCTCGAGGGCATCCAGGACTACGCCCTCTCGGCTTCGGGGGAGAAGATCCTCTACCGGTTCCAGGGCGATCAGTTCGGCATCGCGGCCGCCATGCCCGGACAGAAAGCGCCGGACGGCAAGGTCGACCTGGCCGACCTGGAGATGAAGGTCGACCCGGCGGCCGAGTGGCGGCAGCAGTTCGTCGACGCCTGGCGCATCCTGCGCGACTGGTTCTACGACCCCGGCATGCACGGGCTCGATTGGCAGGGGATCCGCGAGCGCTACGAGCCGATGGTCGAGCACATCGCTCACCGATCCGACCTCGACTACGTCCTGGGCGAGATCGCCGGCGAGCTGTCGGTCGGCCACGCCTACGTGCAGCCGTCGGGCGAGGGGCGGATCGAGCGTACCGAGAGCGCGCTCCTCGGCGCCGAGATCGTGGCCGACCCGTCCGGCTACTTCCGGGTGGAGAAGATCTTCCCGGGCGCCAACTGGCACGAGGACTTCCGCTCGCCGCTGACCGATCCGGGGGTCGACGTGGCGGAGGGCGACCTGATCCTCGCGGTCGACGGCGTCTCGACCCGCACGGTCGACAACTTCTTCCAGCTCCTCGAAGGCAAGGGCGACGACGTGGTGACCCTGACGGTCGCCTCCGACGCGTCCGGCGACGATTCGCGAGAGGAGCGGGTGCGCCCGGTCACGCGGGAGACGAACCTGCGCTACCTCGAGTGGGTCGAGTCGCGCGAGCGCTACGTCGAGGAGCGCTCGAACGGCCGGATCGGCTATATCCACCTGCCGAACACCGCGGTCGAGGGGACGCGCGAGCTGTACAGGGGCTTTTACGGACAGGCGCAGAAGGACGCGCTCGTCCTCGACGACCGCTTCAACGGCGGCGGCTTCATCCCGGACGCGATGATCGAGCTGCTCGAGCGGCCGCTCCTCTCCTACTGGTCCACACGCAACGCCGAGCCGTTCACGACGCCCGGCTTCGTCCACCGGGGTCCGAAGGCGGTGCTGATCAACGAGGCGGCGGGCTCGGGCGGCGACGCCTTCCCGTACTACTTTCGCCAGCGCGGCCTGGGGCCGGTGATCGGCACCACCACCTGGGGCGGCCTGATCGGCGTCGCGTTCACGCCGTCGCTCGCCGACGGCGGCGTGGTGACCGCGCCGTCGTTCCGCTTCGTCACCCCGGAGGGGCTGTACGCGGTCGAGGGCGTCGGCGTGGAGCCGGACATCGAGGTGGTCGACCGACCCGACCTGATGGTCCAGGGGATCGACCCGAGCCTGGACAAGGCGATCGAGGTGCTGCTCCAGGAGCTGGAGGAGAACCCGCCGGAGCCGCTGCCGATCCCGGAGCCGCAGACCTGGAGCGGCCGCGAGCCGGGGGGCGACGGTCCGTAGCGCCCCCGTCGCGGTGGGTGCTCACTCCTCCCGCAGGGCCTCCATCGGCGTGACCTTCGCCGCCCGCCGGGCGGGCAACCAGCAGGCGGCGAGGGCGACCGCCAGCAGGGTCGCCCCGGCGGCGGCGTACGGTCCCGGGTCCGACGGCGCCCCACCGTAGGCCAGGGCGGCGAGCGCCT
>CAZLLV010000240.1:0-9937 GCA_964560325.1 uncultured Thermoanaerobaculia bacterium | reverse complement strand
GGTCGTGCCGTGGCGCTACGTTCGGGGATCGAGCGCCGCGGAGGCCGCGGAGCGCGCGGTCGAGACCGCCGCCGAGCTCTCCTACCCGTTGGTCGTCAAGGCCCACGCGCCGACGATCATCCACAAGAGCGACGCCGGCGCCGTGGCGGTCGGGATCGAGAGCGAGGAGGAGCTGCGTGCGACGCTCGCCGAGATGGCGGAGCGGCTCGCAGCCGAGCGGGTCGAGGGATTCCTGGTCCAGGAGATGGCGACCGAGGGGCACGAGGTGATCTTCGGCATCTCGACCGATCCGCGCTTCGGTCCGCTCCTCATGTTCGGTCTCGGCGGGCGCTACGTCGAGGTCTTCCGGGACGTGCGCTTCGGCGTCACCCCGCTCACGCCGCACGAGGCCGAGGAGATGATCCGCGGCATCCGGGGCGTCAAGCTCCTCGAGGGGGTGCGCGGAGACCGTCCGGCGGACTTCGAGGTGCTCACCGACACGCTGCTGCGCCTCGCCCAGCTCGCGACCCGCCATCCGCGCCTCTCGGAGCTCGACATCAACCCGTTCTTCGCCGCCCCCGACCGTTCGCACGCCGTCGCGGCGGATGTCCGGATACGAGTCGCGGAGCCGGAGCGCTGAAGCGGGCTGCGGTAGACTCTCGCCGCTCCGCTCCAATCCGATCCGTACCGGTCCGACCCAGGGGGTTTCCATGTCGAAGCGCGCCAAGGTCCGTTCTCTCGCCCTGTCCGCTCTCCTCGCCGTGGCCGCCATGCTCCTGGGCGCCCTCGGTCCGGGCGTCGGGGCCGAGGGGGGCGGCGCCTCGCAGGTCAAGGCACTGGTCGGCGGGCGGCTGATCGACGGCTTCGGCGGCCCGCCGATCGAGGACAGCGTGGTGGTGATCGAGGGCGACCGGATCGTCGCCGTCGGGCGCGAGGGCGAGGTGGCGATCCCGGAGGGCGCGGAGGTGGTCTCGACCGAGGGGATGAGCGTGCTGCCCGGCCTGTGGGACGCGCACGTCCACCTGATGCTCGTCGGCCACTCCGACTACGACCACTGGGACTCGACCTACGCCGACCGCTTCCGCGACGAGATCATGCCGGCGGCCGCCGAGCAGCTCCTGCTCGCCGGCGTCACCAGCGCCCGCGACCTGGGCGCGCCGCTCGAGGAGTCGATCGCGGTGCGCGACGCGATCGCCGCCGGCGAGATCCCCGGCCCGACCCTCTACGTCTCCGGCCCGTTCCTCCAGAAAGAGCCCTACCCGGGGACCGAGGCGTTCCGCTGGGGGGTCGACGGTGCGGACGGCGCGCGCGCCCAGGTGCGCCGGCTTGCGCGAGCGGGGGTCGACCTGGTCAAGCTGATCGACCAGGACCGGATGACCATGGACGAGGTGCGGGCGGTGGTCGACGAGGCGCACGCGCACGGGCTGCCGGTGGTCGCCCATTCGCACCGGCCGGAGGAGATCCGGCGCGGCATCGAGGCCGGCGTCGACTGCTTCGAGCACACCGGGCTCGGCACCAGCCCCGAGTACCCGGAGGACGTCTTCGAGCTGATGAAGTCGCGCGCCGGCACCCTCTTCTGGACGCCGACCATCTCACCGCTCCTGCTCTACGAGGACACGCGGGACGGCTTCGAGGAACGGCTCGACGATCCGCGCTGGCACCGCGGCCTGCCGGCGGACGTGGTGGCAGACGTGCGCCGCTCGCTCGAGCACTGGGACCGGCTCGAGTACTACCGCGGCGTCCCGGCCCGCCGGCCCACGCTCGACCGCAAGTTCCAGCAGCTCCGGGAGTCGGGCGTGACCCTGCTCGTCGGCACCGACAGCGGCGTGCCCGGCCTCTTCCACTCCGACTCGACCTGGCACGAGATCGACACCTGGGTGCGCCGCTTCGGGGTGCCGGCGATGGACGCGATCCGCGCCGCCACCTACTGGCCGGCGGTCCAGATGGGCGTGATCGAGGAGGTCGGCACGGTCTCGCCCGGCAAGCGCGCCGACGTGATCGCCGTCCGCGGTGACGTGCTCCGCTACCCGAACCTGCTCTCCGACGTCGACCTGGTGATCCAGGGCGGCGTGCGGTACAAGTGATCTCTTCTCGGTCGCCTCGAGCTCTCACGCGCCAAGCTGACGATCGCCTCGCCGTAGCGCGCGGAGCGGAACGGCGAGGCCGGCGGCGGTGAGGGCGAGGGCGAGGAGGACAGGCGCCCAAGGGAGGCCGGTCCATCCGTCCAGGGCGCGCGGGTCGAGACCGGCCAGCACGGCCGCCGAGGCCGCGGCGGCGGCGATCCAGTAGGCGGCCAGAAAGCCCCGGGCCCGGGCCGGCAGGCGTTGGCTCGCCCGGCCGGAATCCGCCTCGAGGCGGCGCCGGAGACGCTCCTCGAAAGCCGGCGAGAGAGCCGGCACCGGCTCGTCCTCGAAGACCGCGGCGAGCAGCGCGTCGAAGTCGTCGTGCCCCGTTTCATCCGGCATGGTCGGCCAGTTCCTTCCCGAGCCGCTCCCGGCCCCGGTGGAGGTGGGACTTCACGGTGCCCGCCGGGAGCCCGAGGAGCTCCGCGATCTCCCGCACCGTGTGCCCCAGCCAGTAATGGAGGTGGAGGACCGCCCGCTGATCCTCGGGCAGGGCGTCGAGGGCGTCCCGCACTGCACGCCGGCGCTCGGCTCCCCGGCTCGCCCGGTAGGGATCGCTCGCCGGATCGCGGGCCGGCAGCGCCGCCGTCGCTTCGTCGCCCGCGGTCGCCGGCCGGCGACCGGCGGCCCGCCGGTGGTCGACGGCCAGGTTGAAGGCGAGGCGGTAGAGCCAGGTCGAGAGGCGGCTCTCGCCGCGGAAGCCGGGGAGGGCGCGGAAGGCCCGGACGAACGCCTCCTGGGCCACGTCCTCGGCCTCGCTCTCCCGGCCCGGCCCGAGCACCGAGAGGGCGACCCGGAAGACCCGCTCCTTCTCGCTCGCGACGACCTGCTCGAAGAGCCGCTCGCGCTCCTCGAAGGAGCGGCTCCGGGCTGCACGAGCCCTCGCTCTCCCAGCGATCCGTTCGCCGAGGCGAACGGCCGCGGACTGGAGCGCCCGGCCGTCGAAGCCCGGCCCGGCCGCGGGCCGGACCGGCGCGACCGAATGCAGGGCGATGGCGGCCGCGGTGCTCATGGCGAGGCGTCCTCGCCGTCCGGCTCCCGGAACCAGCGGTCGAGGAGGACGAAGAGCAGCAGGCCGAAACCGGCGAATACCGGCAGCAAGCCCATGGTCGCCAGGTCGCGCAGGTCTCCCACCTCGGAGGTGTCGGGGACCTTGCCCAGCGCCGCCAGCAGGCCGAAGCCGCCGAAGACCAGGACCAGGCCGCCGAGCAGGGCCGCCCGGGAGAGCTGGTCCGCGCCCGACGGCCCCGGATCGGTGGGGAGCTCCGGCAGCGCGGTGCCCTTCTCGAGGGCGGTCATCCGCTCCCGGTGGACCATCTCCCGCAGCGCCAGGCGCTTGACTTCCCGCAGGTGCCGGTTCCAGACCGCCAGGCCGGCGGCGATCGCGAGGGCGAGCAGGACGACGAGTGCCCAGACTTGCTCGTAGCTCATGGTGTCTCTCTCCTTCGGAGGTGAATCGTTCCACGTTCACCCCGTTGGACGAGCGGCGACCGCGAGCGGTTGCGCTCCTCGTGGTTCGTCGACGAGGCCGGCACGCGCCGCGGTAGACTGCCCGGCGTTCCTTCGGCTCGTCCGAAGCCCGCCTTCTACGATGGCAGACGACGCCCCCACCGCGATGTACGCACGACGCGCGACGAGCACCGTCGGCGCGGCCCTCCTGGTGCTTCTCGCGCTCGCCGCCGTCCCGGCTCCCGCCGAGGCGCAGGCGTTGCGTTTCACCCGTCCGATCGACGTGCCCGAGGTGGGTTGGGTGCGGGTGCCGCTGGGGCCGGAGATGTTGCGGCGCACCGGCGCCGGCGGCGGAATCCGCTTGTTTGGTCCGGAGGGCGAGGAGGTCCCGTTTCGGCGGGTGGCGGCGCGGTCGGCGCCGCTCCGCCGGTCGGCCGAGCCCGGCGCGCCGACGGCGACCGACGGCGGCTGGTGGGTGCCCCTCGACGTGGTGCCGGGGGCGCGCCTCCACGAGCGGCTCCTGGTCGAGCTCGAAGCGCCCGTCGCCGCGATCGAGGGCGAAGTGGCCGGCGACGGCATCAGCGTGCGGGTGGAGGGGAGCGCCGACGGCGAGAGCTGGCGCCTCCTGGTGGCCGGAGAGCTGGTGCCGGTCGACGGCGCGGAGGCGCGCTACACCGTCTCCTACCCGGCGACCGAGCTCGACCGTCTGCGCCTCTTCTGGCCGAGCACCGGGGAGGGTTCCGGGCCGCCGCGCTTCGCCGGCGCCGCGGTCGCCGAGGTCCCGCCGGGCTCGTCCCGCCTGTCGCTCGCCCGGCCGGAGTGCCGAGCCGACGAGCCGTCGCCGTCCGGCACGCGCACCGTCTGTCGTCTGCCGCTGGGCGGCGCCGGGCGCTACCTGCGGCACCTCTGCCTCCTGGTGAGCTCCACGGGGCCGGCGGCCTACCGTCTGCTCGACGCGGAAAACGGCCGCTGGGAGACGGTCGCCGAGGGGGTTTGGGACCTGCCGGGGGACGACGTGCCCCGCTGCCTGCGCGTCGATCTCCAGCTCGCCGGCGGCTCGGCCGAGACCGAAGCGCTACGCGTCGAGCTCTACGGGTTGGGCGACGAGGCGCCGCTCGTGCGCGAGGCGAGCGCCGAGCTGGCGCCCGAGGAGCTGGTCTTCCGCGCCCGGCGCGCCGGGCTCCACACGCTCGCCTACGGCCCGGCGGTGCTCGCCGGCTCGGTGGCGGAGGGCACGCCGCCGCGGCGGTCGGTGCCGCCGCCGTCCGAAACCGCGCGCATCGAGCCGGGCCCCGAGGAGGCGACCGAGGTGCCGGTACCGCCGATCGCCCTCGGCACCGGCTCCGCCAATGCCCCGACGCCCGCGGTCGCCTGGCAGGAGACCTGGAGCGTGAGCGCCGAGGCTCCGGAGCCGGGCCGGCTCTTCCGGCTCACCCTGACCGAGCCGGTCTACGCCGTCGCCCGGCCGGGGCTGCCCGACCTGCGCCTGCTGCGCCTCGGAGAGGAGGTGGAGTCGGCGGCCGGCCGCGCCGCGGGGCAGGTGCCGTTCGCCCGCTGGCGGCCGGAGGTCCCGGAGCTCGCCGCGGCGCGCACGGGCGTCACCCCGCGCGCTGACGGCGAGCTCCGGCTCGCGACCATCGAGCCGTCCGCGCACGGGCTGCCGCTCTCCGCGCTGGTGGCGACCACCCTGCCATCCGGAGAGGGGTTCCGGTGGCGGGTCCGGGTTCGCTACGCGGGCGTACCCGCCGCGCTCGCCGCCGCGGCGCGCGACGAGGCGCTCGACGGCGACGGCGATGCGCAGGGCACGCTCGAAGGCGACGACACCAGCACCCGCGGCGTCGGCCCGTGGGTGGAGTGGGTCTGCCGGTCCCGGCCGCCGCTCCCCTGCCGGGTCGCTCTGGCGCTCGACGAGATCCCGGCGCGGCGGGTCGTGCTGGAGATCGACGACCTCGGCGAGGCTCCGCCGTCCCCACTCGACCTGGAGCTCTGGCGCCGCCGCGACGTGCTCCTCTTCGCCTGGCCGCCGGGCGGCGGCGCTCCGACGCTCGCAGCCGGCGCGGAAGGGGTCGAAGCGCCGGCGGGCGAGGTCGAGGGCGGCCTCGACGCCCTGCTGGCGCGATCGTGGCAGGAGGCGGTCCTCGGCACCGAGGCCGACGGCGCGGGCGGCACCGGCCGCCTGGGCCCGTGGGTCGTCGGACTGGCGCTCGTCGTCGCTCTCCTCACCCTCCTCTTCCTGCTCGACCGCATCCTGGCCGAGCACGCGAAGCGCCGGCCCGGATGATCGCGGCCGCCGACCGGCGCTCACCTGCGCTAGGCTGACGCTCCAGCGATGACCGAGCCCGAAGAGAGCCGCGCGAGGGGAGACGGGACGGCGCCGACCGCGAGCGGCGGGGGCGCCCGGGGACGGAGCTTCCTCGTCACCGTCGCGGCGCTCGTGGTGGTGATCGCCGGGCTGAAGGCGGCGGCGGTCTTCTTCCTGCCGCTCCTGCTGGCGCTCTTCCTCACCATCCTGGCGTTCCCGCTCTTCACCTCGCTGCGCCGCCACCGCGCCCCCGCCTGGTTCGCCATCGCCGTCACCATGCTGGTGGTGGCGGCGCTCCTGGGGTTGGTCGGCCTGGTGATCTCGCTCTCGGTCGAAGACCTGACCGAGAAGCTGCCCGAGTACCAGGAGCAGGCGCGGGAGGCGGCCCTGCGCTCGATCGACTGGCTGGAGGACCGTCGCGTGACGGTGCCGCGCCAGATCACCACCGAAGCGCTCGAGTGGGGCGCCATCGCCCAGGTCGTCGGCAGCACCTTCCGCGGCCTCGCGACCGCGCTCTCCGCCTTCCTGCTGGTGCTCCTGACGATGGTCTTCATGCTCTGGGAGGCGATCATCTTCCCGGACAAGCTGCGCGCCGCCGCGCGCTCCGGACCGATCGACCTCGACCGTTGGCTGGCGATCGTCCAGCGGGTGCAGCGCTATCTCATCCTGAAGACGCTCGTCAGCCTCGCGACCGGTCTGCTGGTGGCGCTCCTGGTCTGGGCCGTGGGCCTCGACTTCGCCCTCTTCTGGGGGTTCCTCGCCTTCGTCCTCAACTACATCCCGAACGTCGGCTCCTTCCTCGCCGCGCTGCCGGCGCTGCTCCTCTCCTCCGTCCAGCTCGGAGCGCCGCGGACCCTGGTAATCGCCGCCGGCTACCTGCTGATCAACATCGTGCTCGGCAACCTGGTCGAGCCGGCGGTCATGGGCCGCGGCCTGCGCATGTCCCCCTTCGCCATCTTCCTCGCCCTCGTCTTCTGGGGCTGGCTCTGGGGCCCGCTCGGGATGATCCTCTCGGTGCCGCTCACCGTCTCGCTCAAGATCCTGTTCGAGAACACCGAGAGCCTGCGCTGGATCGCCATCCTCCTCGGCCGAAGGGCAAGGGACCCGGTCACGGGGGAGCTGCTGCTGCCGGATGCTTAGATTTCCCGAAATAGCCCGAGCCCTGGGCCGGTTGGAAGGGCTGCGCGACGAGGTCCTCGCGGGCGCTCTCGATGCGATTGACACCACCCGACCGGGTGGTTATCATGAGGTCGAATCAGCACCGTTTTGGTACGGATTCAATCTCTCACGAGCCTCCGGAGCCCCCCGGAACCGCCGTCCTGGAACCTTCGTCATGTTGCGGATCACCAAGCAGACCGACTACGGCATCGTCCTCCTGACCCACCTGGCCTCCGACCCGGAGCGCCGGGTCAACGCGCCCGAGCTGGCGGACGAGGCGAGCCTGCCGCAGCCGATGGTGGCGAAGATCCTGAAGCTCCTGGCCCGCGCCGGCATCCTGGAGTCGCACCGGGGGGTCAACGGCGGGTACTGCCTCGCCGGGCGGCCGGAGGATCTGTCGGTCGCGGAGGTGATCGCCGCCCTCGAAGGGCAGATCTCGATCACCGAGTGCACGGACGACACCCCCGGCCTCTGCCCGCAGGAGGAGGTCTGCCGGCTGCGAAGCAACTGGAACCGCATCAACCTGGCGATCCAGGACGCGCTCGACGGCATCTCGCTGGCCGAGATGACCGGGCCGGTGCGGATGGCGAGAACCTCCCCGCTGGTCCAGCTCGGCGAGCCCCGGGCCGGCGCCGCCTGACGGTCCCCCGCACGGCGAGCGAAGAGCCGCAGGAGACGACACGGGAGCCGCGCCGCCGCGAGGCGGGCCGCGGCCCCTTCGAATCGTTCGACGAGCTTCACCCGAAGAGACGAGGAAGACCATGCCAGAGACGTCCACACAGCTGATCGAGGAAGTCGCCGCTCGCGAGTACGAGTGGGGCTTCGTCACCGACATCGAGCAGGACTCGTTCCCGCCCGGGCTCGACGAGGACGTGATCCGCGCGCTCTCGGCGAAGAAGGAAGAGCCCGAGTGGATGACCGAGTGGCGCCTGAAGGCGTACCGCCACTGGCTCACCATGGAGGAGCCGACCTGGGCGCAGGTGAAGTACACGCCGGTCGACTACCAGGCGATCTCCTACTACTCGGCGCCGAAGCGGAAAGAAGACATGCCGCAGAGCTTGGACGAGGTCGACCCGGAGATCCTGAAGACGTACGCGCGCCTCGGCATCCCGCTCGAGGAGCAGAAGATGCTCGCCGGCGTGGCGGTCGACGCGGTCTTCGACAGCGTCTCGGTGGCGACCACCTTCAAGGACAAGCTCGCCTCGATGGGGGTCGTCTTCTGCTCCATGTCGGAGGCGATCCGCAAGCACCCCGAGCTGGTGAAGAAGTACCTCGGGTCGGTCGTGCCGCGCAACGACAACTACTTCGCCGCCCTCAACTCGGCGGTCTTCTCCGACGGCTCGTTCGTCTACGTGCCGAAGGGCGTGCGCTGCCCGATGGAGCTGTCGACCTACTTCCGCATCAACGCCATGAACACCGGGCAGTTCGAGCGCACGCTGATCGTCGCCGAGGAGGGGTCGTACGTCTCCTACCTCGAAGGCTGCACCGCGCCGATGCGCGACGAGAACCAGCTCCACGCCGCCGTCGTCGAGCTGGTGGCGCTCGACGATGCGCAGATCAAGTACGCGACGGTCCAGAACTGGTACCCGGGCGATCCGAAGACCGGCCGGGGCGGCATCTACAACTTCGTCACCAAGCGCGGCCTGTGCGCCGGGCGCAACTCGAAGATCTCCTGGAGTCAGGTCGAGACCGGCTCGGCGATCACCTGGAAGTACCCGAGCTGCATCCTGAAGGGGGACGGCTCGGTGGGCGAGTTCTACTCGGTCGCCGTCACCCGCGGCTACCAGCAGGCCGACACCGGGACCAAGATGATCCACGTGGGCAAGAACACGAAGAGCGTGATCGTCTCGAAGGGCATCTCCGCCGGCCACGGGCAGAACACCTACCGCGGCCAGGTGAAGATCCTGCGCAGCGCCGAGGGCGCGCGCAACTTCTCGCAGTGCGACTCGATGCTCCTCGGCGACCAGTGCGGCGCCCACACCTTCCCGTACATCGACGTGCAGAACCCGACCGCCAAGATGGAGCACGAGGCGACGACCTCGAAGATCGGCGAGGACCAGATCTTCTACTGCACCTCGCGCGGCCTCGACGAGGAGGCCGCGGTCAGCATGATCGTCAACGGCTTCTGCAAGGAGGTCTTCAAGGAGCTACCGATGGAGTTCGCGGTCGAGGCCCAGAAGCTGCTCGAAATCAGCCTCGAAGGCTCCGTGGGTTGATCCCCGATCGGCCGGACGCGACGCGAACCTGAACGCACACGACTCGAAACGAGAGAAGGACATAGACACGATGCTGCTCGAGATCAAGAACCTGCACGTCTCGGTGGAGGACACCGAGATCCTGAAGGGGCTGGACCTGACGATCGACCGGGGCGAGGTGCACGCCATCATGGGGCCGAACGGCTCCGGCAAGAGCACCCTGGCCCAGGTCCTCGCCGGCCGGGAGGAGTACGAGGTGACCGAGGGCGAGGTGCTGCTCGACGGAGAAGACCTGCTCGACATGGCGCCGGAGGAGCGGGCGCGCGAGGGCGTCTTCCTCGCCTTCCAGTACCCGGTCGAGATCCCCGGCGTCTCGAACACCTACTTCTTGAAGGCCGCGCTCAACGCCATCCGCAAGCACCGCGGCGAGCCGGCGATCGACGCCATGGACTTCCTCGCCCTGGTGCGCGAGAAGATGAAGATGGTGAAGATGGACGAGACGCTGCTCAACCGCCCGGTCAACGAGGGCTTCTCGGGCGGCGAGAAGAAGCGCAACGAGATCTTCCACATGTCGGTGCTCGACCCGATGCTCGCGATCCTCGACGAGACCGACTCCGGCCTCGACATCGACGCCCTCAAGCTGGTCGCCGACGGCGTCAACTCGCTGCGCGGCCCTGACCGCGCGATGATCGTGGTCACCCACTACCAGCGGCTGCTGGACTACATCGTGC
>CAZLLV010000239.1:0-3325 GCA_964560325.1 uncultured Thermoanaerobaculia bacterium | reverse complement strand
CGGGGATCCGCGCGCGAGCGAGCAGGGTGGCCTCTCCGTGGCCGATGCCCTCGCTCCTCGCGTGCGCACCCTCAGCCGCCCCGTCTACACCTACCACTATGCGCTTCGCACCCGGCTGGGGCTGCCGGCGGACGGCTACGTGGCGCCTGAAGATCCTCGTGCGCTCGAGTACGTCGACCTGAAGTGGCGACGGTACTGGGATCTCTCCATCCCGACCTCCCCCCACGCCACGGCAAGCGGTCTCTATGTCGGCGTCGATCCGGTGATCCCCCGCGCCTTCGGGGGCGTCGGCGACGTCTGGTCGATGTTGCAGATCGTACTCCCCGCAGGCTTCCGTTTCGTCGACGTCCGGCGCGATCCTCTGGCGCCACGGTCCGACGACGCGCTGCACCCGGACGTCCGCGAGCGCCTGTCGGTGGCGGGATGCGAGGTGAAGTACCCCGAGACGCTTCTCGTGTCGATGGAGGTCGAGGCGTGCCGGCGAGCGGCGGTTGCGACCCTCCGCGAGCTCGGCGTCGACGGCATCCTCTACCAGTTCCAACGGTTCAAGTTCGAGCGCTGCGGAGGGTCCGATCGCCCGGCAGGCGGCTTCATCGTCATCCGGCCCGAGGCACTCGAGCGGCCGCGAATCAAGCTCTTCACCAAGGAGTCGCGTCCCGACGACGCCGCAGCATTCGATCGTCTCGTGATCCGCGAGCTGTTTCGGCGTGCGCGCGCAGCCGGATCACAACGCCAGGTCCCGTGGCCGGACCTCGAGTCGAAGGTCCCACACCACCAGGTCGACGCCTGGATGGAGCGCCACCTCTTCGGCTGCGCCGACAGCGCCGAGGATCGGCGTCCTCAGGCCATCGCTACGGCGGCGAGCGGCTGAGCCGGCTCGGGGCCGATGCACCCGTCGGGAGGCGACGGGAGGCAAGCTGGACGGTTCTCCGAGTCGACGTTATCCTCGTCGGGCTCGGAAGGCACGGCAGCGGCGGCGACGCGATGGCTTCGAAGGGGACGCGATGGCTGTCAAAAGGTACGACTGCTTCGGCGGCCGCCACGACGAGACGGCGGCGGTGTGCAACGTGCTCGCGTGTGAGGGGGTCACCGCTCCGCACACAGAAAAGCCCTTCTCGGAGGCGATGCTCTTCGGGATCGGCGGCGGCCTCGGAGGCGGCTACCACGTCTTCCAGTACGGCGACGAGTCGACCTTCTTCCTCGGGGTGCGCGCCTTCTGGGACCAGCCGGACGCCGGCATGGCCCGGCGGATCGTCGAACGGCTCGGCGGAGAGCTGCGGATCCGGGAGACCTCGGGCGCCAAGAAGGGCGTCGAGCAACTGCTCGGGCCGCTCGCGGAGGGCTCGCCCGTCCTCGTCTGGCTCGATCCGGGCGGGCTCCCCTACCTTGGACACGACGGTTCCCAGTACATCTTCCATGTCGTGACGGCGTGCGGCCGCGACGCCGAGTCGGGCGAGATCCTCCTCGACGACCTGGCGCCGGCTCCCTGGCGCATCGCGGAGGACGATCTCGCCGAGGCGCGCGCCATGGTCCCCTCGCTGGAGCACCGTACCGCCGTCGTCGTCCCCCCCGCGGAAGCGCCTGATCTCGAGGCGGCGGTTCGTGCCGGCCTCGAGGACTGCGTGGCGGAGTTGACGTCCCCACGCCGGCCGAACCAGGGGATCGACGCCTTCGAGAAGTGGAGCGGCCTGCTCGCCGGCTCGAAGGCGAAGAAGTCGTGGGCGCGCGCCTTCGCGCCCGGTCCCAACCTGTCGGGCGCGTTGCGCGGGGTCCACTACTGGATCGAGTCGGCCGAGACCGGCGCCGGGGGCGCCCTGCGGGATCTCTACGCGGACTTCCTCGCAGAGGCGGCCGAGCTGTCCGGTCACTCCGGACTCGAAGCGGCCGCGGCGAGCTACCGGCAGCTGGCGGCCTCGTGGAGCGCCCTGGCCGATCGCGCTCTGCCCGACGAGGTGGAGCCGCTCGCGCGGGTCAAGCAGCTCCTGGCGCGCAAGCAGCGCCTCGGCGCCGAACGCGGTCCGGAAGCGGCCGACGAGCGCCGGCGCGCCGCCGCCGAGCTGCGCGAGCTGTCAGCGGAGACCGGCGAGAGCTTCCCGTTGACGGCCGAGGAGGCGGCGACGTTGCGCGAGGAGCTGAAGGAGCGACTCGTCGAGATCGTCTCCGCCGAGCGGGAGGCGGCGTCGGAGCTCTCGGAAGCGCTCGAGTGAGCGGCCGGCCGGCGGCGAACCGGCGCGGCCGCTTTCACCGCGCTCCGGCCTCTCGCGACCCCTCGGGCTCCTCTGGCACGGCGATTCCTCTCAGGTGTCGATCGAGAAAGCGATCGGTCGCCTCGTAGGCGCGACGCCGGTTCTCGATCCGGGAGAAGCCGTGCCCCTCCCCGGCGAGCACGAGATACTCGACGGGGATCCCTCGCCTCCGGACCGCCTCGACGAGACGGTCGGACTGATCGCGTGGCACCCGCGCGTCGTTCTCCCCCTGGATCACGAGCAGGGGCGCCTGGATCCGGTCGACGAAGTTCAGCGGCGAGCGCTCGTACTG
This sequence comes from uncultured Thermoanaerobaculia bacterium, assembly GCA_964560325.1. Classification (GTDB taxonomy): domain Bacteria; phylum Acidobacteriota; class Thermoanaerobaculia; order Multivoradales; family DATKCC01; genus CAZLLV01. The sequence goes on along the minus strand of CAZLLV010000239.1, from coordinate 787 downwards.
ATACCGGGAGTGCTCCGGATCGTTCGGATCGCCCCACTTCTTGTAGGTGAACGTGGAGTAGGCGGCCCAGTAGGCGGGGTACGACTCGACGAGCGTCTTCATGTCTGACGGCCCGAAGAAGTCGACGTGGGCGGCGAACTCGCCCGGCGCGAAGGTGGCGGCCGCGAGCGCCATGTATCCGCCGTAGCTCGCTCCGAGGACCGCCACCCGGTCGGCGTCGACGCCGGCGTGGCCGACGAGCCACCGCTTGCAGGCGACGACGTCGCGCAGAGGCCCACCCCCGAGATCGAGGTTGTCGAGGCTGGTGTAGGTTTTGCCGTACCCGGTGGAGCCGCGGACGTTCGGCGCCAGGACCACGTACCCCTTGGACACGAGGTACTGCCGCAAGGCGGAGAAACGCCTCTTTGCCTGCGCGTGCGGACCCCCATGGACGTCGATGACGGCCGGAAACGGGCCCTCTCCCGCAGGCCGGTAGAGCCACGCCGGCACCTCCAACCCGTCGAAGCTCGAGATCCGAACCAGCTCGCCGCCCACCGTCTTGCGCGACTCGAGCGAGGGAGGGAGCGCCGAGGCGAGGCGGCGGGCCGTGCCGCGCTCGAGATCGATCACCCAAGGGGACTCCGGTGAGGTATCGGAGACGAGCGTCGCGACCAGGTAGCGGTCGGAGCGCGAGAACGCCACCGGGACCAGGGCCCCCGCGTCGTCGACGGCGGGGAGGGCGACGACGCGCCCGCTCTCGATCTCGCGCACCTCGGGCCGCGGCGTGCCGTCGGCGTTGACGACCGTA
>CAZLLV010000238.1:0-10289 GCA_964560325.1 uncultured Thermoanaerobaculia bacterium | reverse complement strand
GAAGGCGTGCCGATCCAGCGCGACAACCAGACCCTGGCGTCGGTGACGTTCCAGACCCTGTTCCGCATGTACGACAAGCTGGCCGGCATGACCGGCACGGCGGACACCGAGGCGGCCGAGTTCGGCCAGATCTACGACCTCGACGTCACCGTCATCCCGACCAACAAGCCGATCGCCCGCGACGACCGGCCCGACCTCGTCTACCGCACCGCCGAGGAGAAGTGGCGCGCGGTGGTCGACGAGATCCGCGACTGCCACGAGCGGGGGCAGCCGGTGCTGGTCGGCACCGCGTCGATCGAGAACTCCGAGCTGCTGTCGAAGCGCCTCAAGGGCAAGCGCGTGCCGCACGTGGTGCTGAACGCCAAGTTCCACGAGAAGGAGTCGAACATCGTCGCCCAGGCGGGCCGCAAGGGGGCGGTGACGATCGCCACCAACATGGCCGGCCGCGGCACCGACATCGTGCTCGGCGGCAACCCGGACGGGCTGGCCGCCGCCGAGGCCGACCCGGAGACCGAGCCGGACGAGTTCTCGGCCGCGCTCGCGCGCTACAAGGCGGGCGCCTCCCAGGAGCGCCAGGAGGTGCTCGACGCCGGCGGGCTCCACATCCTGGGCACCGAGCGCCACGAGTCGCGCCGCATCGACAACCAGCTCCGCGGCCGCTCCGGCCGGCAGGGCGATCCGGGCTCGTCGCGCTTCTTCCTCTCGCTCCAGGACGACCTGATGCGGATCTTCGGCTCCGACAAGATCCAGGGCCTGATGGGCCGCCTCGGGATGGAGGAGGACGTGCCGATCGAGCACGGCATGGTGACCAAGGCGATCGAGCGGGCGCAGAAGCAGGTCGAAGGCCGGAACTTCGAGGTCCGCAAGCACCTCCTCGAGTACGACGACGTGATGAACAAGCAGCGCGAGGAGGTCTACACGCTGCGCCGGAGCGTGCTCGAGGGCGACACGCTCGAAGGCGGCGAGACGACCCGCGACTACGTGCTGCGGATCTCGCGCGACGTGCTCGGCTTCACGATCGACGAGCACTGCGACGAGCGCACCGACCCGATGGACTGGGAGCTCACCGAGCTCGCCACCGACGTGCTCTCCTACTTCGACATCGACGTCCACGCGGAGGCGATCCCCCTCGACGAGCTCGGGCTCGAGGAGCTGCGCGAGGAGATCTGGCAGCGCGTCGAGGCGAAGTACCTCGCCAAGGAAGAGCGCTTCGGCGACGAGCTGATGCGCGCCGTCGAGCGCGACCTGCTGCTGCGGGTGGTCGACCACGCCTGGAAGGAGCACCTGCTCGCCCTCGACCACCTGAAGGAGGGCATCGGCCTGCGCGGCTATGGCCAGCGCGACCCGCTCCAGGAGTACAAGAAGGAAAGCTTCGACATGTTCCAGTCGATGAAGGAGCGGATCGAGGACACGGTGATCCGCAACCTCTACCGGGTCGAGCCGGCGAACCCGGACCAGATCGCCGAGCAGCGCCGCGCCCGCGAGCGCAAGGCCGAGTCGGCCGGCCGCTTGACGCGCTCCGGCCCGGCGAAGGTGACGCCCAACCGCACGGCGCCGCCCGCCACCGTCCAGCGCAAGGGCGACAAGGTCGGCCGCAACGATCCTTGCCCCTGCGGCTCGGGCAAGAAGTACAAGAAGTGCTGCGGCGCGGCAGCCGCCACCGGCTGAAAGCGCCTCCCGCGCCCGCGCGGGCTCCCCTGCTACAATCGATCCGAGGGCGGCTCCGGCCGCCCTCGCTCTCCATCCGGCCCCCCCACGCTGCCCAGGCCCGGGGGGCGGCCCGCACCGAATTCGCCGCCAGGAGCCCCGCATGCCCGACAAGGACCCCTACCCGGTCCCACCGATGGCCCTCACCTTCGACGACGTCCTGATCCTCCCGGGGCTGTCCGAAGTCCACCCGAACCAGGTCTCGCTGCGCACCCGCCTGTGCCGCGGGATCGAGATGAACACGCCGCTCGTCTCGGCCGCCATGGACACCGTGACCGAGGCGCGGCTCGCCATCTCGCTCGCCCAGGAGGGCGGCATCGGGGTCCTGCACAAGAACCTGTCGATCCGCGAGCAGGCCGAGGAGGTCGACAAGGTGAAGCGCTCCGAGGCCGGGATGATCGTCGACCCGGTCACGATGCGCCCGGAAGCCCGCATCCGCGAGGCCCTCGACGTGATGGCGCGCTACCGGATCTCCGGCGTGCCGGTGACCGACGACGCCGGCCACCTGGTCGGCATCCTGACCAACCGGGACCTCCGCTTCGAGACCGACCAGGAGAAGCCGATCCAGGATCTGATGACGCGCGAGAACCTGGTCACCGTGCCGGAGGGCACGACGCTCGAGGAGGCGAAGACGAAGCTCCACGAGCACCGGATCGAGAAGCTCCTGGTGGTCGACGGCGAGGGGAACCTGAAGGGCCTGATCACGGTCAAGGACATCCAGAAGCAGATCGAGTTCCCCAACGCCTCGAAGGACCACCTGGGCCGCCTGCGGGTGGGGGCCGCGGTCGGCGCCTCCGGCGATTTCATCGAGCGCGCCGAGGCGCTGGTCGGCGAGCAGGTCGACGTGCTGGTGCTCGACTCCTCGCACGCCCACAGCCGCGGGGTGCTCGACGCGGCCGAGGCGCTCCGCGAGCGCTTCCCCGACGTGCCGCTCGTCATCGGCAACGTCGCGACCGGCGACGGCGCGGTGGCGCTGATGGACCGGGGCGCGGACGCGGTGAAGGTGGGCATCGGGCCGGGGTCGATCTGCACCACCCGCGTGGTCACCGGCGCCGGGGTGCCCCAGGTGATGGCGATCCAGGAGTGCTCCCGGGTGTGCCGCGAGCGCGGCGTGCCGGTGATCGCCGACGGCGGCATCAAGTTCTCGGGCGACGTGACGAAGGCGATCGCCGCCGGCGCGGACGCGGTGATGATCGGTTCGCTCTTCGCCGGCACCGAGGAGAGCCCGGGCGAGACGATCCTCTACCAGGGCCGCTCGTTCAAGGCGTACCGGGGCATGGGCTCGCTCTCGGCGATGGCGCGCGGCAGCGCCGACCGCTACTTCCAGGAGGGCGGCGGCCGCGACGTGACCGAGGGCCGCACGTTGGGCGGCGAGAGCTCGACGCTCTCCAAGCTGGTGCCGGAGGGGATCGAGGGCATGGTCCCGTACAAGGGGACGGTCCACAACATGCTGCTCCAGCTCACCGGCGGCCTGCGCTCCGGCATGGGCCTCGCCGGCTGCGCCACCATCGAGGACCTGAAGACGAAGGCGAAGATGATCCGCATCTCCCCCGCCGGCCTCAAAGAGAGCCACGCCCACGACGTGACCATCACCAAAGAAGCCCCGAACTACTGGGTCGAACGATAGGGGTCCATCCCGTCCGCCGTGTCCTGCGGCTGGACCGCATCCGGCAGATCGGTCTCGACGTTGCGCAGCTTGCGGGTCGCGGTGGCGATCGCGAGTGACACGAGGATCAACACCCCCAACATCACGAAGAGGAGCGCCACGCCGCGGCCTTCGCCGGTGCCGAGGACTCGTCCTACGGTCGGGGCCAGGAAGCCGCCCGGCGCCATCGCGGGCTCGAAGATCCGGTCGGCGAGCGGGCCGGCGATCGCGTAGGCGAGCGGCGCGGCGGAGAGGGCGACCACCCGCCGCAGGGAGAAGACCCGGCCCTGGAGAGCCGGCGGCACCTTGCTCTGCCAGATCGCCTGGCTGCTCGCGACCACGACCGGCGACATGGCGAGAAAGCCGAAAGCCGCCGCGCCGATCAGCCAGACGTTCGGGCGGAACGCACCGAGGAAGCAGATCAGCCCCTGGAACAGGATGGCGCCGAAGATGGCGTAGATGCGCCGCCCGGGACCGGCCCACACGCTCATGAGCACCGTGCCGAGCACCATCCCGACCCCGGCCACCGAGTAGATCGTGCCGAGCACCGGCGCCGTCGTGAAGCTCAGCACGAGGGGTGGCAGCAGGGCCTGGAGCATACCGATCGAGAAGTTGACGACGGCGAAGAGGACGAGCAGGCCGAGGAGGCCGCCCCGCCGGCGCAGGTAGCGCCAGCCGTAGCGCACCTCCCCCACCAGCGACCGGGCGGCCCCCCCCTCCTCCTCGTCCTCGTCCGGCGCGGCCGGCGGCGGCTTCGGAATCCGCACGGCGATCAGGGTTCCGAGACCGACGAGGAAGGTCGCGAAGTCGATCAGGATGACCCAGCGCAGCCCGACCGCCGCCAGCAGCAGCCCGCCCAGCACCGGCCCCGTCACCTGCGAGATCGCCATGCCCATCTGGCTCATGCCGGCCGCGCGGCTGTAGTTCTTCGGATCGACGAGCAGCGTGGTCGAGGCGGTGAAGGCCGGCCACTGGAAGGCGTTGAAGAGCGCCGCGAAGGCGACCAGACCGTAGATGTGCCAGATCTCGAGCGAGTCGAGGGTGAGCAGCGCGAAGAGCCCGAGGCTCGAGACGGCGGCCGCGGTATCGGAGAGGATCAGGGTCCAGCGGCGATCCCAGCGGTCGACCAGCGCGCCGGCGAACGGCGACACCAGGAGCGCCGGCAGGGCGACGAAGAAGTTGATCAGCGCGAAGCGGGTGACCGACCCGGTCTCGAGATAGACCCAGACGCCGAGGGCGAAGGCGGTCAGTCCGGAGCCGAGCAGCGAAACCGTCTGACCGGCCCAGATGACCAGAAAGGTTCTCATGCCCTGGCTGCGCGGCTCGCTCGTCATCGGAAGGGGGAGCCGGAAATCCGGCCTCCGCACCGAAGGTGAGGAGCGGCGCCCCGACCGGGACAGGCCGAGGGAGGAAGGGGGCTACCGGCGGCTCACCAGGCGCGCGGATCGAGGTCGTACGGCAACGGTGTCAAGTCTTCGACGATGCCGTCCTCGCCCAGCACCACCAGATCCTCGAGCCGCACTCCGTAGCGGTCGCGCGGGCTGTAGAGCCCGGGCTCGATCGTCACCGCGTCGCCCGCTTCGAGCACCCCCTCGGGACCGGCCTCGCGCCGGAAGCTCGGATGCTCGTGGAGCTCGTAGCCCACCCCATGCCCCAGGTTGTGCACGTAGCCCTCGTCGGTGCCCGGGTCGCTGACCGGAGTCGCGTAGCCGTGCTCCTCGAAGAGGTCGCAGGTCGCCTGCTGGAGGCTCCAGCCGGTCACGCCCGGCTTCGCCGCCGCGCGCGCCCGCTCGAGCGCCTCCAGCACCAACCGGTGCGCCCTGGCGAGCGGCGCCGGCGGCTCGCCGACGCAGAAGGTGCGGGAGCAGTCCGCGAACAGCCGGCCGCGGGGGAAGAGGTCGACCACCAGCGACTCGCCGGAGCGCAGCACGCGCTCGTTGGTGCCGGTCGAGTGCGGCACCGCCCCCTCCTCCGCCGGAGCGATCAGGTTCCCCTCCGGCTGGGTCAGACCGTGCTCGGAGAGCACCCGGAACACCTCGTCCCGCAGCCGGCCGACGGTGAGCGGCGCGCCGTCGAGGTGGAGCGCAGTGCCGCCCCCGCTCCCCGGATCGCCCAGCCGCGCAGGAACCGTCGCCGCCAGCATCGCGGCCACGCGCCGGAAGGCCACCCCGACGCCGGCCGCCGCCTGCCGGATCGCGGCCAGCTCGTGGGCGCGCTTCCGCTTGCGCAGTAAGCGCACGACCTCGTGCCCGTCGACCAGGGGCCAGCCCGCCGCTTCGAGCACCGGGGCGAAGCCGGCGGCGCGGCCGGCGCCCAGGTGCCCGGCGAGGGCGACCCGGCCGGCCGGCACCTCGGCGATCGCGAGCGCCCGGCGCAGCAGCGCCCCCCAGAAGGGAGCCGGCTCCGGGTGCTCCCGCCCCAGGGTGTCGAGGTCGAGGTCGGCGGGATGGATCAGGGAGAGGCCGGTGGCGCTCGCCTCGTCCCGCTCCATCGCGGTCAGATAGCCGAGGCGCCCCGCGTCCGGCGGCTCGCCGGCGGCCAGAACGAAGAAGGACCGGCCCAGGTGGACCGGTCCGACGAACGGTGCGAGGTCGGGATCGTTCCCCGAGCCCGCGACGACCAGGAGCGCGCGGCAGTCCCGCTCCTCCAGGAGACGGGTCAGGCGCTCGGGGCCGGTGGCAGAGTCAGACAAGCGCCGAGCGCTCTCAGCTCGCCGCGTTACGCTCGATGAAGCTCTCGAACGACGCCTTCGGCATCGCACCCATCATGCGGTCGGCCGGCTCGCCGCCCTTGAACAGGATGAAGGTCGGGATGCTCGAAACCTGGTACCGGGCCGCCAGCTCCTGCTCCTGATCGACGTTGACCTTGGCGATCTGGACCCGGTCGTTCTCGTCGGCGATCTCGTCGAGGGTCGGCGCGACCATGCGGCACGGGCCGCACCACTCGGCCCAGAAGTCGACCAGGACCGGCTTGTCGGACTCGAGAACCTCGGACTCGAAGTTCGAGGCGTTGATCTGCTTGATCTTCTGGCTGGCCATGGGGGGAGCTCTCCTTGTTCGGGATCGGGTGAGTCGGGGTTCGGTGGGGATCTCTGGATGGACGAAAACGACTGGCCGTCAAGGTTCACCGGACTTCGCGGGAACCTCGGACGGACCGCCCGGCGCCACCTGTTCGTTCAAGCGCCGCTGCGCCGCGAAGTATTCCCGCGTCGCCTCCACGTCGCGCCGGATCTGGGCGGAGAGATCCATGACGGTCGGGAACAGCCGTTCCTCCCGCAAGCGCTTGTGGAAAAAGATCTCGACCCACTCGCCGTAGACGTCGGACGAGAAGTCGAGGATGTGGCTCTCGACCACCCGCTGGTAGTTCTCGTAGACGGTCGGACGGGTGCCGATGTTGGTGACGCAGGTGAAGGGTGAGGGGAAGCCCGGCAGCGCCACCTGGCCCACGTAGACGCCGTCGAGCGGCACCAGCTCCGACTCCGGCCGCAGGTTGATGGTCGGCCAGCCGAGCCGCTTGCCCATCCGATCGCCGCGCGCGACCTTGCCGGAGACCGAGTACGGCCGGCCGAGCATCTCCGCCGCGTCCTCCATCCGCCCCTCGGAGACGGCCCGGCGGACGCGGGTCGAGGAGATGCGCTCCCCCCGCAGCTCGACCGCCGGGACGGCGTGGGCCGCGAAGCCGAGCTCGTCGCCCAGGCGGCGCAGCAGGTCGAAGTCGCCGCCGCGCCGGTGGCCGAACGAGAAGTCCTCGCCGACGTGCACCTCGCTCGCCCCGAGGCGTCCGGCCAGGAAGTCGCGCACGAAGCTCTCCGCCGGGGTCTCCGCGAGCCCCGCGTCGAACCGCACCACGAGGAGCGCGTCGAGGCCGAGCTCCGCCACCAGCCGGTGCTTCGTCTCGAGCGTGGCGAGCATCGGCGGCGCCTCGTCGGGCCGCAGGACGGTGAGCGGGTGCGGGTCGAACGTGACGAGGGCGGAGGACCTGCCGGCCTCCTCGGCGCGCGCGACCACACGCTCCAGGATCGCCCGCTGGCCCCGATGGATGCCGTCGAAGTTGCCGATCGTGACGACCGCCCCGCGCGGCAGGTCGACGGCGTGGAAGGCGTCCTGGATGACCTGCATCGATCAGTGGGAGGAGACGGCGAGGGCGGCCGGCTCGGCGGCCATCGCGTCCGGCGAGACGACCACGCCGGGAGCGCCCGCGGGACCGACGACCCGCCCCACCAGGTCGTCGGCGAAGCCTTCGGTGATCTCGACCCGGGCGATCGTGCCCGCCGGGGCGAGGCCGTCGTTGATCAGCACGTAGCCGTCGATGTCGGGTGCCTGGCCGGCGTGCCGGCCGCGCAGCAGGTGATCGGTCTCCGGGTGCGTGCCTTCGACCAGCACGTCGAGCACGCGGCCTTCGAGGCGCTTGCGGCGTGCGAGCGAGATCGGCTTCTGGACCTCCAGGAGGCGTTCGTGCCTACGCCGGGCGACGCCGCGCGGGACGCGGTTCGGCAGCTCGGCCGCGGGGGTACCTTCCTCGGGGCTGTAGACGAAGCCGCCGAGGTGGTCGAGCCGCGCCTCGCGGACGAAGTCGAGCAGGTCTTCGAAGTGCTCTTCGGTCTCGCCCGGAAAGCCGACGATGAAGGTCGAGCGCAGGGCGACGTCGGGCGCGAGCTCGCGGGCGCGGGCGAGGAGGCGGAGGTAGCGCTCGCGCTTGCCGCCCCGGCGCATGGCGGTGAGGATGTCGGGGTGCGAGTGCTGGAGGGGCATGTCGAGGTAGGAGCAGAAGCGCTCCTCGGCCGCCATGAGCCGCAGCAGGCTTTCGTCGAGGGTGGTCGGATAGGCGTAGAGGAAGCGGAGCCAGGGGATGCTGGTGCCTGCGAGGAGGGCTTCGACGAGGCGGGTGAGGCCGGTCTTCCTCTCCTTGGGGTCGAGGAGGTCGCCGCCGTAGCGGGTGGTGTCCTGGGCGATCAGGCAGAGCTCTTGGATGCCGGTCTGTTCGAGGTTCTTGGCCTCTTCGACGAGGCTGTCGACGGTGCGGCTGCGGAACTTGCCGCGCCACTGGGGGATCGCGCAGAAGGTGCAGGGGTTGTCGCACCCTTCGGCGACTTTGAGGTAGGCGTAGCCGTGGGTGGTGAGGGTGCGGGGCGCGGTGTGGTCGAAGACGGCGTGGGAGGGCGCGGGGGCAGTGCCCTCTCCGAGCTGGGCTCCGAGCTGGGTGAGCTTGGGGGTTCGGGCGGGGCCGAGGTGGTCGGCGACGGTGCGGAGGTCGTCGAGGCCGATGAAGCCGTCGATCTCCGGGATTTCGGCGGCGAGCTCTTTGCCGTAGCGGTTGACCATGCAGCCGGCGACGAGGAGTTTTTTGCCAGGTGCTTTGTTGCCGGCGATTTCGAGGATGGTGTCGATCGATTCCTGTTTGGCTTCGTCGATGAAGCCGCAGGTGTTGACGATGACGGTGTCGGCGTCCGCGGCGTCGGTGACGATCTGGTGGCCGCGGGCGCGGAGCTCGCCGAGCATGACTTCGCTGTCGACGAGGTTCTTCGGGCAGCCGAGGCTGATCATGCCCACGCGGCGGGGGCTTGCCGCCTGGGGCGGGTCGGGGCGTTCGCTCATGGGTTGGCTCGCGGTCTGGTCCGCCGGGGGAGACTCTAGCAAAGGGTGTGCAGGGGACGGGCGGCGGTCAGCGGCTCGGTGGGAAGAACCGGCGGACCGGGCGGATCATTCCTGGCTCAGGGACTCTACGAACCCCTGTAGGGGCGGACCCTTGCGTCCGCCCGCGGTGTGGGGACCGACGAGCGCCCCCATTCCTTGTCATTCTGAACGCAGTGAAGGATCTGGGCGGGGGACGCTCCGGCGACCACATGGGTGAGGTGGTAGGTGGCGACCGAACCGGCGTTGCCTACGCCGAGGGGCCGGGCGGGGGCGCTCGCGCCTCCGGCACGGCTCGGCTGGGAGACGGGCCGACGTAGGCCTCGCCTGGATTCGCTGCGCCGGGGACCGGGCGTGCACGCCGAGCGGGCTTTCTGGCTCGGCTTGCTCAACCGCGCTCCGTCGCGAGCGCCCCCGCCCGGCCCCTGGGTTCGGTGGTGAATCGAGAAGGTACCTGGAGATACGAATCATCGTCAGCCCTGCGAGGGCGGTGGTATTCTCGGCAACGGGAGGCGACGCGAATAGACAAAAGCCTATGAAGCGGTCATCGAGCTTTGCCCGAGACGAAGCTCTACGGGATTACGTCCCCATGATTCACCCGACCCGAGACCAGAACGCGCACCGTGCGAAGTCATTGAGTTTTTCCCCAATGAGGGCAAGAAGCATTTGCCGACAGTGTACGTAGGCACCAAACAACGAGAGCCTCTCTGGAGTCATCTTTGCCAGATTCGAGACAGTTTACTGCCAGCGCGAGCGCTAGTGAAGAAGAGTTGCCCGTCGAATATAGCGACCGGCCCGACTCGATCTCGGGGGCCGCCAACGAAGTAACGGGCTCCACCGACACTTCAGCGTCTCCAGTTCCTACGATGTGGCGTCGACCTCTGTTGTTTGCGTTGCACGTTGTCTATGGAACGCTGACCTTTGGCACAATAGCTGTTGCGGCGATTGGATTGGCATATTTAACTGCTTGGGCCGACGGCCTGTATCTTGACGATCAGAAAGTCGCTAGTGGGTTGTTGATAATGGGACTCCGCGCAGGTGAGTACGCATTGTTCCTTCTCGATATTCTGCTATTCTTCATCTTCCTATCGAGAGAAGCGTGGCGCTTCGTCAGGGATCTTTGATATGACAATTCGTCACATACTGACGTTTCTTTGGGTCGAACTTAAATATTCCCTAAGGCTTTTCTTTGGGCCGCTCCACAATGTACGGCGATACTTCTCAACAACTTACTTCGGGCTTAGCCGCTCCTCTGGCTGGCAGCTCAGGGGTGAGGCCCACGGTTCGCACGTGCTACGGGGACGAGG
>CAZLLV010000237.1:0-17523 GCA_964560325.1 uncultured Thermoanaerobaculia bacterium | reverse complement strand
CACCGGGCCAACAGCGCCCCTCGTCGAGTGCGAATGGAAGGACGACGAACCAGCTTCGATAGGACGACCAGACAAGGACCGGCCGCCAAGTCGGCCGGCTTGACTTAGAGAGGCCTTCTCATGGAAAGGGGTCTGAGGCCGGCGAGCCGGCAAGCCCGCCGGAAGTGCACACCCGTCGAACCGCCGAAGCCGAAGCCAGGCGAGGCCCACCACGGGAGTGCACTCAGCCGAGCCGTCCCGGAGGCCGTGCGCCCCGCGCCCCGGGCCGGCGCTCCCCCCTACCCCTTCACCCCCGCCCGCAGGAACGCCAACAACGCCCGCTCGTCCTTCCGCAACCCCTTCGGCTCCTCCGGCGGCTCCTCCACCAGCCGCTCGAAAAAATCCCCCGCCTCGAACGACGCCAGAAGGTCCGGGTGGATGTAGAAATCGCGGCAGACCGCCCGCGTGTTGCAGAGCTGAAGCGCCACGTGATCGATCGCCGCGAGCAACCGCGACTTCCTCCCACCCTCCCCCTCCTCGCACGGCCCCCCCTCCGAGAGCGCCCGCAGCGCGTGCACCGTCCCCATCCAGGTCCGATAATCCTTCGCCGTGAACCGCTCCTCCGGCACGATCTCGTGCAGGTACTCGTTCACGTCGCCCGAATCGACCCGGTGCCGCTTCCCCTCCTCGTCGAGGTACTGGAACACCTCGTACCCCGGGATCTCGTGACACTCGCGTACCAGGTCGGCCATCCGCTCGTCGTCGAGCACCACCCGATGCTCCTTGCCGCCTTTGCCGTTGAAGTGGAACTCGATCACCGAGCCGTCCACGTCGACGTGCCGCCGCCGTAGCGTCGTCAGGCCGAACGAGTCGTTCTCCTTGCGGTACTCGTCGTTGCCCACCCGGATACAGGTCGTCTCGAGCAGCCGCACGACCGTGGCGAGCGCCTTCTCGCGCGGCAGCCCCTCGCGCGTGAGGTCGCGCCGGACCCGCCGGCGGATCTTCGGCAGCGCCTCGCCGAACTCGACCATCCGGAAGAACTTCGTCGCGTCGCGCACCTCCCGCCAGCGCTCGTGGTAGCGGTACTGCTTGCGCCCTGCGTCGTCGCGGCCGGTCGCCTGGACGTGACCCTTCGAGCTCCGGCAGATCCAGACCTCCGTCCAGGCCGGCGGGATCGCCAGCGTCTCGATCCGCGCGCGGACCTTCTCGTCGCGGATCAGCTCGCCGTCCGGGTCGTGGTAGCTCCAGCCCTTGCCCCGCCGCACCCGCCGGATCCCCGGCTCGTCCTCGGCGACGTAGCGCAGCCCCGCCGCCCGAGCGGCCGCCTCCGGGTCCTCGGGGTCGATCTTCGCCAGCTTCGCGCGCGGGATCTCGGTGGTCACGGAATCGGTCTCGGAGTCGGTCTGGCGGTCGTCGGGGATCGCCCCGGGGCGATCCGAGGCTGCAAGAGACGGACCACAGACGGAGGAGAGATCGACTCGTGAGCGACCCCATCCGAGGCGGTGCGCGCACTAATAGAAATGAAACACTTACGCATTGCCGGAATAACCGGCGATCGCGGACACAAGGAGCCGGAAGATGAAGACGTACTCGGTATCGCCGAAGGCCCTCCTGGCCATTCCATCCGCCCTCGCGCTCGCGCTGGTGCTCGTCGCCCCCGCGTCCGGCGCCACCTGCGAAGGCGCCACCTGTACCGTCGAAGGCACCAATGGCGGCGACAGCCTGTCCGGAACCAGCGGCGGCGACGTCATCTGCGGCTTCGGAGGCGACGACTGGCTCGGTGCCGGCGGCGGCCACGACACGATCTGCGGCGACGGTGGCGCGGACACGATCTACGGTGACGGCGGCAACGACCTGATCCTGAGCGGCCCGGGGTCCGACACGATCTACGGCGGCAACGGCTCGGACACCGCCCGCTACACGAGCTCCGTCACGGCCAGCCTGACGAGCGGCACCGCCGACGACGGGAGCGGGATCGACTACCTCAACCAGATCGAGAACCTGAACGGCTCCGACTCCGCCGACTCGATCACCGGCGATTCCGGAAACAACTACCTGAGCGGGCGCGGCGGCAACGACGATCTGAGCGGCGAGGCCGGCAGCGACTTCATGCTGGGCGGCGACGACTCGGTCAAGGGCGACGGCGGAAACGACATCCTGATCGGCGGCAGCGGTGCGGACAGCGTCGACGGTGGCACCGGGACCGACACGCTGGTCTACGAGGCCGCGATCACCGCCAGTCTGAGCACCGGGAGCGCCTCGGACGGAGACACGATCACCGGCATCGAGAACCTGACCGGCTCGTTCTACGGCGACGACCTCACCGGCGACTCGGGCAACAACATCCTGGACGGCGGGAGCGGCGACGACTTCCTCGATGGCGGCGGCGGTACCGACACCTGCTACGGCGGCGCCGGCTGCGACGTCTGCCTGAACTGCGAGAACACGAGCGGCTGCGAGAGCATCCTCATCTGCTACGGCTCCTGAACCGCGCCTCCGCACATCCATCCCGAGCCGGCCGGTGGCGTGCCACCGTCCGGCTCGGTCTCAGAACGCTCGCGCCGCGACCGACCGCACTGCCTCGGCGATCTCCCGCGGGACCTCTTCCTGGAGGAAGTGGCCGGCCTCGGTGGCGGTGACCTCGGCCTGGGGGAGGAGCTTCTCCATGCGGCCGCGCAGGCGGCCGAGCACCGGGTCGCGGTCGCCCCAGACGATCGCCGCCGGGCCGTCGAAGCCTTCGACCAGCTCCTGGCAGCGGGCGAGCGCCGGGACCGACTCGTGGTCGAGGGAGTCCGGCACCATGCGCGCGAGGGCGAGCGGAGCGGCGTTCCTCGACCAGCCGCGGAGCGGGTAGCGGTAGGCGCGGGCCACTTCGCCGCGGATCGAGCCGGGGTCGCCCTGCGCCCGGTGGAGCGCTCGCTGCGGGAAGCCGAGGAGGCGGAAGGCGACGGTCGAGACGACGGGGAAGCGGGCCATGCGGTGGAACGTCGTGGGCCGGAACCCGGGCTTCGGCGGGCCGGCGGAGGTGTTGAGGAGGACCAGGCCGGCGAGGCGCTCCGGCCGGTCGGCGAGCGCCCGGAGGCCGATCGGGCCGCCCCAGTCCTGGCCGACGAAGAGGAGGCGCTCGTGCCCGTGCGCCGCGCCCTCCGCGAGCACCACGCCGTCGATCACTCCACCGATCCAGCGGGCGTGATTCTCGAGGGTGTGGATCGACGGATCGCGCGGCTTGTCCGAGAAGCCGAGCCCGACCAGATCGGGCATCACCAGGCGGATACGTGCAGGAGGAGCCGACCCCGATGGGGCCAGTAGCTCGGCCGCGACCTTGCGCCAGAGGAAGCTCCAGGTCGGGTTGCCGTGGAGGAGCAGCACCGGCGGCGCGTCCGCCGGCCCGGCGGTCATCACGTGCAGGTGGCGGCCCTCGACCAGGACGCGGAAGCGCTCGAAGCCGCCGTTCGGCGAAGCCGGGATCTTCGGGAGCTGCCGCTCGATCCAGGCCGGAAGCGACGGCGCCGGCAAACGTTCGAGAGGAGGCATGAGGGGTCGATTCTACGTCCGACGAAAAAAAACGGCCCGCGCCGTGGCGCGGGCCGTGGATATCATCGCATCAGAAACCTCCAGTAGAGGCCGGAGGCGGATCGGATGGGGGTCAGCCGGCGGTCGAGCTGCCGACTTCGCGGCCGAGGCTCGCCAGGCGGCGGGCCGCGGCCCCTTCGGCCTGCTGCAGCTTGCCGTTCTGGACGATGTAGACGCGGGGGAACTGGCTCACGTTGCCCTGCTCGTCGAACTGGATGACGCCGGTCACGCCCTGGTAGCCGGCGAGCGCGCGCAGACCCTGCCAGAGCTCGCGCGGACGGTCGTTCTCGCCCGAAAGCGCCTCGGCGAGCGCCATCACCGCGTCGTAACCCTGCGCGGCGAAGGTGTCCGGCTCGGCGTCGTACTTCGCGCGATACGCCTCGACGAACGCCTGGATCTCCGGGTCGTCGCTCTCCGGGTCGAAGGAACCGGACGAGACCACCAGCCCGTCGGTCCCGCGCGCGGCGAGGAGCTGCGGCGTGGCGAAGGCCGAGGTCGTCATCACGGTGCCGCGGAAGCCCTGGGCCGCCAACCGCTCGACGATCCGCCGCGCGGACGGGTCGCCGCCCGAGGCGGCGAGGTAGACCGCCTGCGGGCTCTCCTCCATCAGCTTCCGGACGGCCGCGTCGGTCTCCTCGTCCTCGTCGCTCTCGGAGTACGAGACCCGGTCGACGATCTCGCCGCCCTGGCGCTCGAACTCTTCCCGGAAGACGGTACCCAGCGCCTCGCCCGAATCGCTGCGCGGCGCCATCACGGCCGCTTTCGCGAGATCGAGCTCGAGCACCGCGAAGCCGCCCATCTTGACCGCCTGCTGGTAGTCGGACGGCGACAGCCGGAAGACGTAGCGGGAGCTCTCCGCGACCTCGGCGCTCGAAGCCGACGGCGACAGCAGCACGCGCTTCACCTTGCCGGCCACCGGCGCCATCGCGGCCGCCTCCGGGTTGGTGGCGCCACCGATGACGGCGACCGCGCCTTCGTCGTAGAGCTCCGTGGCGTGCTCGGCCGCCCGCTGCGGGTGGCTACCCGAGTCGCGGACGTCGAGCGCGAACGGCGCGGCGCCGGACGCGGCCTCGAGCTCCGCGAGCGCGAGCTGCGCGCCGCGCTCGACCGAACGGCCGTAGACCTTGGCGTCGCCCGAGAGCGGAACGACCAGCCCGACCTGGCGCCCCTCGTCGGAGGAGCCGCAGGCCAGCATCAGAAGGGTGAGAACGGGTATCGAGAGCGACCGGATGATCCGGTTGGAGCGTGTCGTGTTCATGGCACCTACCCTCTACAGCAAGGGTGGTGCCACGACATTCAAGTCCAATGTTTCTAGTAATTTGACGGAAATTTTGCGAAGTTCCCGCGGACGCCTCCACCGGTGGGCGGCTCGCCGCTTTCGACCGCTCGATTGAACATTTTACTCGCTCTTCAGCGCCACCAGCGGGTCGACCTTCGTCGCCCGGAGGGCCGGGATCAAGGTCGCCGCGAACCCGACCAGCGCCAGGGCGACCGGTACCGCCACGAAGGTCGGCGGGTCGATCGCGCCGACCTCGTAGAGCAGGCTGTCGAGGAAGCGGGTGGCGACGAACGCGCCGGCGACTCCGAGGGCGATCCCGGCCGCCACCAGCGCCATGCCCTGCCCGAGCACCAGCCGCAGCACGCCGTCGCGCTGGGCGCCGAGCGCCATGCGCAGTCCCAGCTCCCGAGTGCGCTGGGCGACGGCGTAGCTGAGCACTCCGTAGACGCCGAGCGACGCAAGCACCAGCGCGAGGACGGCGAAGACGCCGAGCAGGGCGGCGCTGAAGCGCTGGCCGGCGAGCGAGCCGGCGACCACGTCCTCGAGCGTCCGGATCTGGTAGACGGGCAGGCTCGGATCGACCTCGCGCACCGCCTGGCGGATCGGCTCGGCGAGCGCGGACGGGTCGCCCGAGGTGCGGAGCACGATCGCCGCCGAGCCCGCGTACGGCCCCTGCTCCATCGGCACGTAGATCTCGGCGTCGGGGTCGGTCGCGAGGCCGCGGTGCCGGACGGTGCCGACCACGCCCACCACCTCCATCCAGTCTTCCGGCGCCGCGTCGGCGCCCGAGAACGAGATCCGCTCGCCGAGCGGGCTCTCGCCTCCCCACTCGCGGTCGACCAGCGCCTGGCTCACCACCGCCACGCGCGGCGCATCGGCCCGGTCGCGCTCCGTGAACCGGCGTCCGGCGAGGAGCGGCACGTCCATCGTCTCGAGATAGCCGGGCGTGACCATGCGGATGCCGGCGGCCGGCGTGTCCTGCGGCTCCGGCGCCGGGCGCCCCTGGAGGTAGTACGCCAGGAAGAAGTTGCCGCTGCCGAGCGGCAGCGGGAAGCCGATCCCCGCCTCCTCGACCCCCGGCACCGTCTCCAACCGCTCCTGGAGCCGGCGGTAGAACGCGTGCTGCGCGGCGTCGTCCGGATAGGTCGCCTCCGGCAGCGAGACCTGGCCGGTCATCACCCCCTCGGGGTCGAAGCCGGGCGAGATCGCGGACATCTCGAGCAGGCTGCGGATCAGCAGGCCGGCGGCGATCAGCAGCACCACCGCGAACCCGACCTCGGCGAGCACCAGGCCGCGCCGGAGCCAGCGCGCACGGCTCCCCTCGCCGGCGGCGGAGGTGCCCTCCTTGAGCGAGCCCTGGAGGTTGCCGCGGCCGGCGTGGAGGACCGGCGCGAGGCCGGCGAGCAGGCCGGCGGCGAGCGCCACGCCGAGAGTGAAGAGGAAGACCGACGGATCGAGCCCGATGTCGGCGGAGCGCGGGATGTCCTCGGCGTTCACGGCGACCAGGGCGCGGGTGCCCCAGAGCCCGAAGAGAAGGCCGAGCAGCCCGCCGCCGAGCGCCAGGATCCCGGTCTCGGTCAGGAGCTGCGCCGTCAGCCGCCCGCGCCCGGCGCCGAGCGCGGTGCGCACCGCCATCTCGCGCTCGCGGCGCGACGCACGCACCAGGAGGAGGTTGGCGACGTTCGCGCAGACCACGAGGAGGACCGCCACCACCGCCCAGGCGAGCACCCGGAGGACCGGCCGCACCTCCTCGACCATCAGCTCGTGGAGGCCGACCAGGTTGACCGTCCAGCCGGCGTTCGCGTCCGGGTACTCCTCCGCCAGGCGGCCGGCGATCCCCTTCATCTCGGCGTCGGCCTGCTCGAGCGTGACGCCGTCGCGGATGCGGCCGAGAACCGCCACGTAGTGCGCGCCACGCTGGTTCGGGTCGATCTCGAGCGCGAGCGGCACCCAGAGCTCGACCCCGCTCGGGAAGGAGAAGCCCTCCGGCATGACGCCGACGATCCGGCGGTCCTCGCCGCCGATCCGGGTGGTGGTGCCGACGACGGCGGGATCGGCGCCGAAGCGGCGGCTCCAGAGATCGTGGGAGAGCACCGCCACCGGCTCGGCCCCCGGCACGTCCTCCTCCGGCCGGAAGACCCGGCCGTGGAGCGGCTCGCGGCCGAGCAGCGGCAGCACGTCCGCGCTCACCGTCGCGCCCTCGACCCGCTCCGGGTCGACTCCGGGATCGTTCAGGACCAGGTTGGCGCGCGAGAAGGCGGCGAGGTCGTCGAAGGCCGACTGCTGCTCCTTCCAGTCGGCATAGTTGGGCGGCGACGACGAGAAGCGCGGGAAGCCCGCCTCCGGGTTGGCGTCGATCAGCATCACGAGCTCGTCCGGCTCGGGATAGGGCAGCGGCTCGACCAGCACGGCGTCGATCACCGTGTAGATCGCCGCCGTCGCCCCGACCCCCAGGCCGAGGGCGAGGAGGGCGGCGATCGTGAGGCCGGGGCTGCGGCGGAGACTGCGGAGAGCGAAGCGGACGTCGCGGACGAGATCGGTCATGGACTACCTCCGACAGTCTTCAACGCACGAGCGCCCGAAAAGTTGGGCCCTCCTCCTTCAGGGGAGGAAGCCGGTGCGGTCGAAGAGGCCGGGCAGCACGTCGACGCCCGGCGAGGCGCCCTCGAGGAGGTAGTAGCGAACCGTACCGGTCGACTCCTGCTCGATCCAGACCTCCACCGTCGAGGTGCTGAACTTCACCAGCGTCGGCCAGAGGAAGCCGTTCGGCTTCGGACCGACCACCCGGACGAATACCTCCGAGCGCCCGGTGACGGCACCCGAGACGCACAGGGTCTCCGGAATGCAGGCGGGCTCCTCGCGGCCGAGGATCTGTGAGGAGCCGCCGCTGATCCGCACCTGGACCCGGTAGCCGGGGACCTCCGGCGACTCCAGCCACTCGGTGCTCGGCGGTGGCGGCGGCGGAAGGGGCGGCTCATCCTCCGCGCCGAGATCGAGCGCCCAGAGCTCGACGCCGAGGTCCGGCTGGAACGCCGGGAAGAAGAGCAGGTCGTCCGCCGCCGCGAAGCCGACCTCGTAGCGGCCGCCGTGCCCCGGATCGGACGATGGCGCACCGGGGGCGATGTCGGCCAAGAGGCGGGTCTCTCCCGCGGTGCCGTCGCTCACCCAGAGCTCACGGCCGAGCAGGCCCTCGTCGTCCGCCGAGAAGAAGATCCGGTCGCCGACGACCGCGACCGCCTGCACCGGGAGCTGGCTCAGGGCCTCCGATCCCTTCGTCGAGCCGATTCGCCAGAGGGTGGGGAGGACGACCGGCAGCGGGCTCGGCTCCGGCCGGACGGTCACCACCGGGTCGCCGTCGAGGAGGCCGACGATCTCCACGTCGTACCCGCTCACCTCGGGGACCACCGGGCCGGTGCCTCCGGGGGTGCCGTCGGTGCGCCAGAGCGTCCCGACCGCGCCTTCGTGCCGGACGAAGTAGACGAAGCCGCCGGCGGCCGTGAGCTCAGAGAGCCACGCGCCGCTGATGTGGGTCAGCAGCTCGGGCTCGGCGAGCGGATGCTCGAGCACCCACAAGCTAGGCAGGCTTCCACCGACCGCGAGGATCGCGCGGTCGCCGAGCACGGCGGCGTCGAGCGGCTCGACGCTCCACGCGACCTCCGGCTCCGCGCCCGGCCCGTCGAGGCGCAGGAGGTTCGTCCAGTCGGCGTAGAAGAGGTACCCACCGTACTCGAAGAAGCTCGCGAAGCTCTCGTAACAGCCGGTCGACCGGGTGCAGACCGGCTGGATGCGCTCGGTGCCCGCGGGCGTGCCGTCGGTGCGCCAGAGGTGGCGGCCGGAATGCCCTCCGGAGGTCTCGTAGACCGTGAAGAAGAGCGACCCCTCGTACACCACCGTGGGATCGAAGATCGATCCGGAGCACAGCTCGGGGCAGAGCTCCGGGAGCGCCTGCGTCCCCTCCGGCGTACCGTCGGTGACCCACAGGATCGGCTCGCCCGGCTCGGTCACGGCCGCGAAGTAGAGCCGGTCGCCGAGCGCTCCCACGATCGTCGGAGAGAGGTCGCTGCACGCCCCCATGCAGGTGTCCGCCAGCAGGCGGGTCCCCTCGGCGGTCCCGTCGGAGACCCAGGGCTCGAAGCCGTGGACGCGGTCGTTCGCCACGAAGACCACCAGGTCGCCGAGCGGCGTGAGCTGCTCGATCAGCGAGCCGAAGACCGGCGTCGGCGGCACGCAGGTGATGTGGCACTCCTCGTAGTACGGCTCCCCGGTGAGGTCGATGTCGCGCACCAGGTACGGCTCGCCCGGCTCGGCCGCCGCCAAGGGGACGGCCGCGAGCGGAAGCGCGAGGAAGAGAGAGAAGAGGACGGTACGGCGCATGGTGGAGTCTCCGGAGGCGGGATCGCCTAGATGCCGCTACAGCATACCACGGTCCCCCTCTTACCCACCCTCCGACTTGAGAACCGCCACGAACGCCTCCTGCGGGATCTCGACCGAGCCGACGATCTTCATGCGCTTCTTGCCCTCCTTCTGCTTCTCGAGGAGCTTGCGCTTGCGGGTGATGTCGCCGCCGTAGCACTTCGCCGTCACGTCTTTGCGGAAGGCGGTGATCGTGGTGCGGGCGATGATCGTGCCGCCGATCGCGCCCTGGATCGCGATCTTGAACTGCTGGCGCGGGATCGTCTCCGCGAGCCGCTCGCAGTAGGAGAGCGCCCGCGGCCGCGCCTTGTCGCGGTGGGCGAGCTGCGAGAGGGCGTCGACCGCCTCGCCGTTGACCAGGATGTCGACCTTGGCGAGGTTCGTATCGCGCAGGTCGAGCAGCTCGTAGTCGAACGAGCCGTAGCCCTGGGTGATCGACTTGAGCTTGTCGTAGAAGTCGTAGAGCACCTCGGCGAGCGGCAGCTCGGCGGTCAGCTCCACCCGCCCCACCGCCAGGTAATGGAAGGTCACGTTCTCGCCCCGGCGCTCGCGGCAGAGCTCCATCACCGGCCCGATGTAGCGCTCCGGCAGGAGGATCGACGCCTTGATGTACGGCTCCTCGGCGCGCGCGATGTTCGAGGGGTCGGGGTAGAGGGCCGGGTTGTCGACCCACTGGACCTCGCCGTCGTTCAGCGTGATCCGGTAGCGCACCGACGGCGCGGTCAGGATGAGCGCGAGGTCGAACTCGCGCCGCAGCCGCTCCTGGACGACGTCGAGGTGCAGGAGGCCGAGGAAGCCGCAGCGGAAGCCGAAGCCGAGCGCCGTCGAGGAGTCCTTCTCCCAGGTGAGCGAGGCGTCGTTCAGGGCCAGCTTGTCGAGCGCCTTCGCCAGGTCCTCGTAGTCGTCGGTCGAGAGCGGGTAGATCGACGCGAAGACGACCGGCTTGGCCTCCTGGTAGCCGGGGAGCGGCTCCCCGGTCGGGTTCTCGGCGTCCAGGATCGTGTCGCCGATCTCGATGTCGGAGATCGACTTGATCCCGGCGACCACGTAGCCCACGTTGCCGGCCGGCAGCTCCTTCGTCGGTACCTCCTTGAGCTGGAGCCGGCCGAGATCCTCGACGTCGTGGTCGACGCCGGTGTGGTGGAAGCGGATCGCCTGGCCCTTCCGGAGCGTCCCCTCCTTGACGCAGACCAGGAGCACCACGCCGCGGTACGGGTCGTACTGCGCGTCGAAGACCAGGGCGCGGAGCGGCGCGTCCGCCGAGCCCTTGGGCGCCGGCAGCTTCTCGACGATCGCCTCCAGCACGTCGTCGATGCCGGTGCCGTCCTTCGCCGAGCAGAGCGGCGCCTCGAACGGGTCGAGCCCGAGGTCTTCGGCGATCTCCTCGCGCACCCGGTCGGGCTCGGCGGAGGGAAGGTCGATCTTGTTGATCACCGGCACGATCTCGAGGTCGTGCTCGAGCGCCAGGTAGAGGTTGGCGACCGTCTGCGCCTCCACCCCCTGCGAGGCGTCGATCACCAGCAGCGCCCCGTCCGACGCCAGCAGCGAGCGGCGCACCTCGTGCGAGAAATCGACGTGGCCCGGAGTGTCGATCAGGTTGAGCCGGTACTCGTGCCCGTCCTTCGCCGTGTAGTGGAGGGTGATGGTGTTCGACTTGATGGTGATGCCGCGCTCGCGCTCGATGTCCATCGAGTCGAGGATCTGGTGCCGGAAATCGCGCTCCGAGACCGCGCCGCAGCGTTGGATCAACCGGTCGGCGAGCGTCGACTTGCCGTGGTCGATGTGGGCGATGATGCAGAAATTACGGATGCGTTCCATGGCTGAGCGGACCTCCGGGGAGAGAACCACCCGGTAGGGCCGGCTATTCTAGTGGTCTGGTCCTTGGGCCGCCTGGAGCGTCGGTTAAGCTGCGGCGGCCATGCCCCGCATCGCCGTCCTCTCCGACATCCACGGCAACGTGCCGGCCCTGGAGGCCGTGATCGAAGACCTGGCCGGCCGGGCCGTGGACGAGGTGCTGGTCGGCGGCGACCTGGTCGGACGCGGGCCGCAGGGCACGGCGGTGGTGCGGCGGATCGCCGAGCTCGGCTGGCGGACGATCCGGGGCAACCACGAGGAGTACCTGCTCGAGTTCCGGGCCGGCGACGTGCCGGCGGAGTGGCTGCACGCGGCGGAGTGGTCGGCGGCGCGCTGGATGGCGGCCGAGCTCGGTGCCGACGAGGCGCGCTGGATCGAGGCCCTCCCCTTCTCGCTCACCTCGCGCCTCGCGCCCGGCCTGCGCCTCGTCCACGGCACTCCGAGCTCGACCCGCGAAGGGATCGGCCCGTGGACCTCCGACCGGCGGATCGGCGAGCACTGGTCACGGGTCGACGAGGATCTCCTGGTCTGCGCGCACACGCACCGGCCGCTCCGGCGCGAGGTCGAAGGCGGGCTGGTGGTCAACGTAGGCTCGGTCGGCCTGCCGTTCAACCGGGACCGGCGGGCGCAGTACGCCATCCTCGAGATCGGCGAGGGCGGCGCGGCGCCGGGCGACGCCCGGGGGTGGCGGGTCGAGATGCGCGCGGTGCCCTACGACCTCGACCGGATCCTCCGGATCTACGACGAGACCGGCTTCCTGGCCGCGGGCGGCGTCACCGCCCGCCTCCTGCGCATGGAGCTCGAGCACGCCGCGCCGCTCCTCGTCCCCTTCCTCGAGTGGTGCAAGGCGTGCGGCGAAGCTCCGGACGAGGACCGCCTCGTCCGCTTCGCCGAAGCGCACACGCCCGGCGAGCCGCTCGGACCGTTCTTCGAGCGCCTGGCGGCGGCGCGGCCGGGCTGATCGACGGCGGCCACCGATCCACCGCGGCGGCACTCGCGTAGAATTCGGTGAAAGCCGCTCTCCCTCTACTCACCCCGGAACCACGAGGTGAACGATGCGTGTGAAGACTTCCGCGATCCTCCTCCTGCTCGCCGCCCGGGCGGCGCCGGCCGTGGCGCCCCTCGGGGCGTCGGTGCCGGGAGGCAACAACGAGCCCTGGCAGTCGGACGACGGTCCCCGTCCGACCGCGGTCACCGGCACCGTCGCGGCCGTGATCGTCGAGGTGCGAGACGACCGGACGCTGATCGTGCGAGACGACCTCGATCGCGAGCACGAGATCCAGCTCCCCGAGAAGGCGAAGATCAAGGCCGAGAACCGGCGGGACTTCGACGGCCAGAAGAAGCTCGAGTTCGCGCAGCTCCGGCCGGGCCACGAGCTGAAGATCACCTTCCTCACCGCGACCGGTGAGATCGTGCGCGTGAAGGTGACGGGCACCGAGACGGTCGCCGGCGCGGCGGCCTGAGGCCCTCCGGGCGCGTCCGGCTGCTCGGCCTCGGCGCCGTCTCGGCCGGGCTCTACGCCGTCGCCGGGCTCGCGCTGCCGGCCACCAACCGCCCGCGCGACGTGGCGGCGTTCGTCGCCGTCTTCGGCGTGCTGTTCGTGCTGATGGCGCTCGCCGTGCGGCCGGCGCGGAGGGTGGGCGCCACGGCGGGGACGACCCGGACCGTCCTCGGCTTCGCCCTCCTCTTCCGCCTGCTGCTGATCCCCGCCGGGCTGCCGGTGGGCGGCGCGAGCCCGTTCGGAGTCCCGCCGGAGCGGGCGCTCTCCGAGAAGGTCGCCGAGCGGGCGGGTGCCCACGTGCGCGGCCTCGCGGACGACCTCGCCGGCCGCCGGGTAGCGTTCCGCGAGCACCTCCTCTACGACGACGACCTCTGGCGCTACCTCTGGGACGGCCACGTCGCCGCCACCGGGGCGAACCCGTACGTCCGGAGCCCGGCGGAGATCGAGGATGGCCGCGAGCCCGCCGCCCTGCTCGCCGAGCCCTGGCCCGACGTGCTCGACCGGGTCGGCTTCCCCACCTACCGGACCGTCTACCCACCCGGCGCGCAGCTCCTCTTCCTCCTCGCCCACCTCGTGGCGCCGGCGAGCGTCGTCGCCTGGAAGCTCCTGATGATCGCCGCCGATCTCGGTACCTGCGCGCTCGTCGTCCGGCTGCTGCGCCACCTCGGCCGCCCGGCCGGCGAGGCGGTGCTCTACGCCTGGAACCCGCTGGCGATCAAGGAGATCGCCGGCTCGGGCCACGTCGACGCGGCGATGGTGCTGCTCGCCGTACTGGCGGTCGAACGGGTCGTCGCCGGCCGGGCGCGGACGGGGCTCGCGGCGCTCGGGGCGAGCGCCCTGGTCAAGCTCGGCTCGGCGGCGCTCGCGCCGGCCCTGCTCGCTGCGGTCCGGCCACGCGCCTGGTGGCCGCTGCCGGCGGCCGGCGCCCTCCTCTGCCTGCCGTTCCTGGGCGGCCTGCCGGCGCTCGCCCGGTCGCTCGGGGTCTACGGCGACGAGTGGACCTTCAACGGCGGACCGTGGCGGCTGGTGGCGTGGCTGGCCGGCGCGGTGGGCGCGGCGCGGCCCGAGGTCTGGGCGGGGGCGATCTGCCTGGCGGCGCTCCTGGCGGTGGTCGCTCTCACCGCCCGGCGGGTGGTCGGCGCAGAGGGCCGGGTCGAACCGGCCGCGCTCGCCACGGCGGCCTTCGCGGCACTCGCCGCCACCGCCTGGCTGGCGCCCGCCGTCATGCCCTGGTACCTCCTCTGGGCGCTGCCGTTCGCGGTCGCCACCGGCCGCCGTTCGTGGCTCCTGCTGTGCGCCCTCTCGCTCCTCTCCTACCTCGTCTACGCCGTCCACGCGGAGCGGGCGTGGTGGCTCTGGCTGGAGCACGGCGCCTTCGCGGCCGCGCTCGCCGCCGAGGAGCTCCGGGCGCGGCGGATCAGAGCTTGAAGACCAGCTTCGTCATGTCGTGCTGGTTGCCGTCCGGGTCGGTGCCGTAGCCGGGGATGACGAAGGAGGCGAAGCCGAGCTCCTCGAGCGTCTTCACCGCGTCGGCCTCGAGGTCCGAGATCAGCATGCAGGTGAGCTGGCGCAGGCCGTTCGTGCGGGCGTGGTTGACGAAGTGGTGGACCAGCAGGGTGCCGAGCCCCACGCCGCGGTACTCCGGGTCGATCAGCCACTTGACCCGGCCGACCAGCCGGAGCGGACCGCCCTCGCGGCGGTGGAGCGTCGCGTCGGCCACGATCCGCTGCCCGTCGACCGCGAGGAGGGGGAAGACCTTCTCGTAGTCGACGTTGCGACCCCACGAATCCACCAGCGCGCGGTCGTCGATCCGATCCCAGGCGAATCGCCGGGTGTCGGCCGGCAGTCGCTGGAAGAAGTCGTACAGCCCCTCCGTGTCCCTCTCGGTGAAAGGCCGGATCAGCACGCGGCGGCCGTCGCGCAGGGCGGCCTCCTGCGGATAGTGGTTGGGCATTGCTCCACGTCCTCCTGGAAAGTTGCGGATTGGAACTCTGGCTCGCGAAGCGGGTCGCGCTCTGTCGACCTTACCATCGCCCGCCGTGTAGATCTTGGAAGCGCCGGCCTCCGCCGACGGTGTACCGGGGACCGGCGCCACGCCCCCCAGGCTTCGCCGGAGCGCGGAGAAGACCGTCCGGCGGGGGCGAGCGGCGGCTTTCCAAGCACCTGGCACCGACCTTGCTGCATGAGTCTTGCGTGGCCGAGTCGCCGATTCGCTCGAAGGCGCGGCCGCTTGAAATCTCGAAACCCGACGCGACGTGCCCGAAATCTCCGGACGCGCCGCGCCATCCCTTGTCTGATTCCGAGGAGGATGCCATGAAACGTTCAATGTTCGCCATCTTCGCCGCGTTCGCCCTGCTGCTCTCGGCGCCGCTCGCCGCGCAGGACGAAACCGTCCAGCCGTACGAGTCGCGCACCAACCCCGATGCCGGTAGCATCGCCGGCGACTCCGGCCTCACCATCACCGGCACCGTCGTCGAGTGGAACGACGAGCAGCTCCAGATCGACACCACCACCGGGGTCGAGCACATCCAGATCGTGCCGAACACCCAGTGGAGCTCCACCCTCACCGAGGGTCAGGAGGTCAGCGTCGACTACACCCGGACCTCGCAGGGCGTGATGATCGCCTCCAAGATCCGGACCTCCGGCGCCATGGTGAACGACACCGACACGGTGACCGCCACCACGACCAGCTCCCTCGACACCGACACCCACGCGGACATGGACCTGGAGGCTGACGCCGACATGAACGCCGACGCGGACTGGAACGACGGCACGATGGAGGCCGAGGCCGACGTGAATGCCGACTTCGACGCGGACACCGACCTCGACGACCAGAACTACCAGGCCGACCTCGACACCGAGGACGAGTGGGACACGAACGACGAGCTGCCGGCGACCGGTAGCGAGCTTCCGCTGCTCGGCCTGCTCGGCCTGCTCTCCCTCGTCGCCGCCGTCGGCGTGCGGACCTTCCGCTGACCCACCGGTTGCGCTGATCTGATCTGAACGCCATCGATCTCGAATCCATTCGAGTGATCCGACGCCCGGGCCTGGCCCGGGCGTTCTTTTTTTGCCTTCATGGCACGCCGATTGCTCCCCTCACCTCGCCATGAGCGACCGAAGAAGCTCCACCGTCTGGCTCGAAAAGTTCCTCTGGGTCACCGGCCTCGTGCTGCTGACCTGGGTCGGATTCGTCTGGGCCGACGGCCGGACCTACCAGGCGCGCGCCGAGGCGAAGCTCGAGCGTGCGATCGCCGAGGCGCGTGCGGCCGAGGCGGCGGTCGAGACCGAGGCCGCCGACGGGCGGCTGGCACCGCCGGCGACGCTACCGGGCGAGGAGGAGAACGATGAGGCCTCCGGCGGCGCGACCGGCGACGCCGGAGAGGACGCTCGCCGGACGGCGCGCACGACCTCCCGATCGCCGCAGCCACGGATCGGGGACGCGGACGTCGTCGGCAAGCTCGAGGTCCCGCGGCTCGGGCTCTCGGTGATGGTCTCGGAGGGCACCACGGCCCGCGTCCTGCGCCGGGGCGCCGGCCACCTGAATGGGACACCCCGCCCCGGCTCGGCGGGCAACGCGGCGATCGCGGGACACCGGGACCGCCACTTCCGGCCGCTCCAGGACATCCTGCCGGGCGACGAGCTCGTCTTCACCGGTGTCGACGGGACCTACCGCTACGAGGTGCAGTGGACGAGCATCGTCCAGCCCGACCACATCGAGGTTCTGAAACCGACCAAAGAGCCGGTGCTGACCCTCGTCACCTGCTACCCGTTCTCCTACGTCGGCAACGCTCCGGAGCGCTTCATCGTCCGCGCCCGGCAGGTCGGCCGGGAGCCCGCCACCGTCGCCTCCGGCGTCTGACGCACCGGCCCTGCAACCCTCCACCCGCCGGCGCGTAGTGCCCGTCAGCGACGCGCCTCCGGATGGGCCGGCTGCGATACCATCGCTCTCCTCATGATCGAGCTCCGAAACGTCGAGAAGTTCTACGAGATCAAGGCGGGGCGGTCGTACGTGCTCCGGCGCATCGACCTGGACGTGGCGGAGGGCGACTTCGTCACCATCATGGGTCCGTCCGGCGCCGGCAAGTCGACGCTGCTCAACATCATCGCGATGTTCGACTCCGACTGGAGCGGCCAGTACCGCCTCGCCGGCCGCGCCGTCCACGAGATGAAGCCGAAGCAGCGGCGCGAGCTCAACAAGGAGCTGATCGGCTTCGTCTTCCAGCAGTACCACCTGCTCGAAGACCTCACCGTGTACGAGAACCTCGAGATCCCCCTCTCCTACCGGAACGTCAAACGCGCGGAGCGCCAGGCGCTGGTCGCCGACATCCTCGACCGCTTCCAGATCGTCGGCAAGAAGGACCTCTACCCGAGCCAGCTCTCCGGCGGGCAGCAGCAGCTCGTCGCCGTCGCCCGCGCGACCATCGCGGCGCCCAAGCTGATCCTGGCGGACGAGCCGACCGGCAGCCTGCACACCAGCCAGGGGCAGATGATCATGGACCTCCTGAAGCAGCTCAACGACGAGGGGACCACGATCATCCAGGTCACCCACAACGAGGCCTGGGCGGCCTACGGCGAGCGGATCGTCAACCTGCGCGATGGCTGGATCGTCGATCCCGAGGACGTGGCGGCGGCCACCGGCTGAGCGCGGCGGGCGCGGTGCGTTATGCTCGGCGCACGACCGGAAAGGAGAGCTGGTTTGCCTGACGATCGCGACATCCTCGCCGCCTTCGAGCGGCGCTTCACCGACCTCACCGAGTACCTCGACAAGCGCTTCGACCGGGTCGACGAGCAGTTCGACCGGGTCGACGAGCAGTTCGAAAAGCTCGACCAGCTCTTCGAGGGGTTCGACCAGCGCTTCGAGGGGATCGACCAGCGCTTCGAGGGGATCGACCAGCGCTTCGAGGGGATCGACCAGCGCTTCGAG
>CAZLLV010000236.1:0-11593 GCA_964560325.1 uncultured Thermoanaerobaculia bacterium | reverse complement strand
CCGCTCGTTCTCCGGAGGTTCCCGATGCGCCACCTTCCGTACCGTCCGCTCGCCCTCGCCGCGCTCTGCGCGCTCCTCCTCGCCGCCGGGCCGGTTCCGGCCGGTGCCGGGCCCGGCGCCGAAGAGAGCGCCGAAGATCCGCTCCTCGGCTTCACGCCCACGTCCGCCGCCGAGCAGCGGGCGCTCGAAGAGCGCTACGAATCCCTGCTCCGGGTCGAGAACCTGGAGAGCTGGGCCGAGCGGCTGGACGCCCGGCCGCACCCGGTCGGCTCGCCGTGGGGGAAGAAGAACGCGGAGTACATGGCGGAGCTCTTCCGTTCCTGGGGCTACGACACCCGGATCGAGGAGTTCCACGTCCTCTTCCCCACCCCGAAGGTGCGGCACGTCGAGATGATCGAACCGACGCCCTTCACCGCCTCCCTCGAAGAGCCGGCGATCCCCGGCGTCACCTCCACGGAGTCGCTCTCCGAGCAGCTCCCGCTCTACAACGCCTACTCGGTCGACGGCGACGTGACCGGCGAGCTGGTCTACGTCAACTACGGCCGGCCGGAGGACTACGACGTGCTGCGCGAGCGAGGCGTCTCGGTCGAGGGCAAGATCGCGATCGCCCGCTACGGCGGCGCCTGGCGCGGCATCAAACCGAAGGTGGCGGCCGAGCACGGCGCGGTCGGCTGCATCATCTACTCCGACCCGCGCGACGACGGCTTCTACCACGGCGACACCTACCCGGAGGGCGGCTACCGGCCCGCCGCCGGCGGCCAGCGCGGCTCCGTGGCCGACATGCCGCTCTTCCCGGGCGACCCGCTCACGCCGGGCGAGGGCGCCACCGCGGATGCCGACCGGCTGCCCCGCGACGAGGCTCCGACGCTGACGAAGATCCCGGTGCTGCCGATCTCGTGGGAGGACGCGCGGCCGCTCCTCGCCGCCATGGGCGGCCCGGTGGCGCCGCCCGAGTGGGGGGGCGCGCTGCCGCTCACCTACCACCTCGGCCCCGGCCCGGCGAAGGTCCGCCTGCACGTCGAGTTCGACTGGAAGCTCGAGCCCGCCTACGACGTGATCGCGGTCCTGCGCGGCGCCGAGCACCCCGACCAGTGGGTGATCCGCGGCAACCACCACGACGCCTGGGTCCACGGCGCGACCGACCCGGTCTCCGGCATGGTGGCGCTGCTCGAGGAGGCGCGCGCCGTGGGCGAGCTGGCGAAGGCGGGCCACCCGCCGAAGCGGACGATCGTCTATGCCGGCTGGGACGCGGAGGAGCCCGGCCTCTTGGGCTCCGTCGAGTGGGCCGAGGAGCACGCCGCCGAGCTGCGGGAGAAAGCGGTCGCCTACGTCAACTCCGACTCGAACTCCCGCGGCTTCCTCTACGTCGGCGGCTCGCACACCCTGGAGCGGATGGTCAACCAGGTGGCGCGGACGGTCGACGACCCGCAGACCGACCTGACGGTCGCCGAGCGGGTGCGCGCCGCGATCGACGTGGCCGGGGCCCTGGCCGAGGAGGAACGGCCGGGCACGGCGGACCTGAAGCTCGCGCCGCTCGGCTCGGGCTCCGACTACACGCCCTTCCTCCAGCACCTCGGCATCGCCTCGCTCAACGTCGGCTACGGCGGCGAGGACCACTACGGCCAGTACCACTCGGCCTACGACACGATCGACCACTTCGAGCGCTTCATGGACCCGGGCTACGCGTACGGGATGGCGCTCGCCGAGACCGCCGGCCGGATCGTGCTGCGCCTGGCGAACGCCGACCTGCTGCCGTTCGAGTTCCAGGCGCTGGCCGACGAGGTGGGCGGCTACGTGGACGAGGTCGCGGCGCTCGCCGACACGATGCGCGAGGAGACGGCAAAGGTGAACCGCCGCCTCGACGCCGGGCTCTACACCGCGGCGGCCGATCCGACCGAGACCTACGTGCCGCCGGCGCGCGAGGCGCCGGTGCCGCACCTCGACCTCTCGCCGCTCCGCAACGCCTCCGACCGGCTCGACCGGGCGGCGGCGGGCTACGCCGCGGCGCTCTCGGGTCTCATGGGGCGGAGCGCCTCGGAGTGGCCGCCGGAGGAGACGCTCGCCGAGGTCGACCGGATCCTCTACCGGAGCGAGCGGGCGCTCACCCGCGAGGAGGGCCTGCCCGGCCGCGAGTGGTACGTCCACCACCTCTACGCGCCCGGCTTCTACACCGGCTACGGGGTCAAGACGCTCCCCGGCGTGCGGGAGGCGATCGAGCAGCGGGAGTGGGACGAGGTGGAGAGCCAGGTCGAGGTGGCGGCGGGGGTGATCGAGCGCGTGGCGGCCGAGGTCGAGCGGGCGGGGGAGCTGCTCGCGCGGTAGCCGCGACGACCCTCGGACGGCGGGATGCGGTCCCGCCCTACCGCGAGATCTTCGCCCCGGCGACGAGCCACCGCCCCGGCATCTCGACCACGCCCTGCTCGACGTAGCGCTCGTCGGTCAGGTTGGTGCCCTCGACGTAGACCTCGAACCGGCCGGCCGCCCCGAAGCTCCGGGCGAGCCGGGCGTCGAGGCGCAGCCAGTCGTCCGCCCCAGGGCGCTCATCCGTGTCTTGCAAATTTCTGTCGTTGTAGCCGAGCGAGGCCCCCCAGCGCAGGTCCCACGGCGCGCGGCCGTCGGCGCGCAGGACCGCGCGGTGCTCCAGGTAGTCGAAGACGTAGGCGGAGGCCCCGGCCGGCTCGTCGCCGTACGCGTCGAGCCAGGCGTAGCTCGCCGTCCAGGTCGTGGCGCCCCATCCTCGGCCGCCGGGCGCGCCGAAGCGCCGCGCCGCCACCAGCTCGACGCCCCGGGTCGTCACCCGGCGCAGGTTGACCGCCCGGAACAGCGTCTCCCCCGGCGCCTGGACGAAATCGATCAGGTCGCTCCCCTCGCGCTGGAACAGCGTCGCCGCCGCGCGCGAGCGCTCGCCGGCCCAGTCGTAGCCCATCTCGTAGGTCCACGACCGCTCCGGCTCGAGGTCGGGATTCCCCGCCGAGGTCGGGTCGCTGTAGTAGAGCTCGGTGAAGCTCGGCACCCGGTAGGCGCTCGCAATCGCCACCCGCACCCGTCCCGCATCCGATCCCGCCGGCCCGACGCCGACCGAGAGCGCCGCCGACGGGTGGACCTCCCAATCCCCCTCGACCCGGTCGGCGTGGAGCGCGCCGCGCCAGAGGAAGCGGCCGCGCTCGCCGACCAGGCTCGCGAAGCTCCCCCACCGCTCCCGGTCGCGCACGCCGAGGTTGGTCGAGTCGAGGTCCTCGGAGAGCCGGCCGGTGCCGACCTCCATCCGACCGAGGCCGGTCGGCCGGGCCGCGCGCACCTGGAGGTCGGTGCTCCGGTCCTCGTGGACGTTGGTGAGGAGCGACGGGTCGCTCCGCTCGAGGATGAAGGTGTCGTCGTGCCAGCGCCCGGCGGCGTGCGCGTGGACCTCGGTGGCCCCGACGGTGGTGCGGTAGGCGGCGCTCGCAAAGCGCGCTTCGGTGAACTCGAGCTGGTTCGGAAAGCGGGTCGAGTAGAAATTCTGAGCCCCGAAGTCGCGCTCGGAGGCGCCGGCCGCGAGGTCGAGCGCCGCGCCGCGCTCAGCGCTTCCGAGCGGGATCGTGCCGCGGTAGAACCCGGCTCCCTGCTCGAGCTCCAGGCCTTCGCGGTAGCCGTCGGACTCTGATCGCTCCACCGTCAGCCTGTGGCGTCCAGCGGCCGCCGTGTCGAGATCGACCGCCGCCGAGCCGCCCGCGAGGCTGTTCTCGCCGGCGAAGAGGTCGACGGTCCCGCCGACGTCGGCACCGCCGGCCTCCTCGTCGCCACCCGCGTCCCGCGTGCCGGTCTTGGTGAAGATCTGGACCACGCCGCCGGCCGCGTTGGCGCCGTAGAGCGCCGAGCCGGGGCCGTAGAGCACCTCCACCCGCTCGATGGCGTCGACGGGGACCGGCAGGTCGAGGGTGTGGTGGCCGGTCTGCGGGTTGTTCACCGGCACGCCGTCGACCAGCACCAGCACCTGCTCGAACGAGCCGCCCCGGACCGACAGGTCGGCCTGCACGCCGTGGACGCCGCGGCGGCGCACGTCGAGCCCGGGGAAGAGCTGGAGGAGCTCCGGCACCGAGCGCACGCCGTGGGCCTCGATCTCGTCGGCCGTCACCACCTCGACGAAGCGGCCGCTCTCGCCCCAGGGAACCGCGGTGCGGGTCGCGGTGACGGTGACCGTGTCGGCGAAGCTCGGCTCCTCGTCCTGGGCGAGGGCCGGCGCCGCGAGCGCGGACGTGGTGGTGAGGACGACGGCCGGCAGGACCGCCCGGCGAGAGCGCATCGAGAGCATCGGTGGCTAGGGGTCGTCCGGCGCTTGCTGGGTCGACGCCTTCTCCGACGACTTCCAGTCGTGCCGCAAGCGGCCGAAGAGGCGGTTCAGGAAGTGGTCGCGGTGCAGGAACCGGAGAACCGGCGACCGGCGGACGCCGAGCTCCCGGTGGAGCCGCGCGAGGTCCGGGTGCCGGCGGTCGACCTGCCGGCCGGCGACCACCGCGTCGATCGCCTTCCTCCGCTGGTTCGCGATCAGGTAGACGCGGGCGAGGTTGAGGTAGTTCTCCGGCTGGTAGAACTCCCGCTTGACGCCGTGCTCGCAGAGCGCCAGCCCCTCCCGCAGCCGCCGCCGGTCGAAGCGCGCGATGCCGTAGCCGAGGTAGGAGTAGAAGAGCCCGGGGAGCTCGGCGCCGGCGTCTTTCGCGTCGGCGACCATCGCCAGGATCTCGACCCCGCGCTGCCATTCGCCCCGGCGACAGAGGTCGATGCCGTGCTGCGCCTGGTCCTGGAGGGGGGTCTCTTCCATGGGGAGTGGGGGCCGCCGGAGGAGGCCCGATGGTAGCATCGAGCGTCCGATGAGCGCTCCTCCGCTTCCGCCCCACGAGGTCGACGAGATCGTCGGCCTGGCCCGGCGTTTCGCCGAACGGGAGCGCTACGAGGACGCGGCCGATCTCTACCTCCTCGCCCTGCGCCTCGATCCGAAGAACGTCGGCGTCAAGCTCGGCCTGGCGGACGCCCGCACGCGGCAGCGGCAGCGCCAGGGCGGCACCGGCAGCCCGCGGAGCCTGCGCGAGCTGGTGCGCGAGCAGCTCCGGCGCGCCTCGATCGACGCCGCGCACTTCCTCGGCCTCGCCCACACCTACGCCGAACGGGGCCAGAACGCCCGCGCCATCGAGTGCCTGGAGGTGGCGACCGCGAAGGACCCGGCGAGCCCCGGTCCGGCCAAGCTGCACGGCCGCATCCTCTTCCGCCGCAAGCGCTGGCGCGAGGCGGCCGAGGCGCTCGAAAAGGCCCTCCTCCACAACCCGTTCGACCGCGAGACGGCGGAGCTCCTGGGCCGCGCGCGCTACGAGTGCCGAGACCTGGAGGAGGCGCTACGCTCCTCGGTCCACGCGTTCCTGCTCCTCCACGACGGCGATCGCGAGGGGACGGAGCGCCTGCGCCGCCGCATCAGGACGCTGCGCCAGATCCTCGGCTGGGGGCAGCGCGAGCTGACGCGCGTCTTCCACGAGCGCCAGGAGTACCTCCACACCTCCTACGACCGGCTCGAGTGGCAGCGCGAGCGGTTCATGGAGGAGGAGGGGCTGTCCGAGCCGCTGCCGTCGGCCGCGTCGAGCGCCGCCACCGGGCCGGCCGCCGGGCAGATCGACCTCGCCGCGCGCCTGCGCCGGATGACCATCTGGTCGCACCTGACCGATACGCAGCTCTTCGCCCTCACGCAGGCGGTGCGCGAGGAGGTGCACGACGTGGGCGGCCTCCTCTTCGCCCACCGGGACGCCGGCCGCGACCTCTACCTGGTCGAGGAGGGGCGGATCGTGGTCGAACGGCCGACCCACTACGGCACCTACACCCTGGGCGAGATCGGGCCGGGCGAGCTGATCGGCGAGGCGAGCTTCATCACCCGGCGCGAGCGGTCGGCCGACGCGCGCGCCGGCGAGCCCTCGCGCGTGCTGCGGCTGGAGGCCGAAGAGCTCGACCGGCTGGCCGAGGACGATCCGGACTTCGCCGTCCAACTCTACTGGTGCTTCTGGCGCAGCCTCGCCCGGAAGATTCGCGCCACCAACGAGCAGCTCCGCGAGTTTTTCGCCGGCGAGGCGGCCTCGGAGAACGTGCTGGCCCTGCGCCGAGCCGCCGGCCCCGACGGCGGCGAGCAGCGGGTGACGGTCGAGCCGAGCGACAAGATCCGTCTCTTCCGCGAGCAGGGGCTGTCGCGCACCGAGCTGATGACGCTCGCGACGTTCTCGAGCGAGAAGCGCTTCCCCGACGGCGCCTACCTCTTCCAGGAGGGGGACGAGGGGGACGAAATGTACATCGTCCTGGAGGGCCGCGCGCGGATCTCGAAGTACATCCCGGGAGGCGGCGAGGAGGCGCTCGCGATCCTCGACCGCGGCGACTTCTTCGGCGAGATGTCGCTGATCGACGGCGAGCCGCGCTCGGCCGACGCGCGTGCCCACGGCGGTCCGCTGACGGTCCTGGCGCTCGATCAGCCGACGGTGCAGGAGGTGCTGTCGATGGATTCGCAGGCGTCGCTCGAGTTCCTGCAGCTCCTCTGCCGGCTGATCAGCCACCGGCTGCGCGAGATCGACGAGAAGGTGATCGGGTGGCGGATCCTCTCGGGCGACCCGGGGGGAACCTCCGCCCGGAGCGCCTGACCGCCCCGACCGCTCCCGTCCGGCGTCAACCGTCCCTGAGCTCGTCGGCGGGCTCGACGCGCAAGCTCCGTCGAGCGGGACCGAGGAGCGCGAGCGCGGCGACCAGGCCGACGAAAACGGCCGCGGCGGGGATGACTCCGGGAACCTCCCATCCGCCCATGTCGACCACCGGGACGTAGTACCCGACGAGGAGGGCGGCGGCGATGCCGCCGGCGGCGCCGAGACCGATCCGCCCCATGGCGCGTCCGAGGATGCCGGCCACGAGGCGCCAGGGCTGGGCGCCCAGCGCCGAACGGATGCCGATCTCCTTGCGGCGCCGGTTGACCGTGAACGACGTCAGCGCGTAGATGCCCGCCGCCGAGAGGAGGAGCACGCTGAGCGTGGCGGCGACGAGTCCCGCCGCGCCCACGTAGTTGCCGACCGCGTGCTGCCGGTAGATCAGGTCGAGCGATTGGACACGGGTGACGCGGAGCGCCGGATCGAGCTTCCAGGTGACCTCGCGGAGCGCTTGGGCGGCGGCGGTCGAGTCGGATCGAACCCTGAGCGCTAGACCGACCGCCGAGGAATGGCCCGGCGGAGCCGCGTGGTAGACGGTCTGCTCGCTGGCGTGCTCCTCGAGGTCGGCCACCACACCGATGATCTCGAACCAGCGGTCGGGCCGGGTCTCCGAGGCTGCCTCTCGCGCGTCGCGGCTGCGATAGCGGATTCGCCGTCCCAGGGGATTGCCTCCTTCGAGGACCTCGTCGACGAAGGACTGGTTGACGAGGACGGCATTCCCGTCGGAGGCGAAATCGGCGGGGCCGAAGGAGCGGCCCGTGAGGCGCCGGATCTCGAAGACGTCGAAGAACGCATCGTCGACGTGGTTGACCCGGACGACGCGGTCGCCCCCGACCTCGATCCCTGGCGACAGCCCGCGCGTCGCCTCGGCCTCCTCGGTCTCGATCCGCAGCCACGGCTCTTCCGACGGGACCGACGACGAGAGAGTGGCATTCACGACCGAGGGCTCGGCAGTCAGGCGGCGAAGGAGCTCGGCGTGTCGATCGGCGATGCGCGCAGCGCCTGCCGCCGAATCGGCCGCGGGATCCTCGGCCAGACCGAAGGCATCCATTTCGAGCCGCGCCGTCAGGTACTCCTCGGCGGGGAACCCCGGACCGAGGAGGCCGGACCGCAGCGTGCCCCAGGTCATCTCGACCGAGGTCGGAAGGAGGGCGAAGGAGCACGCCACCTGGACGACGATCATCGTGGTCCAGACCGGCCCCAGCCGGACCGCAGTCTGTCCCCCGAGCGAGCGCAGCCCGGCCTGCATGCGAGGCCCGGTGGCCCGGAGCGCCGGGACGACCCCGGCGACGAGAGCCGCCACGACCGCGAGCACACCGATCAGGACCGCCGTCCGGGGGGACGCCCTGAAGTCCATCCAGAAGGGAATCGAGCCGCCGCGGGCCTCGAGGTCCGCGAGGATCAGCCGGACGACCAGCCGGGCCACGCCCAGACCGATCACCCCGGCTCCCACCGCCAGCACCAGGATCTCGAGGAAGAGCTGCGCCACGATATGGGAGCGGCTGGCACCCAGCGCTACCCGGGCCGCGAACTCGCCCTGCCGGGTGATGGTTCGAGCGTAGACGAGGAGGGCGACGTTGATGCAGGGTGGGACGAGGAGGAGGGCGAAGAAGACGAGGATCAGGCTCGCCATCCAAGGCGGCAGCTCACCGGTGAAGGCGGTGGCGTAGGGAACGACCCGGAGCACGACCTCCTCCGCCGTAGCGTCCGCGGTGTCCCATGCCCGGTCTACCCGGCCCACCCGGCGGAGCTCGGCCTGGGCCTTCTCGGTCGTGACGCCGGCCCCGAGCCGGGCGAAGACGACGAGGTCGTCGGCGCCGGCGAGGTTCGTCCCCCCCTCGCGCAGCGGCGTCCAGAAACGGTGGAAGACGGGGAAGCCGAAGCCCTCCGGCATCACCCCGACGATGGTGTGGACGGTGTCGTCGAGCCGGACCCGGCGTCCCAGGATCTCGGGGTCGGAGGCGAAGCGCGACCGCCAAGCCTCCTCGCCGATCACCAGGACCGGATCGGCCACCGGAAGCTGGTCGTCCGGCAGTATCGGACGACCGAGGACCGGAGGGACGCGCGCGAGCCGGAACCCCGCGGCGCTCATCTCGGCCACCGCGACGACCTCCACCGGCCGTCCGGGCTCGGAGGAGCTTCCGAGCCGGAGGTTCCGCTCGACGGTGCGGAACGCGCCGACCTCGTCGAGCGACCGCATCTCACTCGACCACCGCTCGAGCTCGCGCGGTGAGGCGCCGATCGTGTCGCCCGCCTCGAGGTCGAGGATCTCCAGAGCCACGACGCGGTCCCCCTCGTCGAGTGGGAGGTCGGTGCCGCCGAAGGCGGCCAGGACGTCGGAGGCGACGGCGGCGAGGCCGATGACGACCGTCAACGCGAGGCCCGCGACCAGGGTCAAGCCCCACGACTTGCGGAGCATTCGGAGACCGAGCTTGACGTCGAGCCACGAGCGGCCGATCCAGGGCAGGCCTCGAGCCTCACGCCCCGCCTCGCGGAGCCGCGCGACATTGCCGAGCTCGATCCGGGCCTGGCGGCGCGCCTCGCCGGGAGAGAACCCCTGGCGGATCTTGTCCTCGGTCGCCATCTCCAGATGCGCCTCGAGCTCCTCGTCGAAGTCGTGATCCCCGTCGCCCGGACGGAGGAAACCGCGAATCTTCGCCATCGCCACCCGCAGCAAGGTCGCCACGGCTCATCCCGCCGCCGGTTGGAGGACCCGGTCGATCACTCCCGAGATCCGCTCCCAGTTCTCGGTCTCGGCCCGGAGCTGCTCGCGGCCGGCGTCCGTGAGGGAGTAGTACTTCGCCCGGCGATTGTTCTCCGAGCGCCCCCACTCCGCCCGGGTCCACCCCTTCTGGACCAGGCGGGTCAGGCAGAGGTAGACGGTGCCCTGGTTGACGATCAGCTGCTCCTGCCCGACCTGCTCGATGCGGCGGGCGATGCCGTAGCCGTGCAGAGGCCCGAGCTGCTCGAGCGTCTTGAGCACCATGAGGTCCAGGGTGCCTTGGAGGATGGGGGACGGATTCTTCACCACGGCGTAGCCTCTTTCCTGTGGGTTGCCTAGAGGATTATTCGCGCTCTCCTCTGGGATGTCAAGAGGAGGGGGCGCGCTTCCCCCCACTCCTTCGCTCCCGATCAGGACGACGTGGGGTGGGAGTCCGAAAGCGGGTGCGCGTCCGGCAGGCCGACCGTGACCTTCATCCGAGCCGGCTCGATGTGCCGCCGGGCGGCTTCGGCGACCGCCGGGGCGTCGAGGGCTTCGAGGCGCTCGCGGTGCCAATCGGCGTCGTGCTCGGGGATGCCGTGGAGCGCCGACACGACGAGGAGGTCGGCCCACTGGCGCGCCGTCTCGCGCCGGAACGGCTCGCGGCCGAGGAGGTAGGAGCGGGCGTCGTCGACCTCCTCGGCGCTCACCCCGTCCGAGAGCACGCGCGCCAGCTCCTCCGCCACCGCCGTCTCCGCCGCCTCGACCGTCTCCGGCGAGGTGCCGACGTAGACCGCCAGCCGCCCCGGGTCGAGGCCGGCGCCGGCGAGGGTCTGCACCTGCACCGAGTAGGCGAGCCCCTCTCTCTCCCGCACCCGCTCCGGCAGCCGCCCGGAGAGGCCGGCGCCGGCGCCGAGGACGACCCCGAGCAGCTCGAGCGCGTGCCGGTCCGGGTGGGCGGCCGGCACGGTCAGACAGCCGGCGTAGAGGTGGGCCTGGTCGCCCGGCGGGAGCGCCACCTCGCGCCGCGGCTCCGCCAGGCCGGCCGGCGCAGGGGGCTCGGGCGTGGACGCCACCGCGGCGCCGGGTACGCCCAGCCCTTCCAGGTGCCCGCGCACCCCCTCCGGATCGACGTCGCCGGTCACGTGGACCACGAGCCCCCGCGCGAGCGCGTCGGCGTGGAAGCCGGCACAGTCGGCGGCGGTCAGGCCGGCGAGGGTGTCGCGCGTGCCGTGGATCGGCCGGGCGCGCGGGTGCGGCGCGTAGAGGTGCTCGAGGAAGGCCCAGGCGGTGCGCACCTCGGGCTGATCGGCCAGGCTCTCGAGCTCCGCCGCCGCCTGGCGCGCCATCCAGCGGCAGCGATCCTCGGGAAACGACGGCGTGACGGCGAGCTCGACCGCCCAGTCGAGCGCCTCGCGCCAATGACCGTGCCGCGCCTCGACGCTGACACCGTGGATCTCCCACGAGCCGTCGCTCGACAGCGAAGCGCCGAGAGCCTCGGCGTCGTCGGCGATCCGGCGCCAGTCGCGCGCGCGGCTGCCTTCGGAGAGCGAGCGGCCGGCGACCAGCGCCAGGCCGGGCACCGTCTCGACGCGGGCGCCGCCGGCGCACCAGGCGCGCACGGCGATCAGCCCGGGGCCGGGGACGTGGCGGACCTCGATCAAGACCCGGCACCCCGGACCGGCTCGGTCTCCATCTCGATCGCGCCGCCCGGCGGCAGCGCCCAGCCGAGGACGGCGCCGCCCAGGCCGCTCGCCCCCGCGCGCCAGGGGGCGGGGTGGGGGTAGGTCTCGGCGGCCGCGAGCACCGCGTCCGGCTCGACCGCGGCGAGCGCCCGGACCTGCTCCTCGGCCCAGCCGCGCCGGAAGAAGGTCTGGTCGGAGCCGACCGTCAGCCCCTGCTGCGAGATCTTCTCGTGGCCGAAGATCCAGTCGGCGTAGAGCACCTCCCGGGCACGGTCGATCTCGCCACGGCCGGGGGGGCGGGAGACGATCCCCGCGAGCTGCCCGAGGACCTCCGCCTCGACCTCCCGCGGGTCGCCGCCCGGGAGCGTCTCGGCGCTCACCGTGATCGCTCCCGGGTCGGGTGCCTCGGCGAGCCCGACCGCGATCCAGGCACAGAGCTGCCGCTCGTCGACCAGCTCGCGGTAGAGCCGGCTGCCGCGACCCACGCCCGCGAC
Source organism: uncultured Thermoanaerobaculia bacterium (assembly GCA_964560325.1). Lineage (GTDB taxonomy): Bacteria > Acidobacteriota > Thermoanaerobaculia > Multivoradales > DATKCC01 > CAZLLV01. Next base: position 12 of record CAZLLV010000236.1, on the reverse strand, counting down.
CGCGAGCGCCAG
>CAZLLV010000235.1:0-2869 GCA_964560325.1 uncultured Thermoanaerobaculia bacterium | reverse complement strand
GGCTACGGCATCGGCCTCTTCGACGCCGTCAACACCTTCCGCATCCGCTACCTGCTGACCGACCGGCTGACCCTCGAAGCGGAGACCGGCGCCGGCACCAGCGCCGATCTGCTCTACACGATCGAGCGCGGCGAGGGGGCGAAGCGCGAGGCGCCGGAAGGCTCCGTCCGCGAGGCGCTCGAAGAAGAACGGCCCGAGGCGCCCGCCGAGGGCGAAGACCCCCCTCCGTGAGCCTCGGGCTCGGAATCGGTAAAAACTACAGGAGCAAGAAAAAGCCCGGCGGGTGGCATCGCCGGGCGAGGGTGACTCGGACCGCCCGGGAAGGGGGCCCGAGGCGGTGGGGGGGGGGTCTACTCGGTCACTTCGTCGCGGCAGGCGCCCTTGAGCGCCACCGACAGGTGGTGGAAGCCGCTGTGCTCGACCAGGACCACGCCCTCGGAGTCCGGGAACCGGAGCGAGAGCGAGCCGAAGGGGGTGCCGGCCGGTGCGATGTCCGCGCTCGCGAGCTGGAAGGTGTTCATGTCGGTGCGGATCTCGAACGAGCGCACCGCCGTGCCCGCTTCGTCGTAGACGGTACCGACGGCGGTGGGCGCGTCGTACTCCTGGGCGCCGCCCGGCACGTCGACCACGACCCGGAAGGAGGAGTTGCCGGAGAAGCTGCCGCCGCGGAAGAAGCGGCTGCTCCACTCGGCGCAGAACTCGTTGCCGGCGTCGTCGAGCGACATGTTGAGCAGGGTGTTGCCGGTCGCGTAGTCGGTCTTCGGGTCGACGAAGAAGAAGTCGCCCGAGAGCCGCTCGGAGCCTCCGTCCCGGCCGATCGCGCCGAGCACCACCATGCCGCGGGCGATGCCGTCGTCGTCGGCGGGAAGGCCCGCGACGTCGCGCAGGTTGATGGTGCGCGTCGCGTGGGGTGCCAGCTCGATCTCCTCGACCGCGTTCTCGACGGCGCCGAGCACGCCGAGGTAGAGGATGCGCACGGACGTGGCGCGAGCGGTCTCGTTCCGCACGGAAAACAGGGTATTGGCGCCCGCGGGGTCGCGCCGGTCGGTCTCGAAGTAGGGGAGCAGGAGCACGTCGGTGGTCGCCACCGAGCGCTGCCCGAGGGCGTTCACCGGCGCGATCCGCGCCGAGGTCGAAAGCACGTTCTCGGAGTACGCCCGGAGATCCTCGATCGGTTCGTCGAGGAACCGGATGGCCACGTTCCCGGTGGTCTGGGCGGCGGCGGTCCCCACGGTGAACAGGGCGACGAAGAACGTCAGGAAAATGGATCGGACATGGGATTGGGATGTCATCGTTTCGCCTCCTCGAATACCCGGTTCTGCGAGGGTCGTGCCAGCTTCCGGGACCGCCCCGGCGGCGGTGTTCCCGAGCCGAGTCTGCTAAATTGCCGATCCTGGAGCCGACCACGTGACCTTGACCCGTGAGCAACTGGAAACACCGGGTGCGTTGCGGCGTGCCGTGGCCGAGCTGGGCGCCCTGGCGGCGTCGGCCGGCCCCGGCGTGCCCGAGCGGCTTGGCGAGCTGGCGACGCCCGAGGTGCTCGACCTCCTCTTCCGGCTCGCGCTCGAGAGCTCGCTCCGGCGCGGTCCGGAGGCCACGGCCGAGGTGGGCAGCCCCGCCCGGCTCCTCGAGCTCGCGGCCGCCGCGGCACGGGCCGGGACCCTCCCCCTCTGGAACGTCGTGGCGCTGCGCGATTCCCTCGTTGCGCTCGAAGCCGATCTGCACCGGGCCGGCGCCTGGGACCCGGCCGAGCCTTTCTGGTGGTCGCCGCTGCCGCCGCCGGGCGCCCTCGAATCGGCGTGGCGGGAGATCGGCGAGCGAAGCGGGCTCGACCTGTCGCGCCTGGGGTCGCCGGACGGCGGCGGGCGCGAGACCCTGGACCGAGCCGGCTGGCTCGCCCGGCCCGAAGTGCTCTCCCCGGCGCTGCGGCGGCGGATCGCGGTCGAGCTGGAGGCCTCCGGCCGGCTCGATCTGGAAGCCGCCGGGATCGGCGGCGACGACCGCCGCTCGTCTCGGCGGAGCGACGAGGTGCGCTACCTCACCGGCCTCGAGCCCGATCTGCTCGACCGGTGCCCGACGCTCGCGGTCCTCGTCCAGCGCTTCCTCGACGAGCTGGAGAGCGTGGCCGCCGGCCTGCTGCCGCAAGGCTCCGCCTTCGCGCCGCAGACCGCGATGCTCGCCCGCTACCGCGCCCCGTGCGACGGCTTCGCCGCCCATCTCGACAACCCGGGCGGGGCGGACGACAATGGGCGGACCTTCGCCCTCGTCCTCTACCTGAACCCGCCGGAACGGATCTCTACAGGCGGCGATCTGGCGCTCTGGGCGCCGGGCGACTCGACCGAGGCGGAGGCCGCCGCGGTGCTCCCGCCGGCCGGCGGCTCCGCGGTCCTGTTCGATGCCCGGCGGGTCCCGCATGCGGTCGAGCCGCTCCGGCCGGGCGCGGACCGCTGGACCCTGGTGGTCTGGACGAGCGACCGGCGGCGGCGCCCGCCCCGGCCGCTCCTGCCGGTGCCGGAGCCGATGCCGGCGACCGTGCTCGGGCCGCTCGACGATCCGCCGGTCGTGCCCGGGACGGTGGTCCTGCGCCGGCTCGCGGGAGCGGACGGAGCCGGACCGGCGGGCGGCCCGACGATCGTCCGCACCTCGCGGGCCGCCGGCGCGCCGGCACCCCGGGTCGGCTTCGTCACCACCGCGCGCGCTCCGGGGCCCGCCCTCGACGCCTGGTGCCGGCACCATCTCGGCCTCGGCGCCCGCCACCTGCTGGTGGTCCTGGACGGCGACGACGAGGGCGCCGGGGAGGGCGCCCCGGCGGCCGAGCGGATCACCGTCTGGTCGAAGGCCGAGGCCGCCCGCCGCTGGAGCCGGCTGC
>CAZLLV010000234.1:0-2845 GCA_964560325.1 uncultured Thermoanaerobaculia bacterium | reverse complement strand
GGCTGACCCTCGCCCGCGCCCAGGAGGAGGAGGAGCAGTTCTGGGTGCTGCGCATGATGGCGGAGGAGCTGCGGCACGGCTACCAGATGCTCCACCTGCTGGTCGAGGACGACTGGTCGAGCGTGTCGTCGCAGCCGACCGCCGACATGATCGACGAGATCCTGTCGATGACCACCGGCTCGCACGTGCTCGGCGCGTTCAACATCGAGTTCGACTCGTTCGTCGACAACGTCACCTTCTGCTGCCTGATCGACCGCGTCGGCAAGTACCAGCTCTCGATGCAGAAGATCAGCGCCTACAAGCCGATGGCCGAGTCGATGCCGCAGATGCTGCGCGAGGAGGCGTTCCACCTGGCGACCGGGGTCGTGCCGATGCGCCGCTGGGCGCAGAAGGCGGCCGAGGGCGAGATCTTCATCACCATGGAGATGCTCCAGAAGGCGATCAACAAGTGGCTGCCGCGCGGCCTCGAGATGTTCGGCGACGAGCGGGGCGGCGGCACCAACGTGCGCTTCGGTTTGAAGCCGATGAAGAACGCCGAGGCCCAGGAGCAGTACTACCAGGAGGTCGCCAAGGTGGTGCGCGACCTCAACATGCGCTACCTGCGCGCCCGGCTGCCGGACCTCGACCTGCCGGGAGCCCGGGAGGCGCTCGAGCGCCTGGAGGCGGGCGAGGTGGTCGACGGCGTCAAGCCGGAGGATCTCCTCTACCTGCCGCACACCGACTACTTCCGCCGCCGCGGCGTGCCGGCCTTCGCCAAGACCGGCTCGCAGGGCGAGAGCTTCGAGACGCTGCCCGAGTACCTCGACCACCTGAAAAAAACGTTGCCCGAGTCGTACCTCGCCTCGTCCGATTTCAAGGAGTTCGTCGACACGCTGCGACAGGTCGAAGCGGGCGAGCTGAGCGCCGACGAGGGCGCCAAGCAGATGCCGGCGCTGCGCCGCGTCGCGGGGACCTGCCCGTGCTCGAAGTCGGTCCGCTGGGTGGTCGAGACTCCGGCGAACACCACCACGGAGCGCGTCACGGCCTGAGAGCTCTGAGGCCTCCGGGCCTCGAAGACCGAGAGGGGACGACGGGATGAGTGTGTTCAACAGGCTCCTGGTCGCCGGCCTGCCCGCCGTCCCCAAGGCGGTCGTCCACCGCTTCGCCAAGCGCTACGTCGCCGGCGCCACCCTCGAAGACGCCATCGCCACCGTGCGCGACCTGAACGGCCGCGGCGCCATGGCGACCCTCGACGTCCTCGGCGAAGAGGTCGACGACCGCGAGCGCGCCCGCGTCTTCACCGAGGAGAACCTGCGGGTCCTGGGCGCGATCGCCGAACAGGGCGTCGACTCCAACCTGTCGCTCAAGCCGACGATGTTCGGCCTGAAGATCGACGAAGCGTTCTGCCACGAGAACATCGAGCGGATCGTCGCCCGGGCGAAGGAGCTCGGCAACTTCGTGCGCATCGACATGGAGGACGCGACCACCACCGACGCGACCCTGCGCATCCACCGCGACCTCCACGAGCGCTACGGCAACGTCGGCTGCGTGCTCCAGGCGTACATGCGCCGTACCCTCGACGACGTCGAGGCCCTGCCGGAGGACGCCAACGTCCGCCTGTGCAAGGGGATCTACATCGAGCCCCGGCGGATCGCCTGGAAGGGCTTCGAGACCGTGCGCCACAACTTCGTGGCCGCGCTCGAGAAGCTTCTCGCCAAGGGGATCTACGTCGGCGTGGCGACCCACGACGAGTACCTGGTCTGCGCCGCCGAGGCGGTGGCCGATCGCCTGCGCGTCCCGCGCGAGCGCTGGGAGATGCAGATGCTCCTCGGCGTCGACGAGGAGCTGCGCGACCTGCTCCTCGCCCGCGGTCACCGCCTCCGCATCTACACCCCCTACGGCGCCGACTGGTACGCCTACTCGATGCGCCGGCGGCGCCAGAACCCCGAGATCGCCGGCCCCGTCGCGAGGGCCGCGCTCGGCCGCTGAGCCGGTCGGAGCCGGAACCATGGGCAAGGCGCGCGAAAACCTCCGGGTCACCCTCCTCCAGATCCGTTCGCACCGGGACGCCGAGGAGCAGGAGCTGCTCTGCTTCCTCGAGCGCTGCCGGCTGCGCCCCGAGCAGCTCGTGTCGATCAACCTGGTCGAGCGGCCGGCGCTACGCTGGCAGGACGTGGAGGACGCCGACGCGCTCCTGATCGGCGGCGCCGGCGCGCACTCGGCGGCCGAGGAGCACCCCTTCACGCAGCCGCTCGCCGAGGTGACGCGGCGCTGGATCGACGACGACCGCCCGTTCTTCGGCTCCTGCTGGGGGCACCAGTTCCTCGGCGCCGCCCTCGGCGGCACCGTGGTCGCCGACATGGTGAACGAGGAGGTCGGCAGCCTGCCGATCGAGCTGACGGACGAGGGCCGCCGCGACCCGCTCTTCGAAGGCTTCCCCGACCGCTTCACCGTCCAGCTCGGCCACCACGACCGGATCGGCGAGACGCCGGACGACCTGGTCGTCCTCGCCCGCTCCGAGCGCTGCGCCACCCAGGCGGTGCGCATCCCCGGCAAGCCGGTCTACGGCTCCCAGTTCCACAGCGAGATGACCGTCGAGCACATGCGCGCCCGCCTCCTCATGTACCGCGACGAGTACCTTCCCCCGGGCGCCGACCCGGCGCTGCTCGAGGAGATCCTCGCCCCGTCGCGCGAGGCGGAAGGGCTGCTCGACCGCTTCTTGACGCTGTACGCGTGACCGGCGGGGGGAAGGCAAAGAGAAGCGGCCGGGGGGAGTCCCCCCGACCCCCCGCCGACCCCCCCCGCCCCGAAACCGACCCCGCGCCCAACACCCACCCCCCCACCCGCGAGCGACTCGGGGGAACAG
>CAZLLV010000233.1:0-4432 GCA_964560325.1 uncultured Thermoanaerobaculia bacterium | reverse complement strand
GACGGCGAGGATGGCGGGGACGGGGACGGCGATGCGGAGTGAACGGTATGGCATGGAAGACCTCCTGCGGACGGGGGATTCGCGGTTCGGGCTCGGAGCGGCCGGCCCCGAGCCTAGCAGGAAGCCTGCCACCGGGGAGGCGAGCGCCCGGTAGACTCCGCCGGTGCCGCCCGCTCGCATCGACGTCGTGATCCCCGCCCTGAACGAGGAGGCGTCGCTCCCTCTGGTGCTCGGCGACCTCGCGGCCCTGCCGGCCGGCACCGTGCGGCGGGTGGTGGTGGCCGACAACGGCTCGGCCGACGCCACGGCGCGGGTCGCCCGCGAGGGGGGCGCCGTGGTGGTCGAGGCGCCGCGGCCGGGCTACGGAAGTGCCTGTTTGGCAGGGCTCGCCTTCCTCCGGGCGCACGATCCGCCCGACGTGGTGGTCTTCCTCGACGCCGACTACTCCGACCACCCGGACGAGCTGCCGCGGGTCGTCGCACCGCTCCTCGCCGGCGAGGCGGACCTGGTGATCGGCTCGCGCATCCTGGGCGAGCGCGAGCGCGGCGCGCTCCTCCCGCAGGCGCGGGCGGGCAACGTCGTCGCCTGCACGCTGATCCGCTTCCTCTACCGCCACCGCTACACCGACCTGGGACCGTTCCGCGCGATCGGTTGGCCGGCGCTCGAACGGCTCGCGATGGCCGATCCCGACTTCGGGTGGACGGCGGAGATGCAGGTGAAGGCGCTCCGACACGGCCTGCGGGTGACCGAGGTGCCGGTCTCCTACCGCCGCCGGGTCGGGGTCTCGAAGATCACCGGTACGGTCCGGGGCACCGTCCTCGCCGGCTGGAAGATCCTCTGGACCGTCTTCCGCCACGCGTCCGGCCGCACGGCGTAGAGCGGAGGCGATAACCTCTCGTGCCACCATGAGTGAAGCCCCGCGCCCCCACACCACCTTCGTCACGATCCCGGTCGAGGTGCGCTACGCCGAGACCGACCAGATGGGCGTGGTCCACCACGCCGAGTACGTCGTCTGGTTCGAGCTCGCGCGCACCGCGCTCTGCGCCATCACCGGCCACCACTACGCCGACATCGAGCGCATGGGCTATCTGCTGATGGTCACGGGAGTCGAGGTGCGCTACCTGCGGCCGGCGCGCTACGGCGACACCGTCGAGGTCACCTGCCGGCTGGAGCGCTTCGGGAGCCGGGCGCTCCGCTTCGTCTACGAGGTGACCCGGGGCGGCGAGCACCTGGTCGGCGGCGCCACCGACCACCTCTGGGTGAAGAAGGAGACCGGCCGGCCCTGCCGGATCCCCGAGCCGCTGCGTCCGGGATTCGAGCGCTTGCGCACGGATGCGGGCCCGGACGAGGTCTGAGCCCGGAGAATACGGCCCCCCGGGGAGATGTTGGAACCGGTGGACGGGCCGCGCAAACCCCGACGCCGATCCTGCGTATGTCGCAGCAGTGAGGGCGCCGGTAGCGCCCGACCCGCCCGCGCCGAGCAGCCCCGACCAGCCCGACCCTCCCGTGAAGATCCCGAGCGCTCCCGCTTCCGTGAGCCGAATGGAGAGAGCCGACCTCGAGATGCTGAAATTCCGTACGACGACCCGGCCGTCCTTCGCCGCAGCCCTCCTCCTGCTCCTGCTCGCCGCCTGCCGCGACGACGGCGCCGCCGGCGGCGCGGCGGGTCCCGGCGGCCCCTGGGGCGGCGGACGCCCCGCCGCCGTCGTGAGCACCGCCGAGGTCGAGCAGGGCGCCTTCGCGGTCGACGCCCGCTTCGTCGCCACCCTCGACGCCACCTCCTCGGCCGAGCTCTACGCGCGCACCTCCGGGCCGATCGTGGAGATGCACGCCGACAGCGGCGACCCGGTGCGCGCGGGGCAGGTGCTCGCGGTGATCGAGCCGGACGAGGCGCGCGAGCGGGTCGAGCAGGCCCGTGCCGCGCTGCGCATCGCCGAGGCCACGCTCGCCCAGCGGGAAGCGAACCTCGAGGTCGCCCGCGCGACCGCCGGCCGGACCGAGACGCTCTTCGAGCAGGATCTGGTCTCGCAGCAGGATCGCGACACGGTGCAGGCCGAGCTGGTCGGAGCCCGATCGCAGCTCGAGCTCGCCCGCGCCCAGATCGGCCAGGCGAGCGCCAACCTCTCCGCCGCCCAGCTCGAGCTGTCGATGACCCGGCTCATCGCGCCGTTCGACGGCTTCGTGGGCGAGCGCTATCTCGACCGCGGAGACTTCGCCTCCACCAACCGGCCGATCTTCTCGGTGGTCGACCTCGCCACGATCAAGACCACCGTCTCGATCACCGAGAGCGACGCCGCCCTCATCCGGGTCGGCCAGTCCGCCACGGTGGAGGCCCGAGCGGCCCCCGGCCGGGTCTTCGAGGGGCGGGTGGCGCGCATCGCCTCGGTCTTCGACCCGCAGACCAACACCACCGAGGCCGAGATCGAGATCGACAACGCGGACGGCGTGCTCAAGCCGGGCATGTTCGCCGACGTGGCGATCACCTACCGCACCGAGCCGACGGCGCTCCTGGTGCCGGCTTCGGCGCTGATCGAGGGCGAAGGCGAGAGCCACCTCTTCGTCGCCCAGCGCGCGGCCGGCGGCGGCAGCGCCCCGGCCGGTCCCGCGGCAGGGAACGGCGCCGGCGGCGAGGGCGGCGGACCGCCCGCGCCGCAGTGGGTCGCCCGCCGGGTGCCGGTGCGCGTCCTCGGCACCGGCGCCGGCGCCCGGGCCGCGATCGAGCCGGTGGGCGGCGACGTGCAGCTCGCGCCCGGCACCCGGGTGGTCGTCCTCGGGCAGCAGGCCCTTTCGGACGGCGCCCCGATCACCCTCGGCGAGGCGCCGGGAGAGGAGATCCGCCGATGAACCTCGCGCAGGCCAGCGTCCGCCGCCCGGTCACCACGATCATGGCGTTCCTGATCGTGCTCCTGGTCGGCGGCATAGCCTTCAGCCGGCTGCCGGTCGACCTGATGCCGGAGCTCGTCTACCCCACCCTGACGGTGCGGACGGACTACCCGAACGTCGGCCCGCAGGAGATCGAGGACCTGATCACCCGGCCGGTCGAGGAGGCGGTGGCGGCGATCGCCGGTGTCGAGACGATCACCTCGAACTCGTCCGAGGGTGCCTCCTCGGTGCGCGTGTCGTTCACCTGGGGCACCGACCTCGACGAGGCGGCGGACGAGATCCGCACCCGCGTCGACCGCATCCGCGGGGCCCTCCCCGAAGGCGCCGAGCCGCCCACGGTCTTCAAGTTCGACCTCGCCTCCTTCCCGATCCTCTTCCTCGGCGTCTCGTCGCCCGAGATGGGGCCGGTCGATCTGCGCGAGTTCACCGAGGAGCGGATCGAACGGCGGCTCGAACGGGTGCCCGGCGTCGCCTCGGCCGACGTGCGCGGCGGCCTGCGCCGGCAGATCCAGATCAACCTCGACCGCAGCAAGATGCTGGCGCTCGACCTGTCGGCGGACCAGATCACGCGGCTGCTGCGCGAGGAGAACCTGAACCGCCCGGCCGGCAAGGTCGAAGAGGGCAACCTCGACGTCTACCTGCGCACCGTCGGCGAGTACTCGACGGCCGTGGAGGTCGGCGCCACCGTGGTCGCCGTGCGCGAGGGCAAGCCGATCTACCTGCGCGACATCGCCGACGTCCAAGAGGGGGTCGAAGAGGTCACGACGATCACCCGGATCGACGGCGAGCCGGGCATCCGGATCTCGATCAACAAGCAGTCGGGCGCCAACACCGTGCAGGTGGCCGACGGCGTGGCGGCCGAGGTCGAGCGCATCCGGCTCGACCACCCGGAGGTGCGGATCAACACGATCATCGACACCTCCGACTACATCCGCCAGGCGATCGGCAACGTGCGGACCTCCGCCATTCTCGGCGGCATCCTGGCGGTCCTCGTGCTCCTCTTCTTCCTGCGCTCGGGCCGCTCGACCTTCGTCATCGCGACCGCCATCCCGATCTCGATCGTCGCCACCTTCGCCCTCGTCTACTTCACCGGCTACACGCTCAACATCATGACCTTCGGGGGCCTGGCGCTCGGCGTCGGCATGCTGGTCGACAACGCCGTGGTCGTGCTCGAGAACATCTTCCGCAAGCGCGAGCAGGGGGAGGACGCCGAGACCAGCTCGATCGTCGGCACCCAGGAGGTCGCGACCGCGATCACCGCGTCGACGCTCACCACCATGGCGGTCTTCCTGCCGATCGTCTTCATGGAGGGTGTCTCGGGGGTGATGTACAAGCAGCTCGCGGTGGTGGTGGCGTTCGCGCTCTTCGCCTCCCTCGCCGTCGCGCTGACCCTCATCCCGGTCCTCTCGTCGCGGGTGCTGCGCGCCGGCGGGGGCGGACGCGCGCGCCGGCGCCTCCAGCCGCTCTACGACCGGAGCGAGCGCTTCCTCTCGGGCATGGAGACGCGCTACCGCTCCGGGCTCGACTGGGCGCTCGGGCACCGGAAGAC